>CALWTY010000040.1 GCA_944384585.1 uncultured Clostridia bacterium | reverse complement strand
CCCTTCTCTTGTTTGTTCCCATTATATCATACTTTGCGACTTTATTCAATATCTTCGGGATTTTTTAGAGGTTCCCTTATATAAGTAAAGAAAAGGAGATCACTGACATGACAAGTATCCGCAAACGCATCAGCCTGCTTGCACTCGCGCTGCTGACGGTACTCGGCACGGTTGCCTGCTCGGGCGACGGGGGCAAGACCCCCGGCACCTCCGGCACGGCCTCCTCCGCGGCGGTCACGACCGCCTCCGACGAAACGGAGCCCACCGCCTCAAGCGCGCCGCAAGGCACCGAACCTCCGGCTACCATCGAGCCGGACCCGGATCAGCCGGTCGATACCACGCCGCTGTTCTTCATGGATCTCAATCTTGAACGGGAGCATGAGGTGATGCAGGCGATTTCGGGAGAGGGCGGCAACAACTCCAAGCTGCTGCAGGAGGATTCCCTTCGGATCTATGCCGAAAAGACCATTCCCGAAGCGAAATATTCCTGGCGCGTCGGCTTTCATACCGACACCTTCACCGCAACGGGCGACCAGGTCATCCTGATCCGCCTGAAGAACAACAGTATGTCAAACAAGCTGGTGATGTTCGCAGATCCCAGCAAGGACGCCAACAACGTCTTCGCCTTCCAGGGCCGCTGCGATATCACGCCCTATATGGAGCAGTATGTCGACTATATCTACAACATCGCGGACAACACCCTCCAGGGCTCGTGGGTCGGTGAGGTCAACCGCTTCCGCCTGCAGTTCGCCGCGCTGGGAGAGGTCGATATCGAAAACGACTTTGTCGATATCGCGTATTTCGGCATCTTCGCAAACGAGACGTCGGCTGAGCAGTTTGACATCGATGAATGGCGGGCGGCCAACAAGCCCTCCGGCATCAAGACCGAGGTCGTCTCCAAGGGAAGACCGACCCTGCTCTTCGATTTCGGGACCTCCACCGAGGCGGAGATCCGCGCCGCGCTGATGGATTCTCTCGGAGAGGTCAGCTTCACGCAGGATGCCGTGAAGGTGACGGCGGACGATAAGGGCTGGCGCCTGATGCTGAGCTGTCAGCTGGAGGCGGTGCAGGGAAGCTATATGAAGATCAGAATCAAGAATGAATCGGACAGCACGCAGTTCAAGCTCTGGACCTCCCCGATCATGAGCAGCAACCTGATCTTCCTGACCCTCCCGCAGATTTCCGCCAACGATACCGACTATAAGGAGTATATCGTCAAGGTCGATGCCAAGGAGAACTTCTCGCAGGGCGACTGGAACGGCACCGTCGTCAGAATGCGCTTCGATCTCGGCACAGCTCCCAATCCCTCCGTCGGAGATTCGATGACGATCGATTATATCGGCTTCTTCTCGACGCTGGAGGACGCGCAGAACTTCAATCCGTAAGCAGAGACAGGCAAGGCGGCGGGGCCTCCCCGCCGCCGGAAAGGAATCAGGATGAAAAAGCAACCGAAACGATTTTTGGCGGCGGTGCTGCTCCTTGCGGTGACCGTCGGAATGCTCGCCTGCCGTGAGTCGGGAGATGACCCCGTCGAAAGCGGAAGCGATACGCCTGCGGGAACGGAGCAGCAGGTGGGCACGGGACCGGAGGCGGTCGACTTCAAGGGCGCGGCCTTCCGCGTGCTTTGCTACGATCCCTCCGAAAATGCGCAGTTCCCCTATTCCGAGATCGAGAGCGAGGAGCCGTCGTCCAATTTGCTGATCGACGCGATCTACCTCAGAAACTCCGTGATCAAGGAGAAATACAATATCGTCTTCCAAGCAGTTCATTCCACCCGCAACCCCTGGGAGGAGGCGCAGAGAAGCTATCAATCCCAGAGCGACGACTATGACGTGGTCATGCCCAATATCAACGGTGCCATGCTGATGGCGCAGAACGGTATGGCGGTCAGCGCCGACGAGATCCCGCATATCAACATCGAAAACGATTGGTGGATGCAGGGGATCAATGAGGACACCTCCTTCAAGGGGAAGAATTTCTTCCTCGCCAGCTATACCAATATCCGCGTGCTGGATGCGGCGCTCTGCCTGCTCTTCAACCAGAAGATCGCGGACGAGATGAAGCTTCCCGACCTGTATCAGCTGGTCGATCAGGACGATTGGACGATGGCGCGCTTCATGGAGCTTTGCCGCGGCGTGACGGGCGAGGTGAACGGCGACCAGGTCATGGACGAAAAGGATCGCTACGGCTTCGTCACCAACAACGGCTGCTGGGGCGGCTTCATGATGGGCTTCGGAGAGCAGATCATCAGCAAGGACAGAAGCGATATTCCCTCGCTGGCGATCACGGGACAGAGTTTTGTCGATAAGACGGAGGAGCTGATCTCCTTCCTGAACGACGCGACCCTCTGCCTCCTCGCGGAGCGCTATACCGGATATCCCGTCAAGGATCACACCCTGCGCGGCTCCATCCCCGGCGATGCCTTTGTCCAGGATCGCGGCCTCTTCTTCCCCGCCTCGATGGGCGGCATCCGCACCCTGACCAATATGGAATCGGATTTCGGGATCCTGCCGTATCCGAAGTATGACGACACGCAGGAGCAGTACAGCGCCTTCGTGCATACCTCTCACGCCTCGGTAAGCTGCGTCATGATCACAAGCCAGCAGCTTGATATGATTGGCCGGCTGATGGAGGATATGGCATATGAATCCTATACGCAGATTACCCCCAAGCTGCAGAAGACCCTGATGCAGGATCGTATCACCCGCGACGAGGACTCCAAGCGGATGATCGATATCATCTATGACGGAATGCATATTGACCTCGGCTTCAGCGCCACCTTCACCGTTGACAACGACGTCCGCACGCTGATTGCCCAGGGCAATACCGCCGTTTCCTCGACGCTGGCAGGCAACGAGGCGGCAAACGGCTCCAAGCTGCAGCAGATGATCGACGCATTTGATAAGGTCTATTATTAAGAAATACAATACAGAGCAGCCGACAGGCGCTCGGAAAGGATTTCCCATGAAACACCTGAAACGATCGTTATCCCTGGCACTGTCCCTGTTTTTGATCCTCTCCACCATGATCCTCACGACCGCAGCGGCCGACGCGCCGATTGAAGCGCCCGGCGGCGCAGTCAAGAGCGCGGCGGATTTCGTCAAGGTGCTCGGCGGCGAAAGCGCCGCCACCGCCTCGGAAGACGGAAAGACCGTGACGCTGAAGGCGGACGTGTCGCTGAAGGCCGGCATCATCATCAGTCAGGGCGAGTACACGCTGCTGTCGGAAGGGAAGCACACCATCTATCGCGGCGATTCCGCGAAGGTGCAGTTCTTCCAGCTTCAGAACGAGAATGTCTCGCTGACGCTCGGCAGCAGCACCGGCAGCGATGAGGATCCCACGCTGATCCTCGACGGAAACCGCGTCGTTGCGGAGCGCGCCGTCATCGATAACAGCGGCAAGCTGACCATCCAGCCCGGCGTTGTCATCCGCGGCAACAACCGCACCGCGACGATGGCCCAGAAGGGCACGGGCGGCGGCGGAATCCAGATAACCTCCAAGGGAACCGTGACCATGAACGGCGGTCTGATCACCGCCAACCAGATCGGCGCCGATACCGTCAGCATGGGCGGAGCCGGCATCTTCAACGGCGGCGGCAAGTTCTATATGACCGGCGGTAAGGTTGTCGGCAACGCCGCGGTCGGAAAGATCCGCGGAGGCGGCGTCTACCATTACGGCGGCACGACCGAGATCACGGGCGGCGCGATCCTGGATAACACCACCGGCATGGAGGGCGGCGGTCTGTATATCAGAACCGACGGCTGCCTTGTCGGCGGAACGGCGCTGATTTCCGAAAACGAAGCGGTCAACGGTGGCGGTATCTACCTCGACAGCGGCAGCTTCGAGCTGTCGGGCAGCGCAGCGGTCACGAAGAACACCGCGACCCATGGCACCAACTCCGGCGGAGGCGTCTTCGTCAACAAGGCGGAGGCCGTCTTTACGATGAAGGGAGGCTCGATCTCCGAGAATAATGCGACCGGTACGGGCGGCGGCTTCCTCGTCAACAGAGGCAAGCTGGATCTTCAGGGCGGAAAGATCACCGGGAACACCTCCGGCAAATCCGGCCCCGGCGTCTGCATCATCACGGCGACCTCCATCAGCGTCTCCGGTCCGGTGATCGTCGGGGATGAGAACCCGATCCACCTCTACGACGGCAAGACCGTTGGGATCACGGGAGAGCTGACCGGCAGCATCGCAATCACCGTGGACAGCTACGCCGAAGGCAATGTCGTGCTGAGCGGCAGCCAGATGGCGTCGGGCTATGAAGCCGTCCGCGTGAAGCAGGTCAGCGAAACCGATTACTGGAGCGTCAATGCCGAGGGTAAGCTGGTTCGTTCCGATCCGCCCCCCACGACGCCCGATACCGCCGACGGTATGCTCCTCTCCCTCTGCCTCCTGTCGGCAGCGGCGGCAGCCGTCTGCCTGCTCCGTCGCCGTCGCGTCGTATAACAGTAACCCAAGCATAATGATCAGCTCCCCCCGGCCATCCGGGGGGAGCGGAGGAATACAGAATGAATGTAAAACTGACACTCAATCGCGAATTCGTCAAGAATCGCATCGATAAGCGTCTGTACGGCTCCTTTCTTGAGCATATCGGGCGCGCAATCTATCACGGCGTCTATGAGCCGGAGCATCCCACGGCGGACGATATGGGATTTCGCCGCGATGTGATGTCCCTCATCCGGGAGCTGGACGTCCCCGTTATCCGCTATCCCGGCGGAAACTTCGTTTCGGGATACCGCTGGGAGGACGGCGTCGGACCGGTCGAGCTTCGTCCCCGGACGCTGGACCGTGCCTGGTACGCTACCGAGACCAATCGGTTCGGAACCGATGAGTTTGCCGAATTCTGCCGACGCGCCGGTTCCGAGGCGATGCTGGCGGTCAATCTCGGCACGCGCGGGGTCGAGGACGCTGCCAATCTCGTGGAATACTGCAACTATCCCGGCGGAAGCCGCTACAGCGATATGCGGATCGCAAACGGACACAAGGAGCCGCACGGAATCCGGCTCTGGTGTCTCGGCAACGAGATGGACGGCAAATGGCAGATCGGACATCACACGGCGGAGGAATACGGACGGCTGGCAAACGAGGCGGGCAAGCTGATGAAGCGCACCGATCCCGGGATCGGGCTGGTGCTGTGCGGCAGCTCGAAGCACTATGATATGCCGACCTTCCCGGAATGGGACCGGGTGGTGCTGGAGCAGGCCTACGAGACCGTCGACTATCTCTCGCTCCATACCTATTTCAACCGCCAGGACGGCGACACCGCCTCCTTCCTCGCCTCCAACGCCGATATGGAGCAGCATATTCTCGATTCGACGGCGACCTGCGACTATGTGAAGGCCAAATTCCGGTCGAAGAAGACGATCTGGCTGAGCTTTGACGAATACAATATCTGGAACAGCACGAAGGACGTCTTCACCCGCTGGTCGGAAGCGCCCCACCGCCTGGAGGCGATCTATACCCTGGAGGATGCCGTTTCCCTCGGCGGGCAGCTCATCACCCTCATCCGTCACTCCGACCGCGTCAAGGTGGCGTGCCTGGCACAGCTTGTCAACGTCATCGCCCCAATCCTGACGGAGGACGGCGGCCGCGTGTTCAAACAGGCGATCTATTATCCCTACCTGCACGCCTCCCGCTACGGAAGAGGACAGGTGCTGCACACCCTGACCGAAGGGCCGAGCTATGAATGCCGGCGCTGGGGAACGGTGCCGACGGTCGATGCCGTCGGCGTGCTGGGAGAGGACGGCAGCGTCACCGTCATCGCCTGCAATCGAAGCCTCGATCAGAGCATGACGCTCTCCCTCCGCCTGCAGGAATTCGGCCGGCTCATCCCGGAGCGCCATATCCTGCTGACGGGAGACAAGGATGACTGCAACAGCTTCGAGGAGCCGGCACGCGTGCAGCCGAGAGAGGTCAACGATATAACGGAGGAGGACGGGCAATTCTTTGCGGAGCTGCCTCCGATCTCCTGGAATGTGCTGCGGTTCCGCAGCGCGGCGGCAGAGACCGCCGGACAATCTTAACCGGATCGGGGGGAGATTTCTCCCCCGATCTGCAGAATGGCATGGTGATACAATGAAAAAATTTATGATACGTTGTGATATGGAGGGGATCAGCGGCGTCGTCTGCGACGAGCAGGCCGCTCCCTTCGGCAGTGAATACCCGGCGGCACACCGCTGGTTCATGTCCGATCTGAATGCGCTGCTCCGCGGTCTGAGCGACGGCGGAGCGGATGAGATCGTGATCTGCGATCTGCACTATTTCGGAAGAAATGTTACGCTTGACGAGCTGGTGAAGACGAAGGCGGCGGTGAAGCTCCTCGTCGGGAAGCCCCTGTATACCGAAACCTGGCGGGGCGGCCTCGATTCCGACTTTTCCGGGCTGATCCTTCTGGGACTTCATTCGAAAAAAGGCACGGAGGGAGCGCTGCTCAATCATACCTACGAGCCGGATATCCGCGACATCCGGATCAACGGCCTTTCGGTCGGTGAGATCGGCGTCGAGGCGGCGATCGCCGGCGATGTCGGCGTCCCGCTCTGCATGATCACGGGAGATTCCGAGGGCGTGGCGGAGGCAAAGACGCTGGCCCCCGACGTGATCGGGGTGACGGTCAAGGAATCGCTCTCCGAGAACGCCGCCCTCTGCTACCCGACCGCCGAGACGGCAGAGCGCATCTGCCTGGCTGCCAAGGAGGCGGCGGAGCGCGCCGGCGGAACGCCGCTTGTCTTCCGTGACGGCGTGACGCTGGAGGTCGTGCTGCAGGATACCCCCTATACGAAGAAATACCGTGAGCTGTTCGGGGAGTCGGTCTTCCGCGGCGCTTCCATGACCGAATGCTGGGCGGCTTATCAGAAAAATAAACGTGCAACGGAGAAGGCATTATGACGGAACGAATCGAAGAATATGCGAAGCTCGGCCTGGTGCATCATCTGCTCTATCCCGCCTGCACCGCCGATGCGGAATACCACGAGAAGACCCTGTGCGAGTTTGTCGGACGGCAGGATATCGAGGCGCTGGACTGCTGCCTTCCCTACGGGGAGGAGCGGCGCAGACGCATGATCCCGATCGTGCGGAACAGCGGCAAGGACGTCTCCTACGCCCTTCATCTCTTCCCCAGCCGTAAGCTGTCGCTGGCGACGCCGGATATTCAGGAGCAGGCGATCAACCGCCTGGTGATCCGCGATCAGATCGACATGGCGGCGGCAATCGGCGCGACGGGATTTGTCTTCGTGTCGGGCGCAGATCTGCCCGACCGCCGTCGGGAGGCGCAGGAGGCCTTCAAGGACTTCTGCCGCTGGTTCTGCCGCGAGATGAAGCCCTACGGGATCACGGCGCTCCTTGAGCCCTTTGACAGAACCATCGATAAGAAATACCTCTACGGCCCGATCGATGACTGCGTGGCGCTTGTGGAGGAGATCGGAAAGGAATACGACAACATCGGCATCGAGCTGGATATGGCGCATCTGCCGCTGATGTTCGAGGAGTTCACCTCCTCGATCCGCCGCTGCGGACGGCATATCCGCCGCGTCCATCTCGGCAACTGCGTGCTGAAGGACACCTCCCATCCTCTCTACGGCGACAAGCATCCCCCGATGGGGCTGCCGGGCGGCGAGATCGGGGAGAAGGAGCTGGTGCAGATCCTCGGCGCGCTGCTGGAGGTCGGCTTCCTCTCCCGCAGCGATCGGAAGCCGCTGATCATGGAGATGACTCCCTTTCCCGATAAAACGCCGGAGGAGACGGTGACCCTGACCAGAGAGCTGCTCAACCGCGCCTGGGCGCAGGTCTGAGTCTCTGACGCAACATAATACCCGCCGGCGCCCTCCGGGCGGCCGGCGGAAAGGAGTACAGGATGAAACTGAGTAAGAAACTGATCTGTTTGCTGACGGCAATTCTGCTGGTAATCGGCGCGTCAGCCTGTACGGGAACCGGTGATCCCGCCGACTCGGGGAAGAATACGGGAGATGTCACCGACAGCGGGACGGCGGAATCGAAGCCTGAGGAGACACAGTCGCCGGATGAGATGCTGCTGGCGCCGCTGCTGCCGCTGCTGCCGGAGCTGGCCTCCTACACGGCGGTGCTTCCTTCGTCGATGGCGGAGGAGGAGAGAAAGGGCGCGGAGGTCATTACCTCCTGCCTCGGCACGCTGCTGCAGACCAGGATGGATCCGGTCGATGATGACAAGGCAGCTCCCGTCGCCGCCGAGCTTCTCTTCGGAAAGACCTCGCGGGAGGGAAGCGAATATCAGAGCGGGTTCGACCCCGCCACCATGACCGCGGGGGAATATCGCTTCGAGGTGTTTGAGAAGCGGATCGTGCTGCGCTATCAGGATACGGCAGGGCTGCTGAATGCCGGACTTGCGCTGCTGGAGCTGGTCGGACGGGAATACAGCCCCGATACAGATATCAAAGGAGAATTCAGTCAGATGATGGATACCGTCGGAATCAAATCCGGAGAAATGCGGACGCAGAATATCTATTCCTCCAATATGCTCTTTCAACAGAACGAGCCGATCGTGCTGAGAGGCTTCGGCGATCCCGGTTATTCCGTGGAGGTGAGGCTGGAGCGTGAGGGGGAAACCGTGACGTCGGGACAGATGAGGATCACGGAGGAGGGAACCTGGTCTCTCGAGCTGGAGGGGCAGAAGGGCTCCTACGACTCCTATGAGTTGGTGTACAGCCAGTACGGAGAGGAAAAGGTCCGCCATCGCGACATTCTGTTCGGTGAGCTGTGGATCGCCGCGGGACAGTCGAATATGCAGTATACCCTGCGGCTTGACAAGGATTGGGGCGAGGTGAAATTCGACGATCCCTACTTCCGCGTCCTTCAGTTGACAAAGCCCTCCGACGGCTTCCCCTTCGATCCCATGTCGGAGAATCCCACCGCCGTGTGGCTGCGCGGAGACCGCCCGGAAGCGCCGGTTCTGAATGAGATGCGGGTCGTGTCGGCGGTCGGGTATTACTACGCCGCGCGCCTGAGAGAAGAGCTGGACGTGCCGGTCGGACTGCTGCTCTGCGCCGTCGGCGGCGCGCCGATCCGGTCCTTCATTTCGGATCAGACGCTGGCGGAGGATCAGGCGATGATGAGACTCTATACCAGCACCGGCCGGTATTTCACCAGACGGGCGTGGAACTCCGACCGCGTTCAGAATCAGTCCTCGATGTATAACGCCATAATCAATACCATCAAGGGGCTGAACATCGCGGGTATGCTGTGGTATCAGGGGGAGCAGGACTGCGCCGAGAACAAAAACAGCTATCTGCAGGAGCTTTGGTGCCTGTATCGGCAGTTCTGCCGCGAGTTCAATTTCCCGGAGGAGGATATGCCCTTCCTCTATCCCACCATCGTGCCCTATCTGTCGGTCGATCCTGTCTTCGGCTGCGGACTTTTCACGACGGTCATGACCGAGTTTGCAAGACAGAACGAGAATGCCGTCTGCGTGCCGATCTATGACGTTTCGCCGGTATTCCGCAGCGATAACAACGCAAGCCACCCCGAAGCCAAGAAGCCGGTCGGAACAAGACTTGCGACGGCGGCGCTCGCGACCGTCTACGGCGCGGAGCATGAGGGACGCCCGCCCTATCCCGTCAGCATGGAGACCGACGGTAACAGCCTGATCCTGACCTTTGAAAATGTCGGAGACGGGCTGATGACGGTTCCCTATCAGACAAACGACTATTCCGTCGCGGAGGATCATACCCCGCTGCGGGGCTTCACCGTCTGCGGGGAGGACGGGGTGTATTATATGGCTGACGCCGAGATTATCGACAAAAACCGCGTCCGCCTCACCAGCCCCTCGGTGGAACGGCCGATTTCCGCGAACTATGCGGTGATGCATCTGACCTTCCACTGCAACCTGGCCTCCTCCCTGGACGGGAAGGTGCTGTTTATGGCGTCCCCCTTCCGGCTTGAGGAGCCGGAGGAGCCTACCCTGTCGGGCTGGCATGATTGGGCGGACTGCGACGTGACGTCGATCTGGCACGTTTCCCGCCGCCCGATCCATTACGGACGGTTCTATGACGCATGGTATCCGGTGCAGTCGGCGGAGGTATCGCATTCCTCCGAGGAATTCTGCCAGGGCAATGCCGCTCTGAAGCTGACCGGAAGCGGCTCCGGCTTCGGCGCGGGCGTTACCATGAAGGGAACCGACTCCAACGGCGACCCGGTCCTCTTCATCGATGTCAACAACGACTATTCCACCTTCTCGAAGATCCGCTTCAGGATCAAGGTCACCGAGGGGAGCGCGACCTTCGACGGCATCTCCTTCTCAAGCGGCATCGCCGCGAAGCTGACGGAGGGAAGTGCGTCGCTGACGGCAGGCGGAGAATGGCTGACGCTGACCGTCGATCTGAACAGCCTTTCCGATTCCTACGGCAATCAGCTCGGACGGGAGGGTCTGAAGAATATCAGCAAGCTGGAGCTGCTCTTCTCCTCGACGGGAAGCTGCACTCTCTACCTTGACGACATTCAGCTTCTGCGCTGATCGTATCTTGACGACATTCAGCTTCTGCGCTGATCGTATCTTGACGACATTCAGCTTCTGTGCTGATCGTACCTTGGCGAATTCAGCCTCCGCTGATCGCCTGACATCAACAGGCGCGGGCGGCAGCCCGCCCGCGCCGCAAAGCATATTACCGGGAGCTTCCGACGAGGAGGCTCTCGGCTTTTTTGAAAAAATTATCGTAAAACGATAAATAACACTTGACTTGCGAGAATAACTGTGGTATAATATCGTCATCCTGAAACCTGAAGGAGGTTTGGCAATGAAACAAAAATCACTCGCAAACTGGCTGCGGGCAGTGCTGATCGGGGTGGGGCTATGCGGGGTGCTGCTCTATGCGCTCATCGTCCCGATGCTGTCGGAAAGCATGGTGGAACGGTATCCGGAATTCAGCGACGCGAAATGGCCGTGGCTGGGGCTGATCTGGCTTACGGCGATCCCCTGCTTCCTTGCGTTGATCAGCGCGTGGCGGATCGCCGTCAATATCGGCTCAGACCGATCCTTTTCGGCGGAAAATGCCGCGCTGTTGAAACGGATTGCGATTCTGGCGGGCGGGGACGCCGCGCTGCTGTTCCTCGGGAATCTGATCTATCTGCTTCTTGATATGAATCATCCGAGCATCCTGCTGCTGTCGCTGTTCATCGAATTCGTCGGGATCGCCGTTTCGGTCGTCGCAGCAGCTCTGTCGCATCTGGTCATGAAGGCTTCCGCGCTTCAGGAGCAGAGCGATCTGACGATATAGGAGGGCGGCATGGAAGACGAGATTATTTTCAATATCGATGTGATGCTGGCCAAGCGCAAAATGAGCGTGACGGAGCTGTCGGAGCGGGTGGGGATCACCCTGCCGAACATTTCGATTCTCAAGAACGGGAAGGCGAAGGCGCTGAAGATCAGTACGCTTGCCAAGCTCTGCGCGGCGCTCGACTGTCAGCCGGGCGATCTTCTCGAATATCGTCCGGGGCGTGCAGGGAAGGACGAAGGATAACGAACCTGCCGCGCCGAAGTAAGCGGAGGATACGGAACGGCACCGCCGGGAGGAGGCGGAGGACACGAACCGGCACCGCCGCCGGAAAGATCGGACGACGTGCGGCAGCCCCCGCTCCCTTGGCGCTGTTCCGCGGCGGGAAGCCCCCTTTGTCCCGCGTTCTCCCCCCGTCCTGCCGGCAGGAAAAAACGCAAGAAAATATCGTGCAAAGCTCTTGACAAACCAAAACGGATGTGGTAAAATAGAAAACGCTGTTAAGAATGCGCCTGTAGCTCAGCGGATAGAGTACTCGGCTACGAACCGATTGGTCGGAGGTTCGAATCCTCTCAGGCGCGCCAAAAAACCTCTTTTGCCTGCCGACAAGAGAGGTTTTTTCATGCTTCCGGAAGCAAAATGTCAGCGCACGGAATAGGGGTTCGCTGCCGATATAAGCCAGCGGGCACAGGGAAAAGGAAGAACTCTTCAAGTGAATTCCTGTGAAAAAGATCAAGTCACGGTGCTAAGCCATCCGTGGTCAGGATTACCGAACTCTGATGACCTTCAGAAAGAGCGCTTCTGCTTCAACTGCCGTCGGAAGGAGCGGTTGAGGGGAGTTTTTTTGTTTCCGGCCAAAGAAATTCACCCGAACCTGTTGACAAACATCGCTATATCGAATATAATAATACATAGATCATTGCCTATGGGAGAAAATGCGTGGACGAGAGAAAAACGGTGCATATATTCAAAGCGCTCTGCGATGAAAACCGTATTCGCATTCTGAAGATGCTGACAAGCGGCGAAAAGTGTGCCTGTAAAATGCTTGAGGAACTGAAGGTTACCCAGCCTACGTTGTCCCACCATATGAAGATTCTTTGCGATTCCGGTGTGGTCGTTGGCAGAAAAGAAGGGAAATGGATGCACTACTCCATTTCCTGCGAAGGTGCAAGGGTTGCCGCAGAAAGTCTGGCCAAACTCACTTCCGTCAACTGCGAATGTGAAAACAAGTCGTGCTGTGAAAAGGAAAGGTAAGTCTTTTCCTTCCGCACGACTTCCGTTAAGATCTATATATAGATACATTTGAATGTGTTTATCAAACGGTGACGATTATGGAAATCTTAAAACCTGCGTGGGATTTTATTCAAGCGGAAATCCTCGGAATGAATTGGCTGAACCGACTCATCGGAACAATACTCACTGCCTGCGGACTGGATATCACAGGCAGAATCGGCGGCAGCATTCGGTTTTTCGTTTACGACACAATCAAGATTATGATATTGCTCGGCGTCCTGATCTTGATTGTATCGTATATCCAAAGCTACTTCCCCCCTGAGAGGACAAAGAAGCTTCTCGGCAGAGTTCGCGGTATCGGTGCAAACATAATCGCCGCGTTGCTCGGTACGGTAACACCGTTTTGTTCCTGCTCGTCGATTCCGTTGTTTATCGGCTTTACAAGTGCGGGACTTCCTCTTGGTGTAACCTTCTCCTTTCTCATTTCATCCCCGATGGCAGATATCGGCAGTATTGTTTTGCTTATGAGCATTTTTGGTTGGAAGGTTGCACTTCTGTATGTGGCATTGGGACTTATGATTGCCGTGATTGGCGGTACATTGATCGGGAAGCTGAACTTTGAAAATCAAGTGGAAGAGTATATCCGAAATGTCAAGTCTCTCGAAATGCCGCAAGAGGAACTGCATTTCAGTGACCGTATGAACTATGCTTGGGCGCAGGTTGCTTCCACCGCCAAAAAGGTTACTCCCTATGTCCTTGCGGGCGTGGGCGTCGGTGCGGTGATTCACAATTGGATCCCGGAAGAGATTATCGTAAAGCTGCTTGGGGGGGATAATCCTTTCGGTGTTATTCTGGCCGCTGCTGCCGGAGTGCCGATGTATGCAGACATCTTCGGTACCATTCCCATTGCCGAAGCGCTGCTTGCAAAAGGAGCGTCACTCGGTGTTGTCCTATCATTTATGATGGGTGTTACAACGCTGTCCCTGCCGTCAATGATTATGCTTCGCAAGGCGGTAAAGCCGAAATTGCTCGGAATATTTGTTGCAATCTGCACGGGGGGAATTATCCTTGTTGGATATTTCTTTAATCTTATTCAGCCCCGGATTATATGAAAGGAGGGACGCAGACGGCAAAACAGTATGGGGGAATGACAGCAGTCGGCGTGATAGGAGCACGGCAAAGCTTTGACAATCGCGATGGGTACGACGGCGCTGCTCATCTGTTTCGATATGGTTTGAATCGCATTGTAATCCTGAGAAATGATTTGGAGGTATCATGATGGCATTATTTCACTTTGGAAAGAAAAACGAAAAAAAGTGCCTGTGTGTGCTTGCGTCTGCAGGGGTTCCGCAGGCGAAGCGGCCGGAACTGTGAACGGGGGCTGTATCGAAGCGATGGAGGGGATTCGCAGCATTCAGGTCTTGGGTGCAGGCTGTTCGTCTTGCCATCAACTTTACGAAAACGCAAAAGAAGCGGTAAAGAATATGGGACTCAACCTTGAAGCAGAGTACATCACCGATATGGCAAAGGTGACGGAATATGGCGTTATGCGCGTTCCTGCCCTTGTTGTCAACGGAAAGGTCGTGTCGGTCGGCAAGGTTTTAAAGCCCGGGGAGGTTGAAGCACTGCTCTGCAAACCGGTCTGTTGATATGAATAAAGATGCCGGTCAGCATCCTTGTGTATACATCTTGCCGCCGCTTCCTCCCGTGGCCGGAGGGAAGCTGCGGCGGTTTTTGCTTTTTCGGGTACGGCAAAGGGAACGATCGTTTGTTTCCGGTCATTCCTTCCCGTTCCAGCAGTAGGTGCAGAGGCTGCAGGGGGAGATGCCGGTGGCGGAAATCATGTCGTCGAGGCGGTGGTATCTGAGCGTCGTGAAGTGCAGCTCGCGGCGGATCTCCTCGATCATGCGCTCGTATTCCCGGGAGTCGGGGTCGGCATAGCGGGCAGCGGCGCTCCCGTCAGCCTCTCCTTCCAGCTTCGCGATGACGCGGCGGGTGATGAGATCCATCTCGGAGGAGGAGCGGGAGAAGTTCAGATAGGGGCAGCCGAAGAGCAGCGGCGGGCAGGCAGGGCGGATGTGAACCTCCTTCGCGCCGCTGTGATAGAGGAATTCGGTGGTCTCGCGGAGCTGCGTGCCTCGCACGATGGAATCGTCGATCAGGATCAGCCGCTTGCCGCGGATCAGCGCGTCGACGGGGATCAGCTTCATGCGGGCGATGAGGTTGCGCTTGCTCTGATTCTGGGGCATGAAGGAGCGGGGCCAGGTGGGGGTGTATTTGATGAAGGGGCGGGAGAAGGGGATGCCGGAGCGGTTGGCGTAGCCCACCGCGTGCGCCGTGCCGGAGTCGGGGATGCCGGCGACGCTGTCTGCGTCGATCCCATCCCGGCGCGCCAGCATATCGCCGCAGCGGTAGCGCATTTCCTCGACGCTGACGCCCTCGTAGGCGGAGGAGGGATAGCCGTAGTAGACCCACAGGAAGGTGCAGATTTTCATCTTGTCAAGAGGAGGCAGGACGACCTCGGCCGATTCCGGCGTGATAAAGTCGATCTCCCCCGGTCCCAGCTCGCGGTAATCCTCGTAGCCGAGATTGAGATAGGCAAAGGATTCGAAGGAAGCGCAGAAGGCGTCCTTCTTTTTCCCGATGATGACCGGCGTCCTGCCGAAGCGGTCGCGCGCCGCGTAGATGCCCTCGGAGGTCAGGATCAGAAGGGAGAGCGAGCCCTTGATGCGGCTTTGCGCGTAGCGGATGCCTTCCGGGATGGAATTGCAGCAGTTGATGAGGGCGGCGGCCAGCTCGGTGGGATTGATCTCCCCGCCGCTCATCTCAAGAAAATGCGTCGTGCCGCGGGAAAACGCCTCCTCCGCCAGCTCGTCGAGGTTGTTGATCCGACCCACCGTCGTGACGGCGAAGTTGCCGAGATGAGAGCGGACGATCAGCGGCTGCGGCTCGTTGTCGGAAATGCAGCCGATGCCGAGATTGCCGGTCATCTCCTCGACGTCCCGCTCGAATTTGGTGCGGAAGGGGGAATTTTCGATATTGTGGATCGCCCGGCGGAAGCCGCCCTCCCCCCATACCGCCATCCCGCCCCGCTTGGTGCCGAGGTGGGAGTGATAATCGGTTCCGAAAAATAGATCAAATACGCAGTCGCCCTTGGAGGCGACGCCGAACAATCCGCCCATAGCCTTCTCCTGTATCTTGTTTCGATGTGCCGGATCATTATACCACAGGATCGGAAAAAAATCCATAGAGGATTCTGCCGAAATTCAAAAAGAAACAGTAAAAATTTTTCCCTGAGCAGAAAAGGATATTGTAAAACCGAACGGAATCTGCTATAATGATACGGTAAGCGTAACTTTACAAATCCAGAGGATATCAATACGGAGGAACGAACCATGAAAACTACAGAGCTGATCGCGGAGATCCGCCGCGGCGGACTTGATTCGCGCTTGGCCGCGCTTTACGGAAAAGAGGCGGTTTCCGCGCAGCGGGAGAGATACACGGAGGCGATTGACAGCTTCTCCGCGCAGTTCGGCAAGGATCGGGAGGTACGGCTGTTTTCCGTCCCGGGCAGAAGCGAGATTTCGGGGAACCATACCGACCATAACCGTGGCTGCGTGATCGCGGCGGCGGTCGACCTGGATATCATCGCCGTCGCGTCGGCAAACGATACCGATATCGTCACCGTCAAGAGCAAGGGCTTCCCCGCCGATACCGTCAGCTGCTTCCCCGGGGAGCCGGAGCAGGACAAGTTCTATACCTCCGGCGCGCTGATCTCGGGGATCTGCAAGGGCATTGCCGACCGGGGCTATACCGTGCACGGCTATGACGCCTATACCACCTCCAACGTGCTGAAGGGATCGGGCATCTCCTCCTCCGCCGCCTTCGAGGTCATGGTCGGAACGATCATGAATCATCTGTATAACGAGGCGTCGATCCCGACGCCGGTCATCGCACAGATCGCGCAGTTCTCGGAGAACGTCTATTTCGGGAAGCCCTCCGGGCTGATGGATCAGACGGCCTGCGCCGTCGGCGGCTTCTCCTTTATCGATTTCAAGGATCCCGCGGCCGCCGCGATCGAGAAGCTCAACTTCGATCTCAGCCATGCGGGCTACAGCCTCTGCATCACCAATACCGGCGGCAATCACGCCGACCTGAATGAAGATTACGCCTCCGTTCCCGCCGAAATGCGGGCGGTTGCCGCCGAATTCGGAATGCCGGCGCTCCGCGGCCTCACCGCCGACGAGCTGCTCGGCCGCGCCGCCGCCCTGAGAGAAAAGACCGGCGACCGCGCGATCCTGCGCGCCTTCCATTTCATCGGGGAGAACGAGCGGGTGCAGCGGCAGGCGGCGGCTCTGCGGGAAGGGGATCTGCCCGCCTTCCTGGCAGGAGTCAAGGAGTCGGGAGAATCGAGCTTTATGTGGCTTCAGAACGTCTATACCACAAAGAACGTAACGGAGCAGGGGCTTTCCCTTGCCCTTGCCGTCACAGCCCATGCGCTGTCGGGCACCGAGCGCCCTTCCGCGTGGCGGATTCACGGGGGCGGCTTCGCCGGCACCATTCAGGCCTTCGTTCCCAATGAGAACGTGGCGGCATACAAAAAGGCGATGGAGACGGTGTTCGGCGCCTCCTCCTGCGCCGTTTTGAAGGTGCGCGGCGAGGGCGCTGCGGCGGTTCTCTGATCCCCGACGGTCATGATGTATATCGAATCGATCTACATCGGCAATTTCGCGGGTCTTCACCGCTTCGGGCTTGAGCTGTCCGGGGGACTGAATATCATCGAGGGGAAAAACGAGTCGGGCAAAAGCACCATCGGCGCGTTTCTCCGCTTCCTCTTCTACGGCTTTACCGGGAAGGAGGATCGGGAGAGGCATATGAGCTTTCTCTCCGGCTCGGCGGAGGGCAGCGCCATCGTCAACTGCGACGGGAAGCGCTATCGGATCGAGCGGCGGGCGGCCGGAACAAGGGAAACGCTGGCGATCATCGATCTCGACGACGGAAGTCGCTGCTTCGAGGGCAAGGTCCCCGGCGAGGTGTTCTTCCGCCTGCCGGAGCGCCTGTTTGTCAGCACCGTCTTTGTCGGACAGACGACGGGGCGGAAGATCAACGGGCGGGAGACCGCCGAGGCGGTGGAAAATCTCCTCTTTTCGGCGGACGAGACGGTGAGCGTGAAAAAAACACTGCAGCTTCTCGATAAGGCAAGAACCGCTCTTCTTCATAAGAATAAAAAGGGCGGACGGATCCGGGAGCTGGAGGATCGGATCGCCTCCCTTTCCGAAGCACGGCGGGAGGCCTCCGATATGAGCGGGGAACGGATTTCCCTCGGGGGCTCCGTCGAAGCCCTTCGGAACAGGATCCGCTCGGAAGAGAAGCAGCTGGAGGAGCTGCAGGAAAATCTCAGGATCTTTGAGATCCTCGAAATCCGTAAGAGAAATCACCGCCTGCAGGAGCTGGAGAAACAGTACCGCCGGAGCGTCGAGGAGGCGGATCGCTTCCGCCTGCAATATACAAGAGGGGGATTTTTCCCCGACCGCCAGTATCTGCAGCGCCTCCGCGACTGCGGAGAGGAGTTGTCCGCCGCCGACGGAGCAATCCGGGACATCCGGGGAGAGCTGGAGCAGTTCGAGCGCGAGGCGGAGATCAGGAGAGCCGATCGGCGGAATCGGAGCGAACGGCTTGACGCAGAGCTGGCACGCCTGTCCTATCGGAGGAGTCTTGCGGTCGCCGCCGCCTTCCTCTGCTGTCTGCTCTTTATCGTGGCGGCTTCGGCGGGCGTGCTGATGCTGCTGGGCGGAAGCCAAGCCCTCGGCGTCGGCCTGCTGTCGGCCTCGGCGCTGCTCTTTGCCGGAATGGTGACGGGCTTCGTCTTCTCCTCCCGCCATGCCGCGGAGCGAAAGCGGCTGGAGGCGGGACGACAGAGCGATGAGGATAACGGCCACGCCCGCCTGGAGCAAATCCGTCTCCGCCTGGAAAAGGCGAACGAGGAAAGAGCCAGATACAAGACCATGCTCGATGATCTCTGCGGTCAGTGGAGGATCACCCCCAGCACCCGCGCGCTCACAGAGCTGACCGACGTGCTGGAGAAGAGCGAGAAGCTGGCGCAGAAGACAGAGTTTTGCCGCGTGGCCTATGTCAACCTGAAAACCGAGGCGGAGGAGCGGAGCGCATATGAGGCGGAGGATGACGGACAACCCTGCTCGCTGCCCGATAAATTCGATCCGAAGGAAGCGGGAAGACGGAAGAGCTTCCTGACGGCGCGGATCAAAATCGATACCGAAACGCTTCATCGGGACGAGCTTCGGCTGACGCAGCTTTCCGCTGTGTCGGTCTCTCCCGCCGAGCTGACGGAGGAGATCACGGCGCTGGAGCAGGAGCGGGACCGGTTGACCGAAAAGCATGACGCCTGCCTGCTGGCATACGAGGCGCTGGAGGAGGCAAGCCGCAAAATGCGCGGCGGCGTCTCCCCGCGGCTCTCGGAGACGGCGGGACGGCTGATGGCGGCGGTGACCGACGGCAAATATGAGGAGCTCGGCGTCGACGGCAGCTTCTCCCTCACCTTCCGCCCCGATAACGGAAACGGTACGCGGATGACGCGGGAGGAGGAATATATGAGCGCCGGAACCGCCGACGCCGCCTATGTGAGCCTGCGGCTGGCGCTGGCGTCCTTCCTCTGCGGAAGCGATCGTCTGCCGCCGATGATCTTTGATGAGAGCTTCTCCCGCCTTGATGACGGGAGGCTTACCAATATGCTCCGCATCCTGGAGGGGAGCCGGGCGCAGGTGCTGCTGCTGACCTCCCTCGATCGGGAAGCAAGGCTTGCCGGGGGCTGTGGGGGACTGCGCTTCCGCACCGTCTCGCTGGATTGAGCCGAGGCGAAAGCAATCAACGGAGGAAAGGACGGGTGCTATGAGTGGGAGTTTCACCGGACGGGAGACCGCCTGCTGCTTTTCGGGGCATCGCTCCCTGACGGCGGCGGAGATGGAACGGGCCTCGGCGGAAATATCGGCGCTTCTGCCCCGTCTGACCGACGCGGGGATCACCCGCTTTTATGCGGGAGGCGCGCTGGGCTTTGATCTGGCGGCCTCTGTGACGATCCTGAACAGCCGCCGGCTGTATCCCGCCCTCCGCCTGACGCTGGCGCTCCCCTGCCGGGAGCATAACAAAAAATGGCGGCCCTTCGATACGGCGCTCTTTGAACGGGTGGCGGAGATGGCCGATGAAGTGGTCTACGTCAGCGAGGAGTATGCCCGCGGCTGTATGCAGCGCCGCAACCGCTATATGGTGGACAGAAGCTCGCTCTGCCTCTGCTGGATGACGGAGCGGCGGGGCGGGACCTTCTACACCGTTTCCTATGCCCAGCGGCAGGGGCTTCGGGTGATCAATCTGGCGCCCGGCTGCCGGGAAGGACAAATCTGCTTTGATTTCGGCAATACGCTGCCAAGGAGGAATTTTCCATGAGAAAACTGACTGCCGCCCTGTTGTCGGCGGTACTGCTGTCGGCGATACTGCTGACCGCCTGCGCAATGCCCCTCAAGATCAGCGACGAGGAGGCGCTTGCCGTCCTGCAGGACCTTGTCCCGAAATCGCACGCGATCAATGTCATCTTCTTCGGAGAGGGGCTGCCCGCCGTCGAGGAGGGCTATGAGGAGGAGCATACCGACACTGCGTATTTCCCGGTCAGGGAGGACTGTGGGTACGACTCGATCCGGGCGATCCGGGAGGCGGCGGAGAGGATCTATTCCTCCCGCTATCTCGAAGGTGTATATGTGACGGCCTTTCAGGGGCTCTCCTCCGAAAGCAGCGACGGAATGGTCGATCTCTCCTACAGCGCGCGCTATCGGGAGATCGGAGGCAAACTGATGGTGAATGTCGCCGCCCCGTCGGTGGCCATCCGGGGGGAGCTTCAGGTGCTGACGGCGGAGGTCGGAAAGAAAACGCCGGATTATGTTGTCGTTTCCTCCTCCGTGACCGAGAACGGCAAAACCTTTACCGTCGAGTTCTTTCTGACGCGGGAAAACGGCGTGTGGCTGCTTGACGGGCCGACCTATTGATCCGGCATATCCGCCGACAGATATTAATATTAAGGAAGGATAGAACGACATGAAAGCTCCGAAAACGAAAAAGCCGGTCGAGATGCCGGAGAATGAGGAAGAAAAGAAGAAGGCGCTTGACGTTGCCATTTCCCAGATCACCAAGACCTATGGAAAGGGCTCGATCATGAAGCTGGGGCAGAATACCGCCATGAATATCAGCGCCATCCCGACGGGATCGCTGACGCTGGATCTGGCGCTCGGCATCGGCGGCGTGCCGCGGGGACGGATCGTGGAGGTCTTCGGGCCGGAATCGTCGGGCAAGACGACGATCGCGCTCCATATTGCCGCAGAGGCGCAGAAGATGGGGGGCGTAGCGGCCTTTATCGACGCGGAGCATGCGCTCGATCCCGTTTATGCCAAGGCACTCGGCGTCGATATCGATAATCTGCTGGTCTCCCAGCCCGACAGCGGGGAGCAGGCGCTTGAAATCACCGAGGCTCTGGTGCGCTCCGGCGCGGTGGATGTGCTGGTGGTCGATTCGGTCGCGGCGCTTGTGCCGCAGCAGGAGATCGACGGGGATATGGGTGCCTCCCATGTCGGCGTGCAGGCCAGACTGATGTCGCAGGCGCTCAGAAAGCTCTCCGGCTCGATCTCGAAATCCAACGCCGTCGTCATCTTCATCAATCAGCTCCGCGAAAAGGTCGGCGTCATGTACGGGAATCCCGAGACGACGACGGGCGGACGGGCGCTGAAGTTCTATGCCTCGGTACGGATCGATATCAGAAAGACCGAGAATCTCAAGAACGGCTCGGAAACCTACGGAAGCCATACCAAATGTAAGGTCGTGAAAAATAAGGTCGCCCCGCCCTTCCGGATGGCGGAATTCGATATTCTCTACGGCAAGGGGATCTGCAAATCGGGAGAGGTGCTGGATCTCGGTGTCGAGCTCGGCATCGTGGAGAAGAGCGGTTCCTGGTTCTCCTATGACGGAGAACGGATCGGACAGGGTCGGGAGAATGCGAAAAAATTCCTCGAAAATAATCCCGAAACCCTTGAGGCGATCGGAAGAAAGGTCAGGGAGCAACGGGAGCAGATCGGTGAAGTCCTCGGAAACGAGCTGGAGGAGGACGACGATTTTGACGAGGAAGACGACGGCTTCGACGAATGATCGCCCGCAAGAAAAAGGCGCCGCCGAACGACCCGGAACGGGCCTGCTCCGCCGCGCTGAAAACCGCCATGAATATCGTGGCGTATAAGGACAATACCGAGCGGACGCTGCGCCGCAAGCTGGCGGAGCGGGGCTATTCGCCGGAGACGGTCGGAGAGGTCGTGCAGTATATGAAGGGCAAGGGGTATCTGGACGACGGGCGGATGCTGATCCGCACTGCCAGAAGCCTGGCGCTGACCAAGCTGTACGGGAAGCTGCGTATCCGCAGCGAGCTGGCGCTCAAGGGCTTTGACCGCGGGCAGATCGCCTCCCTGAATTGGGAGAGCGAGGAGCTTTGCGATATCGATTTTCCCGCCCTGTGCCTGAAACTGCTGGAAAAGCGGGGCGGAGAGCATGATGAAAAAACCTATGCGTTCCTGAGACGGTACGGCCATTCCCCCTCGGATATCCGGGCGGCGTATGCGGCGCTTGCCGGGAAAAGGGAACGGTGACGGAAGGAGAAGCTATGGCTGAATTTGCATACAAGACGAGCGGAACCTGCTCGAAAGAGATCTACTTTGAGCTTGACGAGGAGAAGCGGCTGAGAAATGTGCGCTTCGTCGGAGGCTGCAACGGAAATCTTCAGGGGGTTTCGAGATTGGTGGAGGGAATGAAGGCAGAGGACGTGATCGAGCGCTGCGGCGGCATCCGCTGCGGCTTCAAGGCGACCTCCTGCCCCGATCAGCTCTCCGAGGCGATCCGGGAAGCGTTGGCGAAGGAGTGATCCCGCCATCCCGCAGCGCGCCGGGGCAGAACCCCGTCGGACGGCAGCGGGCAACGGAATCGAACGACAGCCGCAGCGGGCTTCGCTGCGGCTGTTTTGCGGCGATCCGGGAAGCGTTGGCGAAGGAGT
>CALWTY010000039.1 GCA_944384585.1 uncultured Clostridia bacterium | reverse complement strand
CAACCCCGCCCCCGCCAATCTGGTAATGGTCACGGGGGACGATCCCGTCGAGGCCGTCCATACCCTGAAAAAGTACATCGTCCACACCCACGCCAAGGATGGCATCCGTCTGCACGAGGGAAACCCGGAATACATCTACGGCATTCTGCACCCCGTCCCCGCCGAGCTGCAGGGCATCGAGTATTTCCGCGAGCTTCCTCTCGGCAAGGGCGCGGTCGACTTCCCCGCCTATCTGAAGGCGCTGGAAGAGATCGGATACCGCGGCTTCCTCACCATCGAGCGCGAGGCGGGAAGCGACCCCGCCAAGGATATCGGGGACGCTGCCGACTTCCTTCGCAGCGTGATCGCGGGTTAAGAAATCCGTCACAACAACCGCTCCGGGAAAGGAATACGCATGAATAAATTACGGGTAGGTATCATCGGAACCGGCAACATCAGCCATTGCCATATGGCAGGCTATCGCCGCCTCTCCGACCGCGTCGAGATCGCGGCGGCCTGCGATCTCGACCGCGATAAGCTGGAACGCTTCTGCAAGCAGTACGGTATCCCCGCGCAATACACCGATTTCCGCGAGATGATGGAAAAGGAGCGGCTCGACTGCGTCAGCGTCTGCACCTGGAACGCTGCCCACAAGGACGCGACGATCGCAGCGCTTCGCGGCGGCGCCCATGTTCTCTGCGAAAAGCCGATGGCCATGAACGCGCAGGAGGCAGAGGAGATGCTCCGCGCTTCGAACGAGACGGGGAAGCTGCTTCAGATCGGCTTTGTCCGCCGCTTCGGGAATGACGCCGACGCGCTGAAGCAGTTCATCGAGGCCGGCACCTTCGGCAGCATCTATTACGCCAAGGCAACCTATCTCCGCCGCAACGGCTGTCCCGGCGGCTGGTTCGGGGACAAGGCGCGGTCGGGAGGCGGTCCGCTGATCGACCTCGGCGTCCATGTCATCGACCTCGTCCGCTATCTGGCGGGGCTTCCCAAGCCCGTCTCGGCATTCGGCACGACCTATCAGAATCTCGGGCCGAACCGCGCCTCCGGCGGCGCGGAGGGCTGGACGGTGGAGACGGCGGGCACAGATCCCTACACGGTAGAAGACTTCACCACCGCCCTGATCCGCTTTGACAACGGGCTGACCCTCTCGGTGGAGGCGAGCTTCAATCTCAACATCAAGCGCGACGTCGGCAATATCGAGCTGTTCGGCACCAAGGCCGGCTGCCGCCTCGATCCCGAGCTTGAGCTGTACACCCAGCTCGCCGGGCAGTTTGTCGACATTTCTCCCGCCAACAGCACCGCCCTCTCCTTTAACGGTCTGTTCGAGCGCGAGATCCTCGGCTTTATCGACGCCGTCCTCGGCGCGGCTCCCTGCCGCGCTCCTGCCGAGGACGGGGTGGAGCTGATGAGGATCATCGACGCCGTCTATCAGTCGGCCGCCACCGGAAAAGCGGTCGAGATCGCACGCTGACGGAGGAAGGAACCATGAAATACTGCGTAAACAGCTACAGCTTCGGGAGCTATTCCGAAGCCGACCGCCTCGGCATCCGGGGCATGATCGACAAGGCGGCGGAGTTCGGCTTTGACGGCATCGAATTTACCGAGGCCTATTGGCTCGACTCCCCCGACGACGAGCTTCGCTCGATCGGGGAATATGTCCGCGAAAAGGGGCTGCAGGCCGTCAGTCTCTGCGTCGGCTCCGATTTTCTCAACGGCTCGGACGGCTCTCTCGACCGCGAGATCGAGCGGGTCTGCCGTCTGGTCGACAAGGCCTCCCTGCTCGGCGTGCCGATGCTCCGCCACGATGCCTCCTCCGGCTTTGCGGGGCGGAAATTCTCCGCCGGCTATGCCGACGCGCTCCCGCGTCTTGCCGAGGGCTTCGGAAGGGTCACCCGCTATGCCGAAGCCGAAGGCATCCGCACCATGACCGAGAATCACGGCTACTTCTCGCAGGATGCCGACCGCGTCGAAGCGCTCGTCAACCGTGTGGCGCATCCGAATTTCGGACTGCTCCTCGATCTCGGCAACTTTATGTGCGCCGACGAGGACCCGACGCTGTCGGTCTCAAAGCTCCTCCCCTACGCCTTCCATGTTCACGCCAAGGATTTCTTCCTGAAGCCCGGAACAGAGCCCTCCCCCGGCGAGGGCTGGTTCAGAACCCGCGCCGGCAATTATCTCAGGGGAACCGTCGTCGGTCACGGCGACGCCAAAATCCTCCAGAGCTTCGGGCTGCTGAAGCGAGCCGGCTACAACGGCTTCCTCTCGCTGGAATTCGAGGGAATCGAGGATAATCTGCTGGGCATCCGCATGGGGCTTGCCAACATGAAGCGCCTTTGGGAGCTGGCGTGAGCCGCCCCTCCTCCGCCATCCCCGGCACGCATGACGGGCGGCGAATCCCTCGCCCTTCCCCCGCCGGAGGGCAGCCCCGCTGCCGGAACTGCTGAAACTCGCCCTTCCCATCCCGTCAGAACGCTCCCTCGCCGCAAGGCGGAGGGAGCGTTCTGCTTGAGCATTGATTGTTCCTGACTCCCGACGGAGCCGCCTCCCGGAGACAGCGCATCCTCCGCGTCGCATACGCGCCCTTGTCAGGGGCATTTCCCGCAGTCGGAGCATCCGTTGCAGATCGGTTGACTCCCGCATCGGCGGCAGCGTTCCCGAAAATGCGGCGTGTAGAGCGCTTCCTTCGGAAACGGGATGCCGAGACGGTCGGTCAGCTTCCATTCCCGCTGCCGTCCGACGTAGTTCATGCCGGATCTGGCGGCCATTTCGCTTTGAAGGCGCTTGTCGGGCAGATGATAGCGTTTCCCGTCTTTAACAAAAATCGTGCCGGTCTCAATGAAGCAAAAGGCCGTCTGATGCGCCACGCATTCCGCGCGGAGGCTTTTGACCCAATCGAAGTCGCAGGGTCTTGCGCCGTCGTAATTCTCCCCGCCGCAGATCACCTGCTCGATCCTGCCGTCGTCAAGAGCATCGCCGAGGGTGATCGGGCCGAGGAAGGGGGCGCACATAATCCCTTTGTGTCGGAAGGGCAGCTCCAGCAGGAGCGGGATGCGCTCGTCGGCGCGGCGCTGATTTTCGCAGGTGACGCTGAACATGATATTTTCCCACCCGTCCCCCCAATCGGAGGGGAGGCAGGAGGACACCCGCTCAGGGCGCTTGGTGAGAAGGAAGAAGCGGACATCGCTCCGCTCCCGCATCAGATCCCACGCCTCCTCCCTCCAGCAGTCGGCCTCCTTGAGAAAGAAATCGGAGGTCATGCAGACGCGGATCATCTCGCCGCTTCGGATCTTGTACCGCCCGCTCCGATCCTTTCGGATCGGGTAGGTGAAATTGCCGGTCTTATAGATCTCATCCCCGCGGCGGTCGCGGAGTCGGTCGAGATAATACATATAGCAGTTCCGGCAGCCCTCGCTGCATTTGACGCAGCCGTGCCAGGGATTCCAGATATCGTGCATCGTCAACCTCCTGTCCCGGGGAAGCGCGGCGCGCCCGCCTTCCCCGACTGATCGCCCGTCAGAACGAGCCCGCAGTACGCAGCCGACAAAACAGCCCGCCCGGACGAGCCGCGGCAGGCTTTTCATGTCTTATTTCGCGGTGATCCAGCCCTCCGCCGTCAGCAGCTCCGCGATCAGAACCGCGCCGCCTCCCGCCCCGCGAAGGGTGTTGTGGGAGAGGCCGACGAATTTCCAGTCAAAGAGGGAATCCGGCCTGAGCCTGCCGCAGGAGACCCCCATGCCGCCGTAGAGATCGCGGTCAAGCGCCGCCTGCGGGCGGTTCTCCTCTTCAAAATAGGTGATGAACTGCTTGGGCGCGCTCGGCAGACCGAGGGTCTGGGGCTTGCCCTTGAATTCCTTCCAACAGGCGAGGATCTCCTCCTTGCCGACCTTTTTCTCAAAATCCACGAAAACGGCGGCGGTATGGCCGTTCGTCACCGGCACGCGGAGGCATTGGGTGGTGATGAGGGGCGCGTCAGCCTTGACGATCACGCCGTTCTCCACCCGTCCCCAGATGCGAAGCGGCTCCTGCTCGCTCTTTTCCTCCTCCCCGCCGATGTAGGGGATGAGGTTGTCGACCATCTCCGGCCATTCCCGGAAGGTCTTGCCTGCGCCGGAGATCGCCTGATAGGTGGTGGCAAGCACCCGCGTCGGCTTATAGGGAAGGAGCGCCGACAGCATCGGAACATAGCTCTGAATCGAGCAGTTGGGCTTGACGGCGATGAAGCCGCGCTTCGTGCCGAGGCGCTTTCTCTGCGTCTCGATGACCGCAAGGTGGGAATCGTTGATTTCGGGGATGACCATCGGGACATCCGGCGTCCAGCGGTGCGCCGAGTTGTTCGAGATCACGGGAGTCTCGGTTTTGGCATACGCCTCCTCCAGCGCCCGGATTTCCTCCTTCTTCATGTCGACGGCGCAGAAGACCAGATCAAGGCCTTCCGCAAAGCGCTCCGTCTGCGCGGCGTCGCAGACCGTCATGCCGGCGACCGCTTCGGGGCAGGGCAGGTCAAGCTTCCAGCGTCCCTCCGACGCCTCGGCATAGGTCTTTCCCGCCGAACGGCCGCTTGCGGCCAGCCCTGCGATCTCAAAATAGGGATGATCGGCAAGCAGGGTGATGAAGCGCTGTCCGACCATGCCGGTCGCGCCGATGATGCCTGCCTTCAGTTTTCTTGTCATGGGATTGATTGTCTCCTTCTGTATGGTTTTGAGGGATCCGGATTGCGGCGGCCCTTGCCGCACGGCAATCATCCGATCCGTTTTCCCGTCTCGTCAAAGACGTATCGCTCTCCGTCGATCATATGCTCGCCGGTGAGCGCCGCGCCGTCCTCCCCGAAATAATAGGAAGCACCGCCAACGGTGACGAAGCCGTAGGTCATATGCTCGAATTCGGGATCGAAGTAATAGGTTCTGCCGTCGATGACCTGAAGCCCCTTCTTGAGGTTTCCGGCTTCGCTGAAGCAGAATTTCTCGCCGTCAAGCTCGACGATACCGAAGACCTTGAAGCCGTGGTCGTCAAAATACCAGAGCTTCCCGTTGACGATATACGCCACATCGCGGTAGAGCTTGCCGGTTCCGGCGTCAAAGGCATAGCGCTCCCCGTCGACATATGCCTCCCCCTTGACGATCGAGCCGTCCTCCCCGGAATAGTAATAGAAGCCGTCGAACTTGTTCCAGCCGTAAAGCAGCCGGTGATCCCCCTGCTCCGAGAAGTAATAGTCCTTTCCGTCTACGGTCGTGATGCCGGAGGCGCGGCGGAAGGGAAAGGTGAGATAGTATCGCACCCCGTTCTCCTTCTTCCAGCCCGGAATCAGGCTGTCTCTTTTCACGATGCAGAGAAGGGCTGCGGCGGCGAGGAGCGCAATGAGCAGGGCGAGTCTGATCCGTTTGATCAGCCTGTCGCTTTTGGCGTAATCCATTTCTGATCCTCCGTTCATTCGGAAACCGTCATAACCCCGGCGACGCGCCGCGGTCTGCCTTATCATTATATCTCAAATCGGCGTTTCTGTAAATAGCTATCCCCGATTTTTTCAAAAAACGGCTCTTTGACGGTTATTTATCGCTTTACCACGGCAATTTGGTGAAATATTTTTTCGGGGTCGTGAAAATACCTTGACTTATTCCGTCGGGAAAGGTATAATAGATAGTGATTCAACAGAGACCGCGCGCCTTGCCGGATTTCCGGCAGCCGTTTTGTCCCGGCGCAGAACGGCTGCACGCAGATCAATTTCCGCCGGAGATTGGAAGATCAACATGAACAGAGTTTTTAATTTTTCAGCCGGTCCTTCGATGCTTCCGCTGCCTGTGCTTGAAAAAGCCGCCTCGGAGCTTGTCTGCTATCGGGATTCCGGAATGTCGGTGATGGAAATGAGCCACCGCTCCGCCGATTACGAGGCGATTATCAAGGAGGCGCAGGCCGACCTCCGCACCCTGATGAAGATCCCCGACAACTATAAGGTGCTTTTCCTTCAGGGAGGCGCCTCGACGCAGTTCGCGTCGGTCTGCTACAATCTGCTGACCGGCTCCGGCAAGGCCGACTATATCGTGTCGGGTCAGTTCTCCAAGAAGGCCTTCAAGGAGGCACAGAAGTACGGCGATGTCAGAGTCGTCGCTTCCTCGGAGGATCGGAACAACACCTATATCCCCGTCACGAAGCGGGAGGACTTCCGTCCCGATGCCGATTACGTCCATATCTGCTATAACAACACCATCTACGGCACAAAGTTCCGCGAGATCCCCGATACCGGCGACATTCCGCTCGTCGCCGATATGTCCTCCTGCATCCTGTCGGAGCCGGTCGACGTGTCGCGGTTCGGCGTGATCTATGCCGGCGCGCAGAAAAACGTCGCCCCCGCCGGGCTTACCATCGTGATCGTGCGGGAGGATCTTCTGGGGCACTGCCGTCCCGACACCCCCGCGATGTTTGACTGGAAGCTGATGGCGGACAACGATTCGATGTACAATACCCCTCCCTGCTACCCGATCTACATAGCGGGTCTGGTCTTCAAGTGGCTGCTGGAAAACGGCGGGCTTGAGAAAATGAAGGAGTACAACCAAAAAAAGGCCGCGGTGCTTTACGATTATCTCGACAATCAGAGCTACTACGCCGCGCCGGTCGAAAAGGCCTCCCGCTCGATGATGAACGTGACCTTTGTCACGGGCAATCCCGAGCTGGACGCGAAATTTGCCAAGGAGGCCGCCAAGGCGGGCTTCAAGAATATCAAGGGGCACCGCTCGGTCGGCGGCATGAGAGCCTCCATCTACAACGCCATGCCGATGGAGGGCGTGTGTGAGCTGGTCGGCTTCATGAAGCGCTTTGCCGAGGAAAATCCCAAAAACTGATGACGAGGTGAGACCGATGTACAATATCAAGCTGCTCAATAAGATCGCCAAGGTCGGGACCGACTGCTTTCCGCCCGATCGCTATCAGGTCGGGGAGGAAACAGAGAACCCCGACGCCATTCTCGTCCGCTCCGCCAAAATGCACGATATGCCGTTCGGAAGCGAGCTGAAGGCGATCGGACGCGCCGGTGCGGGAGTCAACAATATCCCCGTCGACCGCTGCGCCGAGGAGGGGATCGTGGTCTTCAATACCCCCGGCGCCAACGCCAACGGCGTGAAGGAGCTGGCGATCGCCGCCCTGCTTCTTGCCTCCCGCGGCATTGTCGGCGGCATCGAATGGGCCAAGGCGCATCAGGGACAAAGCGGTATCGCGGCGATGGCGGAAAAGGAAAAATCCCGCTTCGCGGGCTGTGAGATCGAGGGAAAATCCCTCGGCGTGATCGGGCTGGGCGCAATCGGCGGTCTTGTCGCCAACGCCGCCAAGGGGCTCGGCATGAAGGTCTACGGCTGCGATCCCTTCATTACGGTGCAGGCGGCGTGGGGGCTCTCCCGTTCAATTGAAAAGGCCGCCAGCTACGATGAAATATTCCGCACCTGCGATTATATCACCCTTCATGTCCCCGCCACCAAGGAGACTACCGGCATGATCAACGCCGAAAGCCTGGCTAAAATGAAGGACGGCGTTCGGATCATCAACCTCGCAAGAGCGGAGCTGGTCGACTCGGCCGCCATCATCAAGGCGGTCAAGAGCGGCAAGGTCGCCGCCTATGTGACCGATTTCATCACCGACGAGCTGGTGGGTGCCGACGATCGGATTCTCTGCATCCCGCACCTCGGCGCTTCCACGGAGGAGAGCGAGGACAAGTGCGCGGTCATGGCGGCGAAGGAGCTGATCGACTATCTCGAAAACGGCAACATCACCCACTCCGTGAATTTCCCCGACGTCTCCCTGCCCCACAGCGGCGACGCGCGGATCTGCATCATGCACCGGAACGTCGCGGGCGTGCTTTCGAAGATTTCGACCGCCGTGGCGGAGGAAAACGTCAATATCGAGAACATGATCAACCGCTCCCGCGGAGATTACGCCTATACGGTCGTCGAGGTGATCGGCGGCATTCCCGAATCGGTGGTCGGAAAGCTCTCGGAGATTGACAGCATCATCAAAATCAGAGTCATCCGATGATCCGTGTGTTTTTCCGCCGTTGCGGGGAAACCTACCGGGAACAGCACGCGGCAGCATATGCGCTTTTGTATGCCGCCGCCGCTTTTTGCGGCTATGAGACCGACCCCGGGCGGCTTGAGAGGACGGCAATGGGCAAGCCCTTTTTCCGGGACTGTCCGGGGCTGTATTTCAGCCTCTCACACGCGGGAGGCTATGCGGTCTGCGCTCTCGGAGAGATCCCCTGCGGAGTGGATCTTGAGCGACGGCGGACCATCCCGCCCCGCGTCTGCAAGCGCTATCTCGGAGGCGCGGAAGGGGAGGAGGCGCTCCGCCGGTGGACGATGCGGGAGAGCTTCGGCAAGCTCGACGGCGGCGGATTTTTCACCGACGCGCCGCTTCCTCCCGACGCGGCGTTCGGCTTCCGGGAGCGGGAGGATTATCTCCTGACGGTCTGCGCCCTCGGCTTTGACGGACGGGCGGAGGTCTACCTCGAGGAAAACGGTGTCTTTACTCCCGACGGCTTCACCGAACCCCGGATTCCGGATTGATCCGGCGGCGCTGTCGGAATTAATAAGCCCCTCCCACGGGAGGGGCTTTCTTTTCTTTAAAGGAGCGTTCCTATCCTTCCGCTCACCACCCGCAGCTCGCGGGTATTGATCCGGAAGCCGACCTTTTCCGCCACCCGCCGGGAGGCCGCGTTGTCATCCTCGACAATATAGGTGACCGAAACACCGGGATCGAGCAGGTAGTAGGCGAGAGCGGCGGTATTGGAGGCGGCAAAGCCCTGCCCGGTATGCCCCGCCGCCGTCTCGACGCCGATATCGATCACGCGGTCGTCGGGCGAATGGGGATTTTCGGAGGCAGCCGATACGATCCTGCCCTCCAGAACCGTGCCGAAGCAGAGCAGCCCCTCCCCAAGCGGATCGGGCTCGCAATCGGTCAGATTCTCATAACCGTGGCCGGGCAGCAGCGGCTCTGTCGAGGGGAGGATCAGCGAACGGCAGACCTCCTCCCGCGCCCGCAGAATATATTCCGTAGCAAACACCACCTCGGCATCATAGCCCCGTTCCGTCAGAGCGGAGGGAAGCAGACCGAGGAGCGCCCGCTTTGTCGGTTCGGTGAAAAGTTCCTCATCAGGCAGGCTGTCCAGATAGAAGGCCGCCTCCCGAAAGGACGGAAATGCCGTGACCGTCCTCTTCCGGTCGGCAGTCAGGGTCAGCCCGACCGGGAGCAGCAGCTCCTCCCCGGAGAACAGCCCTTCATCCTCCCACACGATCATCGCTTCTTCCCTCCTCTGCCGCAGCACATCCGCGCCCCTCTTTCCGTTTCTCCCCGGCAAGGGAAGCCCGCCGCAGCCGGCGCTCCCAACCGGGCGGACATGACCGGGATCCCGGTGCTGCTTCCGCCGCCTCCGACGGCAAAAGCATCCATACGCTTCCTCCTCTCCCTCTTCACCGCTGTTTGCTTTCGGCAATCACCGAAAGCCCGCGAAGCACGGCGAAGGCGGGCTCGGGAGCGACCTCGACGTTTACGCAGACCAGCGGCGCCAGCGCGGGGGCGAGGGAGCGCAGCTGTGCGCCGCCTCCCGTCAGAATCAGCTTATCGGGCTCGCAGGGGAGCTTCCGGATCAGCGCCGTGACCGCATCCGCCAACTCATCGAAGACCGGCTCCATCGCAGCAGAAAGCTCCTCGGCGGTGATCGACAGCTTCTTGGGAAGACCGAGTGTGGGGCGGATCACCCGCGCCTCGGCACTCTCCTTTCCGGAGGGGAGCATCCCGCCGATCTCCAGCTTGAGGCGTTCCGCCTCCTGTGCGGAGATCGCAAGATGATACCGCTTCAGAATGTGGGAGCGGATGGCCTGATCAAAGGCATCGCCGGCAAATTCACAGCGGGAGGAGGCGATCTCCTTGCCGCGGGAATAGGCAGTCATACTCAGCGTGCGGCAGCCGATGTGGAGAAGCATCGCCTCGGCATTCCCCCGCACGTCGCAGCCCAGATAGGCGGCGTATGCGGCATTGACGGCGAAGACATCCCTTGCGCCGGCGCGCTGCGCGGCATCGACAAAGAGCCGCTCCGCCTCCTCATCGCAGCTTTCCGAGAGCGCCAGATAGACGTTTGCTCCTTTGGCGTGATGCCGTCTGAGAATCTCGGAGAGCAATCGCACAGCCTGCCGCGCATCGGGCAGGCTTCCGTCGTCGGGAAACAGCTTCTGCAGGGAAACGGCGCCGGGGGCGGCCATATCCATCATAACAGCCTCTTCCCCGCAAGCCGGAAGCTTTCCGTCAGGGGTGACGGCGGTCACGGGAAGCTCTTCTGTCGGAACGAAGTTCTCTCCGATCAGCGCGGAACGGATGCGGCGGGAGCCGACGTCGATTGCGATTTTTTTCATGATGGGGGTTCCTCCTTTGGATGGAAAAGCGGCGTCTTCACATTTTTGGCGGCGCTGAGGCAGATCACGCGCTCGGCGCCTGCTTCCCGAAGCAGCCGCGTGCAGGCATTGACCGTCGAGCCGGTCGTGACGATATCGTCGATCAGCAGGATCGTCCTGCCGGCCGCCGAACCGGCGGCATGGGTGAGTCGGAAGCTCCCCTCGGCGTTGCGTCCCCGTTGAGCGCCGCCGAGGAGCTTCTGATCGAGGGAAAAGCGCTTATGCGCGATCAGGCCGACGCAGGGCAGCCCCGACAGGCGGGACAGCTCCTCCGCAAGCTCCTGTGCCTGATCGACTCCCTTTTTCTCCGCCTTTTCGGGGGCGCGGGGGACGTAGGTAATCAATCCGCCGTCGGGAAGCAGTCCCCGCTCCTTCGCCGTGGCGAGCATGATCGAGGCGACCTCCCGGAAGGCATCAGTGAGGCGCTGACTCTTGCAGCAGAGCAGCAGCTTCCGCGCGACGCCGTCCTCCTTGTCATAGGGCAGCGAGTAGGCGAACGCATCGGGCAGAAAGCCCACCGGCTTACAGAGGCAGCGGGAATACTCCCGCCCGCAGACCGGGCAGGGTCTTGTGATCTCGGAAAGAAATTTCTGCCGACAGACGGGGCAGAAGATGCGGCTCTGCCGACGCTCCCCGATCGGCTCTCCGCAGTTGACGCATTTCGGTGGGAAGAGGAGATCGAGAAGGCGTGCTCTGCGTCCGGGGAAAGCGCGTTTCATATGCCACCTCCTGTCATTCGTAGGCCTTGAGCAAAAAGGCAAGGCCGGTATAGCGGCGGATCAGGCGGTTGTTATCGACCACCTCCCGGACGGTCTGCTCCGAGCCGATGAGGATCACCATGTCCTTCGCCCTTGTCACGGCGGTATAGAGCAGATTGCGATTGAGCAGACGGGCGCTGTAGGGAAAAATCGGGATGATCACGACGGGATATTCGCTCCCCTGGCTTTTATGGATCGTGATGGCATAGGCATGCTCGATTTCGTCAAGCATGGTAAAATCATAGTCAACGACCCTGCCGTCAAAATCGACGGTAACCGTCTCGGAGGGGGGATCGATCTCCAGGATCAGTCCGATATCGCCGTTGAAGATACCGGTCCCCTCCCTGCTCCCCTTTTTCCAGGCGATATCGTAGTTGTTCTTGACCTGCATGACCTTGTCTCCGACACGGAAGATCACATCCCGCACCTTCCGCTCCGGCTTCATCGGATCGGAGGGATTGAGCGCCTCCTGGAGCAGGGCATTGAGGCTGACTGTCCCCGCAGAGCCCTTGTGGGAGGGGGTGATGACCTGAATGTTTTTCCGGATCTCCTCCCCGTAGGTCTTGGGAAGGCGGGTGGCGACAAGCTCGGTCACCGTCGGAGCGATACTCCTGTCATCGTCCCGGCGGAGGAAGAAAAAGTCCCCGTTGCGGACGGTGAGGTCGGGATACTGTCCGTGATTGATGGCGTGGGCATTGCGGACGATCAGGCTTGTCTCCGCCTGACGGAAGATCTCCTTCAGACAGACCGAGCTGAAGCGCCCGCTTTCGATAATATCGTTCAGCACATAGCCCGCTCCCACCGAAGGAAGCTGGTCGGCGTCCCCGATGAGGATCAGATGCGCGCCGGGCTTGACGGCCTTCAGCAGCGAGGACATCAGCAGACAGTCGACCATCGAGGTCTCGTCGATGATGACGGCGTCCTCCTCCAGCATATCGTTCTCGTCCCGACGGAAGCGCGGCTTGCTCCCGTCTGCATACTCCATTTCCAGCAGGCGGTGGATGGTCTTGGCCTCCCGCGCCGTCGCCTCCGACATCCGCTTGGCGGCTCGTCCTGTCGGCGCTGCCAGCGCGATACGGAGTCCCATCCGCTCAAAGACCGTAATCACGGCGCGGATGACGGTGGTCTTTCCGGTTCCCGGCCCGCCGGTCAGCACCATCACGCCGCTGTTGATCGAGGCGACGATGGCCTTGCGCTGAAGGGAGGCATAGGTAATGCCGATCTCGGCCTCCAGCTGTGAGATAAAGCGGTCGGCGTCTCCGAGCGAAATCCGCTCGCAGAGACGGTCGAGCAGATCGAGCTTGGCGGCGGTATAGCGCTCCGCCTCAAAATACTCCTTGAGATAGATGACCTCACGGCCGTTATATTTGACGGAGGTGAGCTTGTCCTCCGCAATCAGCGTATGCAGCCCCTTCCCGACATCGTCGGAGGGGACCGAAAGCAGCTGAGCGGCCGCGTCGATGAGCTTGTCCGCAGGCAGAAAGGTATGTCCGTTGCGGGAGGCGCTGTAGGAAAGAAAATAGCAGATCCCCGCCTTAACCCGTTCGGAAGAGGTCTTATCGGTACCGAGGCTTTCGGCAATGCGGTCGGCGGTCTCAAAGCCGATGCCGTCGATGCTCTCGCAGAGCGCATAGGGATTGTTGCGGATGACGTCGACGGCGGCGCTTCCCCATTGCCGGAAGACCTTGACGGCGGTTGCGGGGCCGAAGAAATCCCGGCAGAACATCATAACGGAGCGAATGCCGAAATTCTCCCGGAACCGCTCCGAGATCTGCTTTGCCTTCCGCTGCGTGATCCCCTCCACGTCGGCAAGCCATTCGGGATGATGCTCGATCACCTCGAAGGCATCGCAGCCGAACCGTTCCATGATCCGCTTGGCGGTGACGGGGCCGACGCCCTTGATCGCGCCGGAGGCAAGGTACTTGAGCATGGCCGCTTCGCTGGCGGGGAGCTGCTTTTCGTAGTATTCGATCCTGAACTGCCGCCCGAAGCTCGCGTGAAGCTCCCATTTGCCGAGAGCCTTGACGCTCTCCCCCTCCTCCAGAAAGGGCATGATGCCGACCAGCGTGATCAGGGTATTGTCGGAGGCGGCCAGCTCACAGACGGTGTAGCCGTTGGCCTCGTTCTGATAGACGATATGCTCGATCGCACCCTCGACCTCGATCAGATCCTCGCGGGGGGGCGGCATGGTTCCGTTGTTCATCTTCTGTGTTTCCTCTTCATTCCGAAAATGTCGTGAAGCAGCGTATAGCCTCCGAAGACGGCCAGCGCCGAGATGATGATTTCAAATAAAGTATACAGCATGGCTGTGCCTTGCGCCCCGCGGCCGACAGCGGAGCGACTCCTCCTGCTGACAGGATATGCGGGAGGGGAGGAAGCGTGCGCGTCCCCGTCTCCCCGACCGCCCTCTGCCGTCGGATCGCGTCGGGATGAGACCGTCTGGCGGGCGCTCCGCGCAGAGAGCCCGCCGCATAGCGCTCCCTTGCAAGCGGCTTCCCAAGCACGGCCGCCGGCAGAGTGGCCCCGTTGTCAGAGGCGCAGACCGCGTCGACCGGCAGGCTCGCCGCAGGGGGATTTACGACAGATCCTCGCTCCGGTCAAGCACCATCTCCATGTACTGCTGTCTGGTGATCAGAACGGTGCGGGGCTTCTGCCCCTCGGGGGCGCTGACAAAGCCGCGCTTCTCCATCTCGTCGATGAGCTTGGCGGCCCGCCCGTAGCCGAGCGACAGGCGGCGCTGAATCAGAGAGGTTGAGATCTTGCCGCTTTCCAGTGCCAGCTCGATCGCGGAGCGGAGCATCGGATCGCTCTCGCCGTCCGCGTCGCCCTCGGCAGAGGGCATCCCCTTCTTGCCGCTTCCGCAGGCAGCGGCGGCACGGTCGATGCTGTCGAGGATGTCGCTGCTGTATTCGACCTGCGCGCCGTCATGCTCCTTGATGAAGGTGACGACGCTTTCCACCTCGCTTTCGCTGACAAAAGCGCCCTGCACACGGATCGGCTTGGAGGCGCCGACCGGCGCATAGAGCATATCGCCGCGCCCGATCAGCTTCTCCGCCCCCGCCATATCCAGCACGACACGGGAATCGGTCTGGGAGGCGACGGTGAAGGCGATCCGGGAGGGAACGTTGGCCTTGATCAACCCCGTGATGACATCGACGGAGGGGCGCTGCGTGCCGATGATCAGATGCATACCGGCGGCGCGCGCCTTCTGTGCCAGACGACAGATCGAGGCTTCGACGTCATCGGGGGCTGTCATCATCAGGTCGGCCAGCTCGTCGATGATGATGACGATCTGCGGCAGAAATTCCCGGTCGGGATCGTCCTTCGTCGCCGCGTTGTAGTTTGCCACGTCGCGGACGCCGACATCCTCAATCAGCTCGAAGCGGCGTTCCATCTCGGTCACCGCCCAGTGCAACGAGCCGGCGGCCTTTTTGGGATCGCTCACGACCGGCACCAGGAGCTGGGGCAGACCGTTGTAGATATTCAGCTCCACCTTTTTCGGATCGATCAGGATCAGCTTGACCTCGTCGGCGGTCGCCTTGTAAAGCAGACCGGTGATAATGCTGTTGATGCAGACCGATTTTCCCATACCGGTCGCGCCGGCGATCAGCAGATGGGGCATTTTGGCAATATTCAGGAAGACAGGCTCGCCCGCCACATCGACGCCCAGCGCCACATGGAGCTTTCCGGGGGCGCGGCGGAAGGTTTCGGTGTCCACCAGCTCCCGCAGGTAGACGGTGGAGACCGATTTGTTCGGCACTTCGATGCCGACGGCCGCCTTGCCGGGGATCGGCGCCTCGATGCGGACGCCGGTAGTGGCGAGATTGAGGGCGATATCATCGACAAGATTGGCGATGGCGCGCACCCGCACTCCCTCTTCCGGGGCAAGCTCATAGCGGGTGATGGCGGGACCTCTTGAGACATTGACGATCCGCGTGCGGACCTTGAAGCTGCGGAGGGTTTCGACGAGCTTCACGGCGTTGGAGTGAAGCTCCTCGCTGATATCGAGATTCTTTGGGGTCGTGTCGCGCTTGAGCAGCGTGATCGGCGGGAATTCGTATTCCTTCCGGACGGGAACGGTCTTCTGCTCCTCGGCCGAAACCGGGGCGCGGGAGATTTCAAGCTCCGCCTCGCTGCGGGCCGCCCCGTCCCCCTCCTCCGCGGCAGGCTCATTCTGCTGCTGACGGAGCGCCTTGGCCTTCTGCTCCTCCGCAAAGCGCTGCAGCACGTCGATGCCGTCGGGATCGATAAAAATGCTGCTCAGATCGGTTTTGGAGGCGGCGGAGGAGGCGGGCAGGACGGAATCGGGGCGCTTGGCGATCTTGCCGACCGGGCCGAGAGGCTTGAGCGCCTCGCTTTTTCCTCCCTCCTCTCCGCCGTCGCTTCCCGCCGCGGGCTTGTCCGCGGCTTTGGCGGCGGAGGGCTTGCTTTCCTCCCGATCGGGAAGATCAAAGGGCGGGGCATCCTCCTCTTCCTCCTGCCCGCCGTCCTGCGGTTCTCCGACCGATACGTCGGGGACAAAGCGGTGGCGGTCGATGGGATCGCGTCGGACGACGGGATAGGCCTCCTCTTCCTCTCTACGGCGGAACGCGGGGCGGGGCGTCTTCTGCTCCCCTTCCTCCTCCCTACGCTTGCGTCGTCTTTCGTAGAGTGCATAGGCTATATAGACGTAGATCGAATAGGGCGTCAGGCCGAAGAGGAACAGGCCGAAGATCACGATGCCCGATATCCCGATGATATGAGCGCCCACCATGCCGGTGAGCTTGTAGAGCGTCCAGCCGATCAGTCCCCCTATCAAACCGCCTCCCTTCAGCGTGCTTCCGTCCTTCCAGAAGATCCCGAGGTCAAAGGTACGGCTTCCGCCGGTCCAGAGATGGATCATGGCGGTGAAAAAGAGGAAGAACAGCGCCTGGCAAAGCAGCTGATAGCGCATCGTCCCGTTCTTGGTCTCCCGCCTCCAGGAGAAGGCGAGGAGCACCATCAGCAGCGGCACGGCGAAGGCCGCTCCTCCCGTCAAGCCGTGGAACAGGGCGCGGAGCCCCTTCCCGACAATACCGGTCAAGCCCTCCGACAGAAAGCAGACCAGAAGGAACAGCGCGGCGGCACCCAGCAGCCACGGGATCACCTGATGAATTTTCGCGTCGGGGGGCAGCTTCTTTTTTTCGGCGGCAGGCTCCGGCGACTCCCTGACCGTCTCTTTTTTGACGGCTTTCGTTTTTTTGCCTCCCGAGGCGGCTTTGTTTCCTGCCGGGGCGGCGGGGGATTTCTTGTTTTTACTGTCAGCCATGGCTGTGTCCTTTCCTTTGGCAGAGCATTTCCGTCATCCGAAGATCACGGCAAGCACTCCGACGATCACGCAATAGAAGGAGAAAATTCGGAAGTTGGTTTTTTTCGAAATATAAGCGAGCAGACGCATGGCCAGCACGCCGGTCAGCGCCGCCGCCAGCATCCCGCAGAGATAGGCGGGGATATCGGCGGAGGGAACGGGGGTCCTGAGCATATCGGGAACATTGAAGATATTCGCACCGAGGATCGCCGGCACCGAGAGGATAAAGGAGAATTTGACGGCAAACTCGCGGGAAAAGCCGCAGAGCCGTCCCCCCGTGATGGTGGAGCCGGAGCGGGAGAGCCCCGGAACGATCGCCAGAAGCTGGCACAGCCCGACAAGCAATGCGTTTTTCGGCTTGGCATCGTTCAGCGACGCGTTTCCCCCGGCAATGAGGTCGGAGAGGAAGAGCAGGGCGCCGTTGAGGATCAGGATGCCGCCGACAAGCTTGACGTTGGAGGAGAGCAGCTCGACATAATCGTTGATCAGCACCGCGACCGCCAGCGGCAGGGTCGCGACGATCACAAGAACCGTCATCCGCTCATGCTCGTCGCAGTCGGCAAAGCGGAAGCGCCGACGGAAGAGCTTCCCGACGATTCTGAAGAAGGCGGGGATAAGCGGGAAGATATCCTTGCGGTAGACGACCAGCACGGCGGCCAGCGTGGCGAGGTGAAGCAGGATCGAGAAGGTGAAGGAGTGGGACTCGGTGCTTTGTCCGAAGAGCCCCTGCACGACGGCAAGATGACCGGAGCTTGAGACCGGGAGGAACTCCGTCAGCCCCTGAATGATTCCGTAAATGACTGCAGATACTATTGACAACTGAAAAACCTGACCTTTCTTCTCGGGAAAACGGGAGGATTCGGCAGCGGCGCTGCCTGCTTCTATCATAATAGCGCGAAGGCGGGAACATGACTAAACGGGGGGATTCTCATGAAAAAATCTCATCGTCCGAAGGCGATTCCGTTGCGGGAGCTGCTCCTGCTCCTCGGAATGGGGAGCGCGGCGGGCTTTGTCAACGGCTTTTTCGGCACGGGAGGCGGGGTCGTGCTGATTTTCGGGGGGCTTCTTGCGGCAGGGGAACTCCGATGCTTCGGAAAGAGCCCCGACCGCCGGGATACGCCCTCCGGGGAAGACAGCTCCGACCGCCGGGATACGCCCTCCGGGGAAGACAACGCCGACCGCCCCGGTGCGGGAACGGGCGGAGATCCCCGTGATCTCTTTGCCGGGACTGCCGCAGTGACGCTGGTGCTTTCGGCGGTATCGGCGGCAGCCTATCAGCTCGGCGGCGGACTGCCCTTCGGGGCGTCGCTCCGCTACTGCCTGCCGGCGCTGCTCGGCGGCGGGATCGGCGCGCTGCTGCTCGATCGGATGCCGGTGCGGATACTCAACCGCATCTTCGCGGCGGTGGTCATCACGGCGGGGGGGCTGCTGCTGCTCCGATGAAGCTCAGCCCTTCGGCGTGTCGGCTTTCCCCTGCAGGAAGGCGATGACCGAGCGATAATCGTCGCTGCCCTCCTCCATCGGGAAGGGCTGCCAACGGGTCGCATAGGTCTGTCCGTACTCATACACCGGGATCAGCCGATAATCCTCCGACAAAATGCGTCCCTCGCTCACCGTCAGGATCTTCTGATAGATCACCGAAAAGCGGTCGTCCTTGACCGATCCGCCGAACAGGAAATTGCCGAGGGAATACAGGATATCGGCACCGTTGTACTGCTCCATCGGCTGCAGAACGTGGGGATGACTTCCGATCACAAGATCCGCGCCGTTGTCCACGAGCTTCCGGGAGGCGCGCACCCGCCATTCGTCGGGCTGATATTTCCTTTCGCTGCCGCCGTGATAATAGACGATCTGATAGTCGGTCTCCTCCGACAGCCGCCCGATCTCGCGGGAAAGGGCGGAGACACGGTATTCTCCCCACATTCCCACCATCAGCACGGCGATCCTGACGCCGTATTTTTCAATGATGACGGGGCGGCCGTCGTTTCCCCAGATCAGCCCCTCCGCCTCCAGCGCGGCGATGGTATCCTCCCTGCCCTCCTTGCCGTAATCGTTGGTGTGATTGTTGGCGAGGGAAATCAGATCGATGCCGCCGACCTTGAAAATAGCGGCATTTATCTTGGGACTCCGATACCAATAGGCGGGGCTGTGATCCTTCGGCGTTTCCGGCAGCGCCTTGTCGGTAAAGACATTCTCGCAGTTTGCGACAGTGAAATCATCCGCCGAGAAAATATCGGACACGCGGGAAAAGAAATGGGTCGGCGCCACCGATTCGGCGTAGTAATTGAAGCTGTTTGAGCCGGTCCCTCCCTTGAGGCTGGCCAGCATACAATCCCCGACGAAGGAGAGGGTGATGGTATGGATCTCCGGCTCGGGCTCTGCCGTGGTTTCGGGCGGCAGGGGATCGAGCGCGGGCATGGTTACGGCGGGGCTGCTGTCGGGCTGCAGCGGCGGGAACGCCGGCTCGCTTTCCCACGGGATCGTCGGGGGCGGAAGCCCGCGCTCCGCTGCTCCCGGCACAAAAAGAAGCAAGGCGGACAGGGCGAGGAGTAAGGGCAGGACGCGACGTTTCATGAGCGGTTCTCCTTTGACGGTCAGCGTACCGTCGGGCGGTATGATCTTGCGTGCGGCATTCTCCGACGAATCGATGCGAAGGAACTTGCGGCTGTGCGCCGGCTTCCCGGCAGTGTTCTACAGCTCGATCTCCTCCGGCAAGAAGTCCTCACGCCTTCCTTCGCCCGCCGCCTCCTCCCGCTTTTTCCCCATCACGTCGGAAAAAGAGGCTTCGGGATTTTGCAGAAGGATATTCAGCACCGACAGATAGTCGCGAAGGATCTCGCGGGGGGTGATCAGCGCGTCTGCGCCGGCGCGCCGCAGGCTCTCCTGCAGAAACTCCGCCAGCTCGTTCTCGGTTACGCGGGGCGTCCAGCGGAAGTGCATCCCGTGGAGCTTGGTCATGCGGGCGATCAGCGCGTACAGCTCATTGTCGGACAGACGGCGCAGCCGGATCACCGGGCCGAGCAGATCGCGGTATTCGCCGCCCGAAAAGCGGCTGTCGGCCAGGCGGGAGCGGAGAGCCTCATAGCTGAACAGCCCTCGGCGGGTATCCTCCAGGAACTGCGGCGTTCCGCCGAGGAGGAGCGCCAGCCCCGGCGCCCGCCCCTGCAGGGTATCGTTGAACATCGAAAGTATCTTCTCATAGTTGTTCTCGCGGCTGATGCGATTGGTGATCTTATAGAGATTGACGCATTCGTCGATGAAGACGACAAAGCCCCGATATCCGATCCGTCTTGCGAATTCCGCCCAGAGCTTGATGAAGTCGTACCAATTCTCGTCCCCGATCACCGAGCCGACCGGCAGGACACTTTTCGCCTCGGTCTTGGTGGCGTATTCCCCGCGAAGCCAGCGCAGACAGCAGCTCGCCGTCTCCTCGTCGTCCGAAAGGACGGCGCGGTAATAGGTGTTGATGACGGCGGCAAAATCAAAGCCGCCGACGTTATTCTCCAGCTCCTTCGAGAGAGTAAAGACCCGCCGCGAGACCTCCTCCGTGAACGCGGGAGAGCCGGGCTGCAGCCCCGAGGCAGCAACCTCTCCCTGCACCGAGGAGAGCCATCTGGCGATCACGGGCTGGAGCGCGCCCCCCTCCGGCGACGTCTTGGAGGACAGATTGCGGATCAGCTCCCGGTAGGTGGCGATGCCGCTGCCCTTGCCGCCGCAGATCCGTCTTTCGGGGGAGAGATCGCAGTCGGCGCAGAGGAAGCCCCGCTCGGCGGCATAGCCCCGCAGCAGCTGCATCAGAAAGCTCTTGCCGCTGCCGTACTTGCCGATGATAAAGCGCATGGCAGAGCCGCCTTCCCCGACCGTCTGCAGATCGGAGAGCAGCGCGGCGATCTCCTCCTCCCGCCCGATCGCCATATAGGGCGCGCCGAGGCGCGGCACCACGCCTGCCGAAACCGAGCTGATCAGGGAGGCCAGAATCCGCTTGGGTACCGTTATTTTTTCATCCATTCTTCAAGATCCTCCGTATAGTCGGGAACCGGCAGAAACCGATTTCCGTCGGGATAGACGACGGCGTCGAGAAAATCGTCGTACAATGCATCGTTGATCTGCTCGGCAAGGGTATCGGGGAGCAGATTCCGCTCGGCAGCCAGCGCGGCGAAGCGGCTCATGTCCTGCCGGAGCACCGCCTCCAGCGCCGCCCGGAGGCTGTCGCGATCAAGTGCCTGCGGCACTCCCGTCGGGGTGACTCCGTCCGGCTGCGATATCCCCACAGGGGCAGCTGCCGCTGTCTGCGGCATCTGCGGCGATGTAAAAGCGTCATCCTCCTCCCCCACCAGCAGGCCGGTGGTCGTCCACGACCGTTCCTCCAGCCGTTTTGCATAGTCCAGCGAAAAATCGCTTTCCTCCGCCTCATAGAGCTTTTCATATTCGGGAGGCGGGGCGGGCTTGGCTGTCTGCTTCTTCAGGGCGGCGAAATATTCGTCGACCGCCCGCCGCAGCGGCATGGCAAGATTCGGCGTATGGAAGCGGCTTCTGATGCCGAGCAGGGCTCTGACGTGATTTTCCGCGTATTTGATCAGATCGGTCACGGCAAAGCGCAGCTCCACCGAGCGGGAGCAGGAATAATAGGTCAGCCCGATCCGCCGCTTGATATGATAGGCGCAGACCGCGCCCTGGTAGGCATCTCTGGTAATGGTAAGCTCCGTCATCGCCCGCTTTCCAAGGGGGATGAAGACCGGCATTTTCTCCTCCTCCGCCTTCCCGAAGGCATAGAGGAACGCGCCCCGGATATGGCGATCGAAGATCTCCCTGTTTTCGGGGGTGATGTACTTCCCGCTCCGATAGTTGTAATCGGAGGCGCAGGAGAACAGGACCGCCGCATAGGGAGAGGCGCCGCCCGCCTCGCAGCCGGCATAATATTCCCGCAGAAAGAGACTGCCCGACGACGGGTCGATGAGGTCGCGGCAGAGCGCGGGGGGATCGATCCTTCCGATCAGGCAGTAGTCGCAGAGCCAATCCGGCAGAATGCGATCGAGCTTCGGATAGCCGCCGCGGTAGGCCTGCCAGAGACGGCAGAGCCGCTCCGCGCCCTCCTCCGGGGGGATCAGATCGGGGAGATTGAGGATCTCGTAGATATAGAGCAGAATATAGGCGAAATCAACGTTCGGATAGCGCCCCTCCCGCACCTCCTGCCGCCAGCGCAGATAGCAGGCGAGCTGTCTGTCGGAAAGCTGGGAATACTGCGGCGTGTAGGAGAAAAAGGAGACGAGGGGCGCACCCCCGTCGACGGGGGCGGTATGATATCGCACGGCGTCGGCGCGGAAGCGCTCGTAGAAGCTGTAGCGCGCCGGCCAGTTCCGGACGGTGACGGCGAGAAGCAAGGGGTTGTGGACGGGGGTGTATTCGTACAGCACGTCGTTTGCACTGCCGCCGGCTTCCTTCGGGGAGATCCCGTCCCTTGTCGGTCTGCGGTCGGCTTCGCTCGGAGAGATCCCGTCCCTTGTCGGTCTGCGGTCGGCCTCGTTCGGGGAGATCCCGTCCCTTGCCGGTCTGCGGTCGGCGGCGCGCCTTTCCCATTCCTCCCGGGCGGTTTTTCTGTCAGAGGGCGCGGCCGCCGACAGGATATGCAGCTTTTCCTCCGCCTTTCGCAGCGCCGCCTCCGCGATGGCTCTTCGCCGCACGGAATCGGGGGGAGGGATGGGCTGACCGTCCCGCTCGGAGGCATCCCTCTCAAGCGGAACGGTGACTGCCTCGGTATCGTCCGAAAAGCGGCGGGGCGGCTTCCGTTCGGGGAGCATCCGATCGATATCCCAGAAGGCATCGTTCTCGGCAAGGCGATCCCGCGGATCATGCTTTTCCATATGGAACGCCCCCTTTCGCTGCCGTGTTGCTTATCATTAAATTATACCATATTTACGACAGGATGTCAACCGAAGAACCCGTCGAAACGCTGAATTTTGTGCCGTCCGGCCGCGCAGCGGAGGGGACTGTCGCCACCGCCCGCCGGGAGGGATCCCAACCGCGGACCCCGAAAGTCAGAACCACCGGTAAACCGGTGGCTTGCACAGCCCCTAAAAGGGGCAACTACAGGCAGAGCCCCTAAAGGGGCA
>CALWTY010000038.1 GCA_944384585.1 uncultured Clostridia bacterium | reverse complement strand
CACGGCGGTGAGGAGCTTTTTGTCTGTGTGATCGGTTGATTTCCCCATTCCCGGAGAAGCGGCTTCCCGGAGCAAGCGGCGCTTCGTTCGGCAGGATCCTCTCTGCGCGGCGGCGTATCGGTCGGATGATCTCCCTCCGGCCTCCGCATCAAGCCGCTTGCTTCCATCGGAGACAGCTCTTCCGTCCCATTCCGATGCTTCGCTTATACCTTCGGCTGTGTGAAGCCGACCTTGCGGTAGACCTTGGACAGGGTTTTTCTTGCCATCGCGAAGGCCTTGGCAGAGCCGTCCTTCATGACCGACTCCAGATAGCCCTTGTCCGCCATCAGCGCTCTGAAGCGCTCCTGCACCGGCGCCAGCGCGTCGGCCACCGTCTCTCCCACCGCGAGCTTGAAGTCGCCGTAGCCGCGGCCCTCGAATTCCCGCTCGATCTCTCCGTCGGTCTTGCCCGTGAACGCGGCGTAGATCGTCATCAGATTGTTGATCCCGCCCTTGTTCTCGCCGCGGCAGACCACCGTGTCGGAATCGGTCACCGCGCGCTTGAACTTCCGCACGATCTCGTCCCGTCCGTCGAGGATATAGACCGAGGCGTTTTTGTTGCTGTCGGACTTGCTCATCTTCTTCTCCGGCTCTGCCAGCGACATGATCTTCGCCCCCGCCTTCGGCACAAAGCCGTCAGGAATGCGGAAGGTCTCGCCGTAGACCTGATTGAAACGAACGGCAACATCTCTCGTCAGCTCGATATGCTGCATCTGATCCTGCCCCACCGGGACAAGATCGGTCTGATAGAGCAGGATGTCCGCCGCCATCAGCGACGGGTAGGTAAAGAGCCCCGCATTGATATTGGTGGCGTACTTGCGGCTCTTATCCTTGAACTGTGTCATCCGGGACAGCTCCCCGAACATAGTATAGCAGTTCAGCACCCAGGCAAGCTCGGCATGGGCGGGAACGTGACTCTGCACGAAGAGGATATTCCGCTCGGGATCGAGTCCCGCCGCCATATAGAGCGCCAGCGTCTCATAGGTGCGGCGGCGCAGCTCCGCCGGCTCCTGCCGCACGGTGATGGCATGGAGATCCACCACGCAGTAGAGGCACCGATAGTCGTCCTGAAGCGCCGGCCAGTTTTTGATCGAGCCGAGATAGTTGCCGATGGTCAGCATTCCGCTGGGCTGAACGCCGGAAAATATCACCTTTTTGGCTTCGGGGCGATCCATCGTGACTTCGTTTTGTCGGTTTTCCATTTATCTTGAATCCTTTCGGCATAGTGTGATCGGAGGAATAACAGTATTGTACCATAGCGCGGACGGGGATGCAAGGGCTTGCGCGATGATTTGTGAAAAAAATTTAAATATTGGAGTCTCCTCCGCGATTTCTCGGCATATCTATTGAAGTTACCCTCGGTTTGTGCTATAATAACGGTAATACCGTGCCGTCCCCGGACGGCCATCTCCGAAAGGTTCAGAACGCCATGGATTATACAAACGACGAGCAGATAAAAGCCCCCCGCCCGCTTCGGATCATCGGCAAAATCATCAAGTGGATCTTCCTGTCCCTTGTCGCGCTGATGCTGCTGTGGCTTGCCGTCTGCTCCTTCTTCCAGAAGGGCACTCCCCGCATGAAGCAGTATCTGTGGACCGGGCAGGCAGCAGAGCGCTATGAGGCGCTGGGACGGGAGAATTACCGCGTCTGGGATCTGACGGCCTACAACATCAGCTCCCTCGACAAGTTTTTCTTCATCGACCATCTGATGTACACCGAGGATCCTTCCCAGTTCCAGTTCATGCTCCGATACAACCGCTTCAGCAGCCCCCTCAAGGACGCGCTCCGTCTGCCCGGCGATGACAACGAGCCTTTTCTCTTCCTCCTCAAGGACAATACCGGCAGGGTCTACTCCGAGTATCAGTATCTCACCGACTCCGCTCTGATCTACGGTTATTACCGCGTGGTCTTTTCCGACGTCGATATCTCCTCCGCTGCCGAGCTGACCGTATATGTCTATCGGAACAACGGAGAAAACACCGATTTTGAATCGCCCGTCGACTCCTGCACCGTCTGGTACAGCGACGGCTATCAATCCCGCTATACCCTCTCCTCCTCCGAACGCAATGCGGCAATGAAGCCGACGGCGCTGACCGCCGTGACCGTCCCGACAAAGCTCCCCTCCGGCGGAGGGGAGGACTCCGCTTCCTCCGGAAGCGGGACGGCGGAGGAACCCGACAGCCCGGAATCCCGCCCCGGCTCGGAAACGGCGGGAAATCCCCCGGCGGGAGGCGGAAACTGATATGGTGCTGAATGCAAAAGAAACCACCCTCGCCTACCGCTGCCCGGTATGCGGAAAATTCATTCTCGGCCTCGTCGGGCTCTTCACCCTGTCGGGCGATCTGATCAAGCTGAAGTGCGACTGCGGCGGCTCGGAGCTGACCATTGCCTATACCGCCGACCGCAAGCTGCGCATCACCGTTCCCTGCCTCTTCTGCCCCTCCCCCCACTCCTACCTCCTCAGCTCCGACGCCTTCTTCGATCGGGAGCTGCTGGCGCTCACCTGCACTCTTTCCTCCGTCGACGTCTGCTTCATCGGAAAGAAGGAGAAGGTGCTGGAGGCGGCGAAGGCCTCCGACCGGGAGCTGCTGGCGCTGCTGGAGGAGATGGGCTTTGACAGCTTCGGGGAATTTCTCTCGGGCCGAAGCGCCGCCACCGACGGCTCGGGGGACAACGTCGATCGGGAATATCGCATGGACTACGCCCAGATCGAGGAAATCGTCCGCTTCATGCTCGTCGAGCTGGCGGAGGACGGCGATATCCTCTGCGGCTGCCGGGAGGGAGACACCGCGCGGTATGACTTCGAATTCTGCGGGGATTCCGTCAGGATCTTCTGCCATACCTGCGGCTGTGAGACGAGCATTCCAATGTCAAGCACTCTCGCCGCCAACGCCTTCCTCCATACCGACCGCATCATCCTCGAAAGGAAGAAATAACCCGCCCCCACTTGACCTTTCCTGCCCTGCGTGGTATAATGAATGACAGATTCCGCAGTCAGGCTTTACTTTTACATTTAGATCGGGAGAACGGATCCATGAAATTCTTCGAAGACTTCAAAAAATTCATTTTCAAAGGCAATGTCATTGACATGGCAGTCGGCGTCGTCATCGGCGGCTCGTTCGGAAAGATCGTCACCGGACTGGTGAACTATATCATCAACCCCTTCGTCGGGCTGTTCATCCAAAGCGGCAATCTCGATTCCTTCAAGACCGTCATTTCGGAGGCGGTCACGGATGAGACCGGCGCCGTCGTCACCCCTGAAAACGCCATTCTCTGGGGAACATGGCTTCAGACGGTCATCGACTTCCTGATCACGGCGCTCTGCATCTTCGTGGTGCTCCGCATCATCATGAAGGCCAGAAACGCGCTGGAATACAAGAAGCTCGCGGAGGAAAAGCGGAAGGCGGAGGAGGCGGAAGCCAAGGCCAAGGCGGAAAAGGAGGCGGCGGAGGCCGCCGCACAGGCCGCAGCGGAAAAGCAGCGCCTTCTGGAGGAGAGCATTCTCCGTCAGACTGAGCTGCTCGGTGAAATCAAGGAACTGCTCGGGAAGCAGCCCTTCCCCGGCAAATAATCAAACGAAAGGCTGGCTCATACTATGTATTATATCGGAATCGATCTCGGCGGAACGAACATTGCCGCCGGCATCGTCGACGAGAGCTTTCACATCATCAAAAAAGGCAGCACCCCGACGCTGGTTGACCGCGATCCCGAGCTGATCATCCGGGATATGGGGGCACTCTGCCTCTCGCTTTTAAAGGAAACGGGGATCGGGATCGAGGAGATCGCCTATGCCGGCATCGCCTCTCCCGGAAGCGTCAATCCCAAGACCGGCGTCATCGAATACGCCAACAATCTTCCCTTCCTCAAGTTCCCGATCTGTGTGACGCTTCGCCGCTATCTGCCGGTCGGAACGATCCTGCTGGAGAACGATGCCAACGCTGCGGCACTGGGCGAAGCGGTTGCCGGCGCCGCCAAGGGAAAGAAGATCTCCCTCATGGTCACGCTCGGCACCGGCGTCGGCGGAGGGATCATCCTCGACGGGAAGGTCTATTCCGGCTTCAATGCCTGCGGCGCAGAGCTGGGGCACATGGTCATCGAGCATAACGGAAGACCCTGCTCCTGCGGTCGCAAGGGCTGCTTTGAGGCCTATGCCTCCGCCACCGCGCTGGTCGCGCTGACAAAAGAAAAGCTCGCCGTGACGGAGGACACGCGGATGTGGGAGATGTGCGGCGGCGATATCGGGAAGGTCGACGCAAGGATCGCCTTTGCCGCCATGAAGCAGGGAGATCGCGCCGGCCGGGAGGTCGTCGACGCCTATATCTCCTATCTCGCCTGCGGCATCACCAATCTGATCAACATCTTCCAGCCGGAGGTGTTATCGATCGGGGGCGGGGTCTGCAACGAGCGGGATTACCTGCTCAAGCCCCTGACCGCGATTGTGGAGGCGGAGCAGTACACGCGGAATCAGCCGATCAAGACCGAGATCCGCATTGCGGAGCTGGGGAACGACGCCGGCATCATCGGTGCGGCGGCGCTCGGCTGCTGAATTTCTTTTGGATTTTAAACGGGGCGCTCGTCTGCGCCCCGTTTTTTCGTGCCTGCGGGGGATGATGCCGGCGCGCTGCTCTGCTTAGTTGCAGTCGACGGTTCGGGGCTGCCGGCGGGGCGCTCGTCTGCGCCCCGTTTTTGCACGCCTGCGGGGGGATGATGCCGGCGCGCTGCTCTGCTTAGTTGCAGTCGATTGTCCGGGGCTGCCGGCGGGGCGCTCGTCTGCGCCCCGTTTTTGCACGCCTGCGGGGGATGATGCCGGCGCGCTGCTCTGCTTAGTTGCAGTCGACGGTTCGGGGCTGCCGGCGGGGCGCTCGTCTGCGCCCCGTTTTTCACGCCTGCGGGGGGGATGATGCCGGCGCGGCGGAGCAAAAGGGCATTGCCGTTTGGCAATGCCCTTTTCCTCAATCCAAAATGCCGAGATATTCCTCCAGCGTGATGCCGTTTTCATAAATATAGGTGGCTGCCTCCCGCCCGACAAAGCGCCAGTGCCACGATTCGAACATATACCCCGTGATATCGGTCTTATCCTCCGGGAAACGGAGGATAAACCCGAACTTATAGGCGTTCTCCATCATGAAGCGATAGGTCTTGGTCGTTTCAAAGCGCTCGCTGACAGGGTAAAAATCGATCGTCAGCCCCGTCTGATGGTCGCTTGTTCCCGGCCTTGCCGAATAGCTGTCCACCAGCGCCCGGATCTGATCGTCGGTATAATCGGGATGACGCGCCTTTTCCTCCGCCAGATAACGATTGTAGAGCTTATACTGCGTGGTAAAATCACGATACGCGCTGGCCACCGCCGAGCAGTCCGCCATTTTCATCGCCTTCATTTCCGCCAGCATCGCATTCAGCGCCTCATTTGCATACTTGCGGAGCTTCAGCGCAGGGTTCGCGTCAGCCTTGACAAGATCGGAGGGGACGTATTTCTCCCCCAGCGCATGAGAGCGATTGGCCAGAATCAGATACTGCGAATCGGTGGTCGTGATATAATCCAGATAGGGCGTGACGTCGGTGACGTATTCGTACTCTCGGGGAGGCGCAGGAGGCTCGGTAACCGGCGGCTCCGTCGCGGGAGGTTCCGTCACTGGAGGCTCGGTAGCGGGCGGATCGGTAACCGGCTCCGTCGCGGGCGCTGTCGTCGACGTCGGCTCGGAAGTCGAGCTGACAGGAGGCTTTCCCGCCGGGCGAAGAAGGGAGCGGCCGATCAGCAGGACGACACAGATCAGGATCGCCGCCGCGCTGATGACGCCCAGCACGAAATAAATGCGCTTTTTCCGCTGCTCTCCCTCCGGCTCTTCGGGATGTTGATAGGGATAATATTCGTTCATACATTCCTCTTCAGGCTAAAGTTGATTCTCTTGTCAGTATACACCGAATTCTTATTCTGATTATGAAAAACCTGAAAACATGGTGTTAATAATATTGACCTTTTTCGCGTTCGGCGGTATAATAATAGATATCTGTATTCGGAAAGGATTCGATCAATTATGACTTGGCAAACCATTTGGGAGATGATCTCCTCCGCCTGTATCAGCATCGCGCTGAAGCTGCTGGCCTCATTTCTCGTCTTCGGGATCGGCAGAGCGCTGACCGGCTTCCTCATCAAGCACTTCCCGAAGGGAACGAAAAAGCATCCCCTCGACCCCACCGCCTCCAATTTCATCAAGAACATCGTCAAGACCACTCTCTATGTGCTGATCGCCGTCACCATCGTCAGCATCCTCGGCGTTCCGATGGCATCGATCATCGCCGTCGTCGCCTCCGCCGGCGCCGCCATAGCATTGGCCCTGCAGGGATCGCTTTCGAACTTTGCCAGCGGCATCATGCTGCTGGTGCTGAAGCCGATGAAGCTCGGAGATTATATTGAGACCTCCAGCGTCTCCGGGACGGTCTCCGATCTCGGTATCTTCTATACGACGCTGATCACCCCGGACAACAAGCACATCACTGTTCCCAACTCCTCCATCACCTCCGATACCATCACCAATTATTCCCGTGAAAAAAAACGCCGTCTTGATCTCGTCTTTTCGGTCGATTACGCCACCGACACCGAGCAGGCGAAGGCGGTCATTATGGAAGCGGTCACGGCGCACGAGATGGTATTGACCGACCCTGCGCCGTTTGTGCGGATGACGGCGATGGAAGCTTCCTCCCTGAGCTTTACCGTCCGCGTCTGGTGCCTGTCGGAAAACTATTGGACGCTGAAATTCGATCTGACGGAGCAGGTCAAGGCCGCGCTTGATCGCAGCGGAATCTCCATCCCCTTCCCGCAGCTCGACGTCCACGTCAAAAGCTGATCCCGCTCGTCTCCTCCCCATCGATTCCCCGTCTTCCTGCGACCCTGCAAGCCTTCGCTTGTCTCCCAACCTCATGCCTTCCGGCGCCCCGCAAGCCTTCGCGGATCTGCCGGCGCCGGTATCGCTGTTGTTCTCTTGCTGAAGGATCGCAGAACATAGCTCCGAGCTATCCGTGTGAAGGATCATGGCACAGGGAACTCGATACCGCCCCGGCCGCCCCCTACTTGAGAAATTACGACTTTGTATGCTTTGATATGGGTCAGCTCAAAACGCATTCTATCGCGGTAAACAAGATGTGTGTATGCGGCTGATGATAACGCCGGATTATCGCATTCGGAATCAAAAAAAGCGGAACAGGCATGAGAGCAATCCTTGCCTGTTCCGTTCCTGTTTTCGCCCCCGCTCCGGCGGGGGCGCTTTTTTCACCGATTTACTCGGCCGCCTCGGTCTTCTCCTCGGCGGGCGCTTCCGCGACAGCTTCCGCTGCAGCGGCTTCCTCGGCGGGCGCTTCCGCCGTTTCCTCGACCTTCTCCTCGACGGGAGCGGCCTCTTCCTTCTTGGCCTCCTCCTTCTTGGGGGCGGCCTTCTTCTTGGAAGACTTCTTCTTCTTGGCTTCCGCAGCCTCGGCAGCCGCTTTCTCCATCTCGGAGACAAGGACGATGCGCGCCATTTCCGCGCCGTCGCCTCTGCGAGGACCGAGCTTATAGATAGCGGTGTAGCCGCCGGCTCTGTTTGCATTATCGGGCGCGATCACGTCAAACAGCTTCTTGACTACATCCTCCTTCGTGATGAAGGCGAGCGCCTGACGGCGCGAAGCCAGCGTATTCTTCTTTCCGAGCGTGATCATTTTCTCGGCAAGGCAACGCACTTCTTTTGCTCTCGTAACAGTCGTATCGACTTTACCGGTTTCAAGCAGAAGCGTTACCATACCGCGTAGCATCGCCATACGGTTGTCAGTCGTTCTGCCGAGTTTTCTTGTTCCTGGCATTTCAAAATACCTCCCAGTTATTCTCTGATGACACGGCTCTGTTTCACGGATCGGGGAGAGCCGTCTTCTTTCCTCCGCTCAGGCGGGACGCCGCGGCGGATTACTCGATTTCCCTCTTAAGATCCAAGCCGAGTGAATGAAGCTTCTGAATGACCTCTTCAAGCGACTTCTTGCCGAGGTTTCTGACCTTGATCATATCCTCCTCGGTCTTGTTGGTGAGATCCTCTACCGTATCGATGCCCGCACGCTTCAGGCAGTTGAAGCTTCTGACGGACATGTCAAGCTCCTCAATGGTCATCTCAAGAACCTTTTCTTTGACTGTCTCTTTGCTCTCGATCATCACTTCCGTATTCTTTGCCTCGTCCGACAGATTGACGAACAAGTTGAGATGGTCGTTGAGTATCTTGGCGGCAAGCGATACCGCTTCCTTTGCCGAGATCGTCCCGTTGGTCAGTACCTCCAGGGTCAGCTTATCGTAATCGGTGTTGCTTCCCACACGGGTATTCTCGACGCTGTAGCTGACGTTATAGACCGGCGTGTAGATGGAGTCGGTGTAGATGATACCGATCGCCGGCTGATTGCTGAGCTTATTCTTCTCCTGAGAGACATAACCTCTGCCGTGATTGAAGGTCAGCTCCATATAGAAGCGAGTGTTCTCGCTGACGGTAGCAATATGCAGATCGGGATTCAGGATCTCAAGATCCGCATCCTGCTTTATATCTCCCGCAGTAGCCTTGCAGGGACCTGTGATATCCAGGACAACGGTTTTCGGACCGTCGGAATGCAGCTTGGCAGTAATGCCCTTTACATTCAGAACGATCTCGGTCACGTCCTCCTTGACACCGGGAATCGTAGATATCTCATGAAGAACGCCGTCGATCTTGATACACGTCACGGCCACGCCGGGAAGCGAGCTCAGCAAGACTCTGCGGAGAGAATTTCCCAGCGTTGTGCCGTATCCTCTCTCAAGCGGTTCGATGATGAACTTGCCGCTTCTGCCGTCGTCGCTCAGATTAACCGTGGCGATGTTTGGCTTTTCGATTTCGATCATTAATAGTCCCCTCCTGTATTTATTATGGTAACAAATCAGTTACCGTCCTCCGGCCTCTGTCCCGACGCCGAAAAACGGTGCGGGTGTATTACTTGGAATAAAGCTCGACGATCAGATGCTCTTCGAACGGGAAGTCGACGTCGTCTCTGGCGGGAAGCGCCGCGATCTTGGCAACGACCTGTCCCTTATCAAGCTCGATCCACTTCGGCGTAATGCGGGTATCAAGGACTTCGATGAGATTCTTGAATTTCTCGGAAGAACGGCTCTCCTCACGGAGTGTGATCACATCGCCTGCACGGACGATCAGGGAGGGGATATTCACCTTTTTTCCGTTCAGTCTGAAGTGCCCGTGAGTCACAAGCTGACGCGCTTCCTTGCGGCTGTCTGCCAGGCCGATCCGATAGACAACATTGTCCAGACGGCGCTCCAGAAGGCTGAGCAGGTTCTCACCGGTGACGCCCTCGGTCTTATCCGCCTTTTCAAAGTAGCCCTTGAACTGGTTCTCCAGCACGCCGTAGTATCTCTTGGCCTTCTGCTTCTCGCGGAGCTGAAGCCCGTATTCCTTTACGTTCCTTCTTCCCGACCCGTGCTGTCCGGGAACGGTCGGGCGCTTCTCAAGCGCGCATTTACCGGAAAGGCAACGATCGCCTTTAAGAAAGAGCTTGGTTCCTTCTCTGCGGCAGAGTCTGCACACAGATCCAGTATATCTTGCCATATTATTTTTCCTCCTGCTGTATTTGAGCCTGTTATACTCTTCTGCGCTTGGGCGGTCTGCAGCCGTTGTGAGGGATCGGCGTTACATCCTTGATCATCTCAACAGAAAGACCTGCCGACTGAAGCGCGCGGATCGCCGATTCTCTTCCGGAGCCGGGTCCCTTGACATAGACCTCGACGGTCTTCATGCCGTGATCTGCCGCGAGCTTTGCCGCCGTCTCAGACGCGCTCTGCGCCGCAAAGGGAGTGGATTTTCTCGAGCCCTTGAAGCCGAGTTCTCCGGCCGACGCCCAGGATACAGCGTTCCCTGCCATATCGGTGATCGTGACGATCGTATTGTTGAAGGTTGCCTGAATATGCACCTGACCTCTTTCAACGTTTTTACGTTCGCGGCGTTTTCTGACGGCCTTCTTCGCCGTTTTAGACTGTGCTGCTGCCATGTTTTTTATTTCACCCCTTTATTTCTTCTTGTTGGCGATGGTCTTCGCGGGACCTTTGCGGGTTCTGGCGTTGGTCTTGGTTCTCTGACCTCTCACCGGAAGACCCTTTCTGTGACGGATTCCGCGGTAGCAGTTGATCTCGACCATTCTCTTGATGTCCATGCCGACCTCGCGGCGGAGATCGCCCTCGACATGGTAGTGGTTCTCGATCTCTTCACGGAGCTTTGCCACCTCATCCTCGGTCAGATCCTTCGCACGGGTGTCAGGGCTGATCCCCGTTGCAGCGAGAATTTTGTTCGCGCTGGTTCTGCCGATTCCGTATATATATGTGAGTGCTATTTCGACGCGCTTCGCGTTCGGAATATCCACACCTGCTATACGAGCCATAATCTTTCTCCTTTCTTATCCCTGTCTCTGCTTATGCTTGGGGTTCTCACAGATCACCATGATCTTCCCCTTGCGCTTGATGATCTTGCATTTTTCGCAGATCTTTTTAACGGATGGCTTTACCTTCATTTTGATACCATTCCTTTCTTATTTGGCGCGCCAGGTGATACGACCCTTGGTCAGATCGTATACTGACACCTCAACGGTCACCTTGTCTCCTGGGTATATCCATATATAGTTCATTCTGAGTTTTCCCGAAATATGGGCGTTCACGATGTGTCCGTTGGGAAGCTGGACCTTAAAGTGCGCGTTCGGCAGCGACTCAAGGACTACCCCTTCGAACTCCACCACATCATCCTTTGGCAGATAAATCCCTCCCTACACAAAATTCCTGACTGTATCTTTTACAACGTACTGTCTATTTTTGTAAGAAAAACGATGCCTTCCTCCGTCAGCGCGACCGAATGCTCGTAATGAGCGGTCAGCGAGCCGTCGACCGTCACGACCGTCCAGCCGTCACGCAGCTCTCTCACCTCATACGAACCGGCGCTCACCATCGGCTCGATCGCCAGCGTCATGCCCGCGACCAGCCGGGGTCCGCGGCCCGGCGTTCCGTAGTTCGGCACATCGGGCGGCTCGTGAAGCTCATGGCCGACGCCATGCCCGACATATTTCCGGATCACGCCGTAGCCCCGCTCCTCGCAGTACCGCTGAACCGCCGAACCGATATCTCCGATCCGGTTTCCGATCCTGACCTGTTCCGCGCCCTTGTAGAAGCTGTTTCTCGTGCATTCGATCAGCGCGGCAGCCTCCCGGCTGACGCGCCCCACGGGAAAGGTGTTGGCGCTGTCTCCGACGAAGCCGCGGTAGGTCGCACCGACATCGATCTTGACGATATCACCCTCGCGGAGCACGACCTCGGGGGACGGGATGCCGTGGATCACCTGGTCATTGACCGAGATGCAGGCGCTTCCGGGGAAGCCGCCGTAGCCGAGAAAGGTCGGCACGGCGCCGCACTTCTCGATATGACGGCGGATGATGTCGTCAAGGTGCTTGGTGGTGACACCCTCCTTGACGGCCTCTCCCGCGAGCAGGAGCGCCTCTCCGGTGATCCGCCCCGCGTCCTTCATTTTCCTGATCTGTTCCGCGTTTTTGAGCTGTATCATAGATTATCTGCCCGCTCCGCATCCGAGTCCGCTTTCGATCGCCTCAAAGGTCAGGCGGGTCGTATCCGCCACCTCGATCTGCCCGATCACGGTCTTCAGCTTGCCGGTCTTCTCATAGTATGCCTTGAGCGGTTCGGTCTGCTCATGATAGGTCACAAGGCGGCTCTTGACCACCTCCGGCGAATCATCGCGGCGGACCGTCAGCGCGCCTCCGCAGGCATCGCAGGTTTTCCCGTCCTTCGAGGGCTTGAATTCCACATGATAGGAAGCCCCGCAGTCGGCGCAGACCCTGCGTCCGCTCATCCGCGAGACGATGGTCTGATCCTCCACCTCGATGCTGATCACCATGTCGATCCGAACGCCCATCTGATCGAGGGCCTCGGCCTGCGGCACGGTTCTCGGGAAGCCGTCGAGGATAAATCCCTCGCGGCAGTCGTCCTTGGCGAGCCGCTCCTTGATGATGCCGATCACGACCTCATCGGGGACGAGCGCGCCCTTTTCGGTGTAGGCCTTGGCGGCCAGTCCCATCTCGGTTCCGGTCTTGATGGCCTCTCTGATGATGGCGCCCGTCGAGATCGCCGGGATCCGGTAATGCTCGCTGACCTTTTCGGCCTGCGTTCCCTTACCGGCGCCGGGAGCGCCGAGAAAAATTATATTCATTCCGTTTCCTCCGATCCGATTGGGGGGCGACCGACGCGGGAGGGAGATCCCTCGTCCGCACCGATCTGCACTCCGTCAGCGCGCATTACTCAAGGAAGCCCTTGTAGTGACGCATCGCCATCTGCGATTCCAGCTCGCGCGCCGTCTCAAGCGCAACGCCGACAACGATCAGCAGCGAGGAGCCGCCGAAAGCCAGAGCGCCGAGATAGCCCTGCGCGAAGATGTTGACCAGCAGGGGAAGCCCTGCGATAAACGCGAGGAAGATCGCGCCGATCAGGGTGATCCGGTTGAGGACCATCTTGATATAATCGGCAGTAGGCTTTCCGGGACGGATTCCGGGGATGAAGCCTCCGTTCTTTTTCAGGTTGTTGGCAACCTCCACGTTGTTGAAGCTGATCGCGATATAGAAGTAGGAGAAGGCGACGATGAGGGCGATAAACAGCACAACGTAGACGACCGAGTCAGGGGCGAAGATGTCAAGGAACTTATCCCAGAACGATCCGGATTTGGGCCGCACGAACATCGCGATTGTCTGAGGAAGAGATACGATGGAGCTTGCGAAGATGATCGGCATAACGCCCGACATATTCAGCTTCAGAGGCAGATTGCTGCTCTGACCGCCGTACATTTTCCGTCCGACGACACGCTTTGCGTACTGGACCGGGATCCTGCGCTCGCTGTTCGTCACGAAGACGACGAGCGTGATCACCGCGACCATGATGATAACGGAGAGAATTGCGAAGAAGATATTGGCGAAGCCGCCTCTTTGAATCTGATTGATAATGGTCTGAGCCGATGCATAACCGCTGGAGAGTATGTTGACAAAGAGAATGATCGAGATACCGTTTCCGATTCCTCTCTCATTGATCTTGTCGGCAAGCCACATGATCAGCGAAGCACCGCCGCAGTAGCAGGCCATGATCACGATCATGGCGAAAGCGCCGTTGTCGGTCAGAACGCCGAGGCTCTTCATATAGGAGTAATACCCGTAAGCGGTCACGAGCGCCAGGCCCACCGTCACGATTCTTGTGATCTTGTTGATCTTTTTTCTGCCCTCTTCCCCCTCCTTGGACAGCTTCTCCAGCGCAGGAATTGCGATGGTAAGGAGCTGGATTACGATCTGAGCCGTAATGTAGGGAGAAACCGACAGAGCAAAGAGCGTGGCCTGTGAGAAAGCCTGACCCGACAGAATATTCAGATAATCGAAGATGGATCCCGTGGAATTCATCGTGATCATATAATTGAGCGCGTCAGAGCTTACATACGGAACCGGTACACAAGCGCCCAAGCGATAGAGCAGTACTATCACCAGGGTGAAGACCATCTTCCGCTTGAGATCCGGGATCTTCCATGCGTTTGCAAGTGTTTTGAACACTCAGACCACCTCGCACTTTCCGCCGGCTGCCTCGATTTTCTCTTTTGCGGCTGCGGTAAATGCTGCGGCACGAACGGTATATTTCTTTTCAACAGCCCCGTTGCCGAGAACCTTGAGACCGTCTGCGGCTTTGCGGGCCAGACCCGCTTCGATCAACGCGGTCTGATCGATCACCGCGCCGTCCTCAAAGCGATTGAGAACCGAGACATTTACCGTGGTATATTCGCTTGCGAATCTGTTCTTGAAACCTCTTTTGGGAAGTTTTCTGTAGAGCGGGATCTGTCCTCCCTCAAAGCCGGGACGGACACCGCCGCCGGAACGGGCATTCTGACCCTTGTGCCCCTTCCCCGCGGTCTTGCCGTTGCCGGAGCCGGTGCCTCTGCCTTTCCGCCATGCCGGCGTTACAGAGCCGGGTGCCGGAGAAAGTTCATGGAGCTTCATTAAGCTTTCCTCCTTGTTAGTGTTTTCCTGTGCTTGTCGTTTCCGGGAACCGGACGCCGACAATATCAGCCCTGCTTCTCGACCTTGACCAGATGCGAGATCACCTTGACTTTGCCGGCCAACACGGCGTTATCCTCGTGGAGGATGCTGTCTCCGATCCTATCAAGTCCGAGCGATTTGGCGGTGAGTTTCTGGTTGGGCTTTGCGCCGATGGTGCTCTTGACGAGCGTTACCTTTACTGTTGCCATTTCCGTTCCTCCGTTCACTTCCGCAGCGTACCGGCCTCAAGGCCGCGGTTCTTGGCGACCTCTTCCTCGGTACGGAGCGCCTTCAGCCCCTCGAAGGTGGCCTTGACGACGTTCACGGGGTTATTGGAGCGCAGGCACTTGGCTCTGACGTTGCGGATTCCCGCCATCTCCAGAACCTTTCTTGCCGTTCCGCCCGCGATCAGTCCGGTACCCTCGGAAGCCGGCTTTAAAAGCACTCTTCCGGCGCCGTACTCACCGATCACCTCATGAGGGATCGTCGTTCCCTTCAGGGAAACGGTGATCATATTTTTCTTTGCGTCCTCGATGCCCTTGCGGATTGCCTCCGGCACCTCCGCCGCTTTCCCGAGTCCGTAGCCGACGCGGCCGTTGCCGTCGCCCACCACCATAAGGGCGGCAAAACGGGCAATCCGTCCGCCCTTCACCGTCTTTGAAACACGGTTTACCACAACAAGCTTTTCCTGAAGGTCACCGGCTGCGGGATTTGATTTCTGTATCATTGATAAACCTCCGTTTTCCTCAGAATTTGAGGCCGCCCTCGCGGGCGCCTTCTGCAAGCTCAAGCACACGTCCGTGATACAGATATCCGCCACGGTCGAATACGACGGTCTCAACGCCCTTTTCGAGAGCCAGCTTCGCGATCGTCTTGCCGACCTCTCTGGCAGCCGACTTGTTGCCGCCGTTGCCCTCGAAGCTCTTGCCGAGCGTGGAGGCCGAGCAAAGGGTCACGCCCTTTTCGTCGTCAATGATCTGAGCCTGAATATTGCTGAGAGAGCGGTAAACGCAAAGACGGGGGCAGGAAGCCGTACCGGAGATCTTTGCTCTGATTCTCTTATGTCTCTTTGCGCGCTGTTTGTTCGCGTCTTTTCTGCTAACCATTCTGTTCCGCTCCTTTCCTTATTTACCGGCTTTTCCGGACTTGCGGCGGATCTTCTCACCGGAGTACTTGACGCCCTTGCCGAGGTAAGGCTCGGGAGGTCTCTTCTCTCTGATCTGAGCGGCGATCTGACCGACCGACTGCTTGTTGATGCCCTTCACGATGATGGTGTTGGCATCGGGAGTCTCGAAGGTCACGCCGTCCTTCTCCTCGAAGTTGATCGGGTGAGAGTAGCCGAGGTTCAGAACCAGGTTCTTCCCCGTCTTCTGCGCTCTGTAACCGACGCCGACGATCTCCAGCTTCTTGCTGTAGCCCTCGGTCACGCCGACCACCATGTTGTTCACAAGGGTGCGGCTGAGGCCGTGCAGCGACTTATCGAGCTTCTCCTCGGAGGAGCGCTCCACCAGAACCGAGCCTCCCTCCACCTTCACGGTGATCAGAGGATGGATCGCTTCGCTGAGCGTTCCCTTCGGTCCCTTGACCGTTACGAGATTTCCCTCGCCCACCGTGACGGTAACACCGGCGGGAATTGTGATTGGCTGTCTGCCTATTCTTGACATATCCTTTTCCTCCGTTATTACCACACAAAGGCGAGCACTTCGCCGCCGATGTTCTGTTTACGAGCTTCTTTATCGGTCATCAGACCCTTGGACGTCGAGATAATGGCGACGCCGAGGCCGTTCATGACGCGGGGCATATCCTCACAGCTTGCATAGATCCGGAGACCGGGCTTGGAGACTCTGCGGAGTCCCTTGATGACCTTTTCTTTTCCGTTGTACTTCAGCGTGATTCTGATGACGCCCTGTTTCCCGTCCTCGACAATATTATAGCCCTTGATATAGCCCTCAGCGGTGAGGATATCAGCGATCGACTTTTTCATATTGGAGGCAGGGACATCTACCGTTTCGTGCTTTGCATTGTTTGCGTTGCGGATTCTGGTCAGCATATCCGCAATGACGTCTGACATCTGCATAATAGTAATCCTCCTTTGTAAACCAGCTTTGCCTCCGCGCGTCAGAATGCGCGGCCGGCAGTTCTGCTTACCACGATGCCTTTCTTACTCCCGGAATCTCGCCCTTGTAGGCAAGCTCTCTGAAGCAGATACGGCAAATTCCGAATTTACGAAGATACGCGTGCGGGCGGCCGCAGATCTTGCAACGGTTGTACTCTCTGGTAGAATACTTCTGCGGAGCCTGCTGCTTGAGTATCATAGATTTCTTTGCCATTCCGTTTTCTCCTTCTCTTACTTGGCGAAGGGAGCGCCCATCAGCTTCAGGAGCTCTCTTGCTTCCTCATCGGTATGCGCGGTCGTCACGAAAACGATATCCATTCCGCGGATCTTCTCGACCTTATCGTACTCGATCTCCGGGAAGATCAGCTGCTCCTTCAGACCGAGCGAGTAGTTGCCGCGGCCGTCGAAGCCGTTGGGGTTGATCCCCTTGAAGTCGCGGACGCGCGGAAGCGCGAGGTTGAAGAGTCTGTCCATGAACTCGTACATTCTCTCGCCGCGGAGCGTCACCTTCGCCCCGATCTTCTGACCGGCGCGGAGCTTGAAGTTCGCGACCGACTTCTTGGCGTAGGTCGGAACGGCCTTCTGACCGGTGATCAGGGTCAGATCTGCAATGATGCTGTCGATGACCTTTGCGTTTTCCTTTGCGTCGCCCGCACCGATATTCACCACGATCTTATCGAAGCGCGGGATCTGCATCGGGCTCTTATACGCAAATTTCTTCATCAGAGCGGGAGCGACCTCTTTTCCATACAGTTCCTTCAGTCTTGACATCAGTACTTACCTCCGCTCACAGCTTTGCGCCGCAGGCGGCGCAGAGTCTAATTTTCTTGCCGTCCTCACCGACGGTGGTGCGGACGCGCACGCCCTTTTCGCACTTGGCGCAGTAGAGCATGACCTTGCAGGCATACATGGCGCCCTCGACCTTGACGATTCCGCCCTGCTCGCCCTGTCTTCTCGGCTTGACGTGACGGGTCACGATATTGACGCCCTTGACGATGACCTTTTTCTCCTTGGGAGATACCTCAAGCACCTTTCCCTTGCGTCCCTTGTCGTCTCCGGATATGACGATAACGGTATCGTCCTTCTTTACATGAAGCTTTTCCATTTGCGATACCTCCGTCTCAAAGCACTTCAGGAGCAAGCGAAAGGATCTTCATATAGCTCTTCTCGCGAAGCTCTCTGGCTACCGGCCCGAAGATACGGGTCCCGGTGGGGTTTTTATCTTCCTTGATGATCACCGCTGCGTTTTCATCGAACTTTATATAGGAGCCGTCGTTTCTCTTGATGCCCTTGACGGAACGGACGACAACCGCCTTTACGACATCGCCTTTTTTGACCTGACCGCCCGGTGCAGCCTTCTTGACTGCGCACACGATCACATCGCCGATATTCGCATAGCGTCTGCCGGTTCCACCCAGCACGCGGATACACATAAGCTCCTTGGCGCCGGTGTTATCGGCAACCTTCAAATACGTTTGCTGCTGTATCACTGTGCAAATCCTCCTTTGAGCCGAACCTTGGCCGGTGTGATGCCACCCGGCTGTTTCCGGCTGTTATTTTGCTTTCTCGATAATGTTGACAAGACGCCATCTCTTGGTTTTGGAGAGAGGACGGGTCTCCATGACCGCGACCTTGTCTCCGACACCGCACTCGTTGTTCTCGTCGTGCGCGTGGATCTTGATGGTGTGCTTGATAACCTTACCGTACTTCGGATGCTTTACGTTATCGGCGATGGCGACGACGATCGTTTTGTCCATCTTCGTGCTTACGACCATCCCGACCCGGGTTTTTCTGAGATTTCTTTCTTCCATCGATCTATTCTCCCTCTTCGCTTAGTTAAGCGTCTTTCTTCTCGCGAAGAACCGTCATAACGCGTGCGATATCTTTCTTGACGTCCGAGATTTTGTGGGGGTTGTCAAGCTGGTTGATCGCGTGCTGAAAACGGAGGTTAAACAACTCGTTCTTAAGCTCCTTGAGCTTGGTTTCAAGCTCTGCGGAAGACATCTCTCTGATTTCCTTTGCTTTCACGGCTTATTCCTCCTCAGCAGTTGTTTCGGACAGTTTGCTGATAAACTTGCACTTGATCGGGAGCTTGTGCGAAGCAAGGCGCATTGCCTCTCTCGCGTCGGCCTCCGCCACGCCGCTCATCTCAAACATGATGCGTCCCGGCTTAACGACCGCCACCCAGTATTCGGGGGAACCCTTACCGGAACCCATTCGGGTCTCGGCAGGCTTTTCCGTGACCGGCTTATCCGGGAAGATCTTGATCCAGACCTGTCCGGAACGCTTGGTGAAACGGGTCATTGCAATACGGGCCGCCTCGATCTGGTTGCTGGTGATCCATGCAGGCTCCGCCGCCACAAGTCCGAAATCCCCGTAGCTCAGCGTGTTGCCGCGGTGGGCCGTGCCCTTCATTCTGCCGCGCTGAACACGTCTGTATTTCACTCTCTTAGGCATTAACATTATTTGTCGCCTCCCTCTTTATTAGCGGGTGCGCTCTGGCTGTTGAAGCCGCCCTGACGGTCTCTGTTGAAGCCGCCCTGACGATTGTTGTTGAAGCCACCCTGACGTCCTCCGCCCTGACGGTCTCTGTTGAAGCCGCCCTGGCGTCCTCCGCCCTGACGGTCTCTGTTGAAGCCGCCCTGACGGCGATCGCGGCGATCCCCGCGTCTTTCCTGCTTCGGGATTTCGATCTTCGCCTCGGAGAAGTGCTGCTTCTTGCCGGAATCGCGAAGAACCTCGCCCTTGTAGATCCAAACCTTCACGCCGATCTTTCCGTAGGTGGTATCGGCCTCGGCAAAGCCGTAGTCGATATCGGCGCGGAGGGTCTGAAGCGGAATCGAGCCCTCATGATAATGCTCGGTCCTTGCGATCTCGGCGCCGCCGAGACGGCCGGAGCAGGTGATCTTGATCCCCTTTGCGCCGAGTCTCATCGTGCGCTGGATCGACATCTTCATCGCGCGGCGGAAGGATGCTCTTCCCTCCAGCTGCTTGGCGATGCTTTCGGCAACGAGCTGTGCGTTAACGTCGGGGTTCTTCACCTCCACGACGTTGACGACGACGGGCATTCCCACCATTGCCTCAAGCTGCGCCTTGATCTTCTCGATCTCGGTGCCGCCGCGGCCGATGATGATCCCCGGCTTGGCGCAGTGAAGGAAGACTCTGACGCGGTTGTTGTCGCGCTCGATCTCGATCTTCGGAACGCCGGACTCCTTATACTTATCCTTCAGGTACTTTCTGACCTTATAGTCGGAGACAAGAGTATCACCGAAGTTTTCGTCTTTTGTGAACCATCTTGAATCCCAATCCTTGATAACGCCGACACGGAAGCCGTGCGGATTAACTTTCTGACCCATTCTGTACTCCGCCTCCTTTACTTATCTTCTTTTTCCTTGACAACGACCGTGATATGGCTCGTTCTCTTCAGGATTCTGTCTCCTCTGCCCTGCGCTCTCGGCATCATACGCTTCAGCGTAGGTCCGGGGCAGACATAGCACTCGGAAACATAGAGCTTGGCGGGATCCATCTGGAAATTATGCTCCGCATTGGCCGCCGCGCTTCTGATGAGCTTATATACATATTCCGAAGCCGCCTTGGGGGTGTGCTTCAGAATGGCCACCGCATCGGCGATCGGCTTGTTCCGGATGAGATCCAGCACGATCTTGACCTTGCGGGGCGAGATTCTTACATACAGTACTTTCGCCTTTGCTTCCATCACATTCTACCTCCGTTATTTGTCAGTATTGGACGTCTTGGATCCGGAGTGACCACGGAAGGTTCTCGTCGGAGCGAACTCACCGAGCTTATGTCCGACCATATCCTCGGTTACATAGACCGGGACGTGCTTTCTACCGTCGTGGACCGCGATCGTATGTCCCACAAATTCCGGAAAAATAGTGGAAGCTCTCGACCATGTTTTGATAACCTTTTTGTCATTCTTTTCATTCATTGCCTCGATACGGCTGAAAAGCTTTTCCTCGACAAAAGGACCTTTTTTCAGGCTTCTTGACATTTTCTGTTGCCTCCTTATTTACCGTTTCTGCGTTTTACGATGAACTTATCGGTCTTTGCCTTCTTATCGCGGGTCTTGTATCCGAGAGCCGGCTTGCCCCAGGGCGTTACGGGGCCGGGTCTTCCGATCGGGGCGCGTCCCTCGCCGCCTCCGTGGGGGTGGTCGCAGGGGTTCATGACCGAGCCGCGCACCGTGGGACGGATGCCCATATGGCGCTTTTTGCCCGCCTTTCCGATCTTGACGGTCTCATGCTCGACGTTGCCGATCTGACCGATGGTGGCCTTGCAGTCGAGGCGGACCAGTCTGACCTCGCCGGAGGGAAGTCTGACCTGAGCCATCCCGTTCTCCTTCGCCATCAGCTGTGCCGAGGCGCCGGCGGTGCGGACGAGCTGCCCGCCCTTTCCGGGATAAAGCTCGATGTTGTGGATCATCGTACCGACCGGGATATTGGCGATGGGGAGGGTATTGCCCGGCTTGATATCGGCATCGACGCCGGAATAGATCTTATCGCCGTCGGTAACGCCGACCGGCGCCAGAATATAGCTCTTCTTGCCGTCGGCATGCTGAAGCAGGGCGATATACGCCGTTCTGTTCGGGTCGTACTCGACGCCGATCACGGTGGCGGGCTCCGCCGTTTCAGCTCTCTTGAAGTCGATGATTCTGTATTTCAGCTTGTTGCCGCCGCCCTGATGACGGACGGTGATTCTGCCGTAGCTGTTGCGTCCGGCATGCTTTTTCTTCGTCACGATGAGGCTTTTTTCGGGGGTGGACTTGGTGATCTCATCGAACGACGGTACAGACATATTTCTTCTCGACGGAGTAGTCGGCTTAAATGTTTTGACTGCCATTTATATCACACTCCTTCTTCTCAATACATACCGTCAAAGAACTCGATGGTCTTGGAATCGGCGGTCAGCGTCACGATCGCCTTTTTCCATTCCGAGGTATATCCGGCATGAACTCCGAGTCTCTTCGGCTTTTTCTTCATATTAATCGTGTTAACGTCGGCAACCTTCACACCCGGAAAAACCGTCTCGATCGCCGAAGCGACCTCAGGCTTGGTCGCGTCCTTTCTCACCTCGAAGACGTACTTCTTCTCCTTGGTAAGATCCATCGACGCCTCGGTGATGACCGGGCGGCGAATGATATCGTATGCGGTCTTCATTATGCGTACACCTCCTGAAGCTTTTCTGCGGCTCCCTTGGCGATTACGAGGGTATCTGCATTCAGAATGTCGTAAACATTGATGGTATTGGTCTGAGCGGTCTTGACGTTTGCGATGTTCGCAAAGCTGCCGACAACCTTCCCATCGTTGTCCGCCAGGACAACAAGAGCCTTCTTCTTTGCTCCGACAGCCTTCAGCATTTCGGCCATCGTCTTGGTCTTGTACTCCTCCGTCCGGATCGCGTCGACCACGACGAGATCGCCGCCGGCCACCTTGGCAGAGAGGGCGCTGCGGATGGCAAGCCGTCTGACCTTCTTATTGATCGTCACGCGGTAGCAGCGGGGCTTCGGTGCGAACACCACGCCGCCGTGCGTCCACTGAGGCGCTCTGGTCGAGCCCTGTCTGGCGCGGCCGGTGCCCTTCTGTCTCCAGGGCTTCTTGCCGCCGCCCGAAACCTCTGTACGCGTCAGGGCGGACTGTGTTCCCTGTCTCTGATTCATGAGGTAAGCGCGGACCGCGGTGTGCAGGACAGCGCCGTTGACCTCTGCGCCGAAGACGGTATCGGAAAGATTCATCTCACCGACTTCTTCGCCCTTCATATTCAAAACCTTGATATTCGGCATCGTTATTTCCTCCTTCCGTTCAAGCCTTGACGGCGTTGCGGATAAACACGATACCGCCGCGGGCTCCGGGAACAGCGCCCTTCACCGCAATGATATTCTTTTCCGCATCGATCTTGGCAATGCTGAGATTGAGAACCGTCACCTGTTCGTTTCCGTACTGACCCGCCATGTGCTTGTTCTTGTAGATTCTCGAAGGCGTAGAGTTTGCGCCCATCGAGCCGGGCTGACGGTGGATCGGACCGGTTCCGTGGGTCATTCTGAGAATATGAGCGTTCCAGCGCTTCACGACGCCCGTGTAGCCGCGTCCCTTCGTGATCCCGGTAACGTCGACCTTTTCACCTGCCGCAAAAATGTCGGCGGTGACGGTATCGCCCGTGTTGAATCCGGAAATATCGTCGAGACGGAACTCCTTGAGGTGCCGCTTGCAGGACACGCCTGCCTTTTTGAAATGACCCGCCTCCGGCTTGCTGAGCTTCTTTTCCTCAACATCGACGAATCCGAGCTGGATCGCGTCGTAGCCGTCGGTCGCAACAGTCTTCTTCATCGTGACCGTGCAGGGACCCGCTTCGATCACGGTAACCGGTATCACGTTTCCGTTTGCGTCGAAAATCTGCGTCATACCGATCTTCTTGCCGATAATGCCTTTTTTCATTTGTTTTTTCCTCCTGATTTTAGTTATTGGTTGAAGCGTCGGCCCCGCCGCGCTCCAACATGACATAAAACCCCGGGGTTTCCCCTCGGTTCAGATCCTCTGCCGCGGCAGATTACTTGATGTCGATCTGAACGCCGGCGGGAAGCTCCAGACTCATAAGCGCCTCGATGGTCTTCTGCGAGGGCTTGATTATGTCGATGAGTCTTTTGTGAGTTCTCAGCTCAAACTGCTCGCGGCTGTCCTTGTACTTGTGGACGGCGCGAAGAATGGTCACGATTTCCTTATCGGTGGGAAGCGGGATCGGTCCCGAAACCGAAGCGCCGTTGCGTTTCGCGGTTTCCACGATCTTTTCCGCCGCCTGATCGATGAGAAAATGATCATAGCTTCTGAGTTTGACTCTGAGTGTTTCCTTTACTGCCACTTGTTTTGCCTCCTTTTAATTATTGCCGATGTAGTAATCAAATGGTGCGAAAATCCGAACACTTATCCGGGTGTTTCCTCACCCGACATAAATTAAACCCGAAACCGCCGCTTCTTTTCGCGGCTTTTTCGGAAATCGGGCCCGCGCCTTCGCGCAGCCCCTTTGTCTGTCGACAAAACACGTTCCGATTCTCTCCGCGCCCGTTTTATTCCGTCTGCCGCGGCAAGAGACCGGCCTGTCCGCCTGTCCCGCCGCCGCTCGTCCGGAAATCGGACCTACTCCACGAAAATTCCCCCGCAGGACTGAATCGTTTATCCGCGGGCAACCTTTCGCTTCAACGCACATCAAGCCTTTCTATTATAAAGGATTCATTCGGCAAATGCAAGAGTTTTTTTCGTTTTCGGGCGCATCCGGGGCGAAAGGGTGAATAATTTACAATTTATTCACATACTTTTTGCCCGAATCGGTTCGCATCCGCCGGTATTTCCTCTCTTTTTCGCAATACAGCCGCAGCGAAGCCCGCTGCGGCTGTCGTTCGATTCCGTTGCCCGCTGCCGTCCGACGGGGTTCTGCCCCGGC
>CALWTY010000037.1 GCA_944384585.1 uncultured Clostridia bacterium | reverse complement strand
TATCAATGATGATCTTACCACTGGCCGCGCTCATTTGGATGATACTCTCAGGGCTGATACCTGCTTCCTCCAACATATCCATTGGGACGGAAAACAGTACATATTGATTGCCGTTCAGTTCTTGATTTTGCATGATATAATACACTCCTTCAAAATTTTTTCGTAATCGTAATGTTCATCGCCGTATACATCGAACAGCGTGAGCTGCTTGGGTTTTTTCTTTTCCCGTTCATACAGATCGTAGTTTCCAATGAGCAGCTCCTTGAATTCTTTTCCAGCTTCGTATCGTTGCGCCATCGAATGGGTACGAGAAAAATCAAAAATAGCAAATCCTTCATAAAGTTTTCTTATTTCGGCGCAGTCGTTGTAGGACAGCAGAAATTTCCCTTTGATGGACTTCAGTGTATCCCTGAGCCTTACATGGTCATCCCATCCAAAGCCTACCTCATACATATCCTCGGTGGAGAAGTAGGGTGGATCGGCATAGAAGAACGCATCGGGGCGGTCGTAGTGTTTGATAAGAGTTTCAAAATCCTGATTTTCAACTACGACATTTGCCATGCGGTCTTTCAGTTCCGTGATTAGTCCAAACAGCTTGCGGAGATCAAAGGGTTGTGAAGCATAGGACTTTCCACTGCTGGAATAGCTGAATCTAAGGAGTTTTAAGAACATAGCGGCTCGACGAACATCGTAATCGTTCGTAATCCGCGTCCGTATTTCTCTTAGTTCCTTTGCTTCAGGAGGCGGGAATATAAGTTCAGTAAGTTTCAGTTCCTCGGTCAGATATTTATCGTCAAACTGTTCATTTTCAAAGAAACGGCGTATTGCGATAAAATCCTCACGGGAGTTTAAGTGACAAAATCCAAGCTCACGGATGGTCGCCATTGTTCTTTCTTTCATACAACGGAATAAATTGGCGAGATTTCGGTCGTAATCGTTGTACACCTCGAAAGAACAAGTTTCGGGATTTCCAAGCAGTACGCTACCGGAGCCGCCGAAAACATCGATAAAACGGCCGAAATTTACAGGAAACAGAGCATAGAGAATGTGGAGGATGGCAGTTTTGTTGCCAACCCGTGATACAGGGGTTTTTATAGTGATCACCTCGCTTTCGTGCAAGGCGGCACAACCGTTTCGGGGCAATAAAAAAGTGGTATCAATCGTCGCCCTGAAACGATTGATACCGCTACTACATTTTTAACATCTCTCCATCAGCATTAGAGACTGAATCTCAATTTGCCATACAAACAACACCAGGAATACTGCCTAAGGCACCAAGACAAATTGCATTCAAAATTACCACTCCCTTATTTCATAATATTGTCATATTGATACCCGTTTTCAATGCAGTATTGCTCCATAGCCGACCCTGAAGGAGTGTGAATCATTGGGTGATATGCATTACCAAACATGGTTGGTTCGATATTTGTCACATTTTCATAGACATATATATCTTTCAAAGATTTGCATTTGCCAAATGAAGAAGTGCCTAAAGTGGTCACACTTTCGGGGATTACATATTCGGTTATATTTTTACCAAGAGGAAAATAGTAAAGCTTAGACATATCTTTACTGAAAAGAACTCCGTCAACCGTACAGAAATAGGCGTTGTTTTCAGAAATATTGAAGCTCTCCACACTGTTCATTGCGCTAAAAGACCAATCACCAATACTTTGCAGTGATTCGGGTAAATTCATGTTTTTAATTGCATAACAGTTAGAAAAGCCCCAAGAACCTATTGTTTTAACACCTGATGGAATATCAATTGTTTCAAGAGAACTACAACTGTTAAATGTCATCTGTGCAATTTCTGTTGTTCCTCTTGGTAAGTTAATGCTCTGCAAATTCTTGCATTCTGAAAAACATGAACTTCCTATAGATGTCACGGTTTCAGGAATTAATAAATGCTTTAGGTTAGTGCAATAACGAAAAGCCCAAATACCAATTGATTTTAACCCCTCAGGCAAATTAATTTTTTCAAGGGCGCTACATGAAGAAAACGCATGGCTTTCGATTGTGGTTATTTTATCTCCCAATATAACACTTTTTAAATTTTCACAATTGCTAAAAGTATGCGTGTTGACTTTGGTTAGATTAACCGGCAGTTTTACTTCTGTTAATGATTTACACGAATAAAAGGCTGATGATTCAATGGCAGTAATATCGTCCGACAAATAAATATTTGCAAGAGATGAACATTCATAAAATGCATTTCTATTGATTGCTTTTATTCCATCGGGAAGTGTAATATGAGAAATATTTGAACACTCATAAAACGCATTTTCCCCGATTGTGGTAACCCCTTCTTTAACAATCACGGTTGATAATGCTTCTGTGTTAATCGAGAAGGGCGATTGCCTTGCTGTGAATGGCCGCATTTTTCCGTCACTATTATCGCCGTTTTTGGTGACAGTAACAGTTGAAAAATCATCACTAAAATGTGCAACAACATATTCGGGTTTTGTGAGACCAATGCCAAATAAATGATCATCATTTTCTATTTCTTTGGCGGTATAATCCGTTTGAACAATTTCTTTCAGTTCTACATTGAATGTGACTGTCGAAGTATACACGCCTGCATAATTCGGTACGCCATTTACTTTTGCCGATATAACAGCTGTATTGTCTTCTGTCTGTCCGGCACTCTGTTTCAACACACTTTCATTGGTCGAAATTTCCAAGTTATTAACATATAGAGTATATGGCAACATAATGCTTGGAAAATCCTTCAATTTCAACAATCCATCAAAGTCCGCTGTGATGTCTACCTCATATCCAAATGGTATAATTGCATCCGATATTGAAATAGACTGTCCCTCAGTGTTAGTGCCAAGGTATAAATCTTTGGCGGCACAGAGTAATGTGTAGCCGTTTTCACTGATTCCGGTAGGTTGCAGACTTTTGAAATCAATTGAATTATCTACGATATATCGTTTGACGGTTTGCCATAATGCAAACTCTGCTGTCAGAAGATAGAGGGCGGACATGAGAGCGTAATCTCTTTTGTTCTTTTTTTTGATCGCGTCTGTAAAGGTGGTGCTGTGTTTCGAATTTTTAAAATTCACAAAGATCGTCTCACTTTCGTGTATATATTTTTTGAGTCGCTTTTGAAACAGCGGATTATTTATCCGCGACAAAGTTTTTGTCAGTATTTCTTTTTGAGAGTCACCGATGCAATTTTCTTCGGTAAATTCATGTTCGCAAAGAATTACTGCTCCGTATCCTCTTGGAATAAAATTCGGAATCATTTGCATGACCTTTTCAACTTCCCGTAGAGAAGGTGTATCTGTAAAATACATGACTTTTTCCTTTCAACAAAAAAAGCCCTTAATTTTGTGAAAAAACAAAACTAAGGACTTTTTTATTTTGATATTTATTTTATTTAGAAAATAAAAAAGCGCAAGGATTTTTAATCTCCGTGCGCCTGTGTCTAATTTTTGAGTTGTACAAGAGTTCAAATACATCCGCAAAGGGAAAAAAGCAATTTTACATCTATGATTTGGTTCTTTGAAAAACTGCCTATAGAATGGCAAAAACCCCGATAAAATCGGGGTTTTTGTGGGCTATATCTTTTTTATAGCCTCTTGATGGTGGACCTGGTGGGATTCGAACCCATGACCTCTGCGTTGCGAACGCAGCGCTCTCCCAACTGAGCTACAAGCCCGTACACGACATATATTATAACGCCTGGCAAGTCGCTTGTCAATACTTTTTTGCAATTCCCGAGAAATTTCTTGCCGCGCAAGAGGGGGAAAACAGGGGAAACCGCCTCTGCTCCGGGATCGGATCGGCATTCTGCGGGGAAAAAGGGGCAAAAAAATTTTTAAAATCTATTGCATATCGGGAAAAACTGTGATATAATATCCTGTACTGTTAATTTTGAAAGATGAGAGGTGCCTATAATGAAAGCAGGTATACATCCCGAATACAAGGAAGTCACTGTAAAGTGCGCTTGCGGCGAAGAATTCGTGACCCGCTCCACTAAGGACAGCATCCGCGTCGAAATTTGTTCCAAATGCCACCCGTTCTTTACCGGCAAACAGAAGTTTGTGGATGCCGGCGGACGCGTTGACAAGTTCAAGAGACGCTTGCAGGCGTCCGGAAAGTAATCCGGAATCGTGCCGGTACCGACCGGCGTCATGTGGACAGGAAAACTGCGAAAGCCGTTTGCCTGTCCTTTGTTTTTTGACGACAGAAGGAGATGATGTATATGACAGAAACCGAAAAAAAGCCGGTTATCGAGTTGGCCGCCGTGGTCGGGCTGATCACCCCCGCCGACGATGAGCGCGCCGTCGAAGCCTCCCTTGACGAGCTGGAGCGCCTGCTTGAAACGGCGGGAGGCAGGGCCGCGGTGCGGATGATGCAGGCGCGGGAGGCTCCCGACGTCAGAACCTTTCTCGGCAGCGGCAAGCTGCGGGAACTGAAAGAGTTTTGCGCCGGGAACGGGGTTTCTCTTGTGGTCTGCGACGCGGAGCTTTCCCCCTCCCAGATCCGCAATATGGAGGATCTGCTCGACGACGGCGACTCCGGGCAGCCTGTCCGTGTCATCGATCGCAGTATGCTGATTCTCGACATCTTCGCTCTCCACGCCACCTCTGCGGAGGGCAAGCTGCAGGTTGAGATCGCACAGCTCCGCTATACTGCCCCCCGTCTGATCGGGAAGGGGCTTGCCATGTCACGGCAGCAGGGCGGCAATATCGCGATGCGCGGCCCGGGCGAGACCAAGCTCGAGAGCGACCGCCGCCATATCCGGCGCCGCATTCAGGCGCTGGAGGAGCAGCTGGCCGACATCGAAAAGCGCCGTGCTACCCGGCGCAAGCAGCGCGACCGATCGGGGATCGCCGTCGCGGCGATCGTCGGCTATACCAACGCCGGCAAATCAACGCTGCTTAACCGGCTGACCGACGCGGGGATTCTGGCGGAGGATAAACTCTTTGCCACCCTCGACCCGACGACGCGGCGCTTCCTGCTGCCGCACGGCTCCGAGGTGCTGCTGGTCGACACCGTCGGATTCATCCGCAACCTTCCCCATCATCTGATCAAGGCCTTCCGCTCCACGCTGGAGGAGGCGGCCAATGCCGATATCGTCATTATGATGACCGACGCCTCCGATCCCGAGGCGGCGGCTCAGCTCGAGGTGACCGAGACGCTGCTGGATGAGCTTGGCGCCGCCGGAAAGCCCACCCTCTGCCTCTTCAACAAGTGCGATCTGGCGGGGGAGCAGCTTCCCGCCCTCCCCCGCGCCGTCCCGCAGGAAAACATCTTCTGCCTTTCCGCCCGCACCGGGGAGAATACCGAAGCCTTCGTCAATCGCCTGGAGGAGCTGGTGGAGGCGCAGACCTCCCGCGTGACCCTTCTGATCCCGCAGGAGCGGCAGGATGTGATTGCCAAGCTCTACCGCTTTGCCAGGGTGGAGCAGATCGACTACGAGGGGGAGACCGCCGTCGTGACGGCCGTCTGCGACGGACGCGCCCGGGGAATGTTCCGCGAATGGATCCCCGCCCGCAGTTCTTTTGAACAAAATTGTTAAAAATCTCTTGACATGTATCCGATTATCTGATATAATCGGATACATGGGCATTTTAAAAGCCACATCCATCGAAATCAGAGGAGGAACTGTTCCATATGGACGGAGACAGCAGCGACGACGATACTGCTAACCGTAATCGCTCCGAAGGTCCGAATTTTGTTGAAGCATATCCGCGCATCGGCGCCGATATGCCTTTTTGCGTTGTAGTCATTACCGTCAGCAGTAAGGAGTGTATTCCCGTATTATGAGCCGCGCCGAAATCATCTCGTATATTGCCGTACTCGCCGTCTTGATCCTGTTCTCGGCGTATTTTTCCGCGACCGAGACCGCCTTTTCCTCCTTCAACAAGACGAGGATGCGGACCCTTTCGGAAAAGGGAAACAAAAAAGCGAAGCTTGCGCTTGCGCTGAATGACCAATATGATCGCCTGATCTCCACGATCCTGATCGGGAACAACATTGTCAATATCGCCACCGCCTCGATCGGCACGGTGCTGTTCGTCAATCTCTACGGAGACATCGGCGCGATCGTCTCCACCGCCGTGATCACGGTGCTGGTGCTGATCTTCGGGGAGATCTCTCCGAAGAGCGTGGCGAAGAATTGCCCGGAGCGCTTTGCCATGTTCTCCGCGCCCATCATCCGCGTGATGATCCTGGTCTTTACCCCGCTGAACTTTCTGTTCGGGCTGTGGAAAAAGATGCTGAGTAAGCTGCTCAAGCTCGAAAGCAATTCGAAAATGTCCCAGGAAGAGCTTCTGATGCTGGTCGACGAGGTTCAGGAGGAGGGGAGCATCAACAAGGAGGAGGGGGATTTGCTGAAGAATGCCATCGAATTCACCGATCTTCGCGCCGAGGATATCCTGACGCACCGGGTGGATCTTGAGGCCGTCGAGATCGACAGCGACAAGCTCGCCGTCGCGCAGATCTTCACCGAATCGAAATTCTCCCGCCTTCCCGTTTACGAGGGCAGCCTTGACAACATCGTCGGCGTCCTCCATCAAAAGGATTTCTATGAGGGGGACGGCGTCACCGGGAAAAGCATCCGCCAAATCATGACCCAGCCGATCTTCGTACTGAAATCGGAGCGGATCAACGAGCTTCTTCGTCTGCTTCAGGGAAACAAATCCCATGTCGCGGTCGTGCTGGATGAGTACGGCGGCACGCTGGGGATCATCACGCTGGAGGATATCTTAGAGGAACTGGTGGGAGAGATCTGGGATGAGCATGACGAGGTGACCGAGGAATTCCAGCCGATCGGAGAGGGCGCCTATCGCGTCGACTGCTCCGTCAACTTCGGGGATTTCTGCAGCTTTTTCGATCTGAAATCGGATTCCTCCAGCATTTCTCTGGGAGGCTGGGTCATGGAGCAGCTCGGCAAAATTCCCGAAAAGGGCGACAGCTTCCGCTGCGGCGCGCTGTCGGTCGGCATTGTCGGGACCGACGGGCAGCGGGTCACGCAGATCGAGGTGCACCCTCTTCCCGAGACCGCGCCGACCGGAAAGACCGCGCGATAACGACGGCGTCCCCGCCCGCGTGTCCGGATGTGCGTCGGCTTTCTCATGGCAGAGCCGCCCCGCTCAACCGAAAAAACAAGCCCGTCCCGGGAACGATATCCGGGGACGGGCTTTCTGTTTTGGATTCGCCGGAGGCACAGCCCTGCCGCAGCAAGCTCCCGCGGGCGGGTCGGTGTTTCTGTCCCGGAGCAACCCCTGCGGGCAGGTCGGTGTTTCTGTCCCGGGAGCAACCCCTGCGGGCGGGTCGGTGTTTCTGTCCGCGTCAGGTCATATCCGCGCGATAACGACGGCGTCCCTGCCCGCGTGCCCGGACGACCGTCGGACCTTCCGCCGAACGGTCGGCTGTCCGCCGTCGGAGGACTTCCTTGCCGTCCCTTCAGCGGGCAGCCTCCTCCGCGGCGATCCGCCTGCCCATGACAACGCCCATCACCGACGCCATCATCAGCCCGCGCGTCCAGCCGCTGGAATCCCCGAGGCAATGCAGCCCTGCGATGCTGGTATTGAGATTTTCGTCCATCTTGACCCGATTGCTGTAAAATTTCAGCTCGGGGGAGTAGAGCAGCGTCTCGATTGAGGCGAAGCCCGGTACGACGTGATCGACCGCCTGAATGAAATTGATGATATTCATCATCGAGCGGTACGGAAGGGCGGCGGTGATATCCCCCGCCACCGCGTCGGGCAGCGTGGGCTTGAGGTTCGACTGCGCCAGCTCCTTCGGCCAGGTGCGCTTTCCGTCGAGGATGTCCCCGAAGCGCTGGACAAGGATATGCCCCGCGCCGAGCATATTGGTCAGCTCCCCGACCTTCTTCGCATACTCGATGGGCTGATTGAAGGGGGAGTTGAAGTTATGGGAGCAGAGGATCGCCACATTGGTATTGTTCGATTTCAGCTCCTTGTAGGAATGCCCGTTGACGACCGCCAGCCCCGCGTCGTAATTCTCCTGACTGACGAAGCCGCCGGGATTCTGGCAGAAGGTGCGGACCTTGTTCTTGAAGGGCTTGGGATAGCCGATCAGCTTTGATTCGTAGAGGACGCGGTTGACGGTCTCCATGACCTCGTTGCGCACCTCCACCCGAACGCCGATATCGACGGTGCCGGGCTGATGTGCGATATTATGCTCGGCGCAGATCCGCTCCAGCCAATCCGCCCCCCGCCGCCCGGTGGCGACGACGGTGCGGGAGGCATGGATCTCAAGCTCCTGTCCCTTGTACAGCGCATATACGCCCTTGCAGACGCTTTCCTCCAGGATCAGGTTGGTGCATTCGCAGCCGAACAGCATCTCCACGCCATGCTCCTGCAGATATCGTTCGATCGACAGATAGATGCCGTGCGCCTTTTCGGTTCCCATATGGCGGATCGGGCAGTCCACCAGCCGCAGCCCCGCCTGAATGGCTCTCTTGCGGATATCCTTGACCTCTTCGGTATTGTCCAGCCCTTCGATATGCTCGTCCGCCCCGAATTCCAGATAAATCCCGTCGGCATAGTGGATGGTCTGCTGCGCCGACTCCTCTCCGATCAGCTGAGGCAGATCGCCTCCTACCTCGCAGCTCAGGGAGAGCTTTCCGTCGGAGAAGGCGCCTGCGCCGGAAAACCCGGTGGTGATATGGCAGTAGGGCTTGCAGTTGACGCACTGCTTGGTGAGGCTCTTGGGACATTTTCTGTTCTCAATGGCGGCGCCCTTGTCGAGCATGACGATTTTCTGACGCGAGCCGCTCCGGATCATTTCCAGCGCCGTGAAGATTCCGGCAGGGCCTGCGCCGACGATGACAACATCGGTATTCATGATAGATGATTCCTTTCCGAAGCCGGACGAAGCCGTCGTCCGGTGTGTATTTAGTTGAGGCGGCATTCCCGCCCGATTCATAGGCAAAGCATCAGTCGGGAGGCGGAGTCTGCTTTGCTTCTTTTATATAGTCGGAGACCCGGAAGCTGTCGGTCTGTCCCACCTGAAAGATCCCGTCGGAGATCTGCACGATCCGGATCGTATCGCTGTCCCGAAGCCGAAGCCCGGGAAGCAGCAGGGTATTCCCGTCGAGGAATTCGGTGGGGCGCATGATGCCGTTGAGGAAGATCCGGCTGGACTTGGTGAAGTTTTCCCCCTCTATGACCGTCCCCTCCTCCTCCCGTCGGACGCCGGTCAAGACGATGTCGCGGATGCCGAGCTTCAGGTCGGTCGGCTTGAAGGGATTCACCCCGCCGTAGGCAAAGCGCTCGCCGTAGAGAATGTCGTATTCCAGCATCTCAAGGTACGCCTCGTAGGTATCCTTCTGCCGCCACTCCTGGTGGAGCTTGGTGAGGACGCCGTCGTCAAAGCCGACCGACTCCAGCACCTTGGCGGAGAGCTGATAGGAGGTGATATCCTCCTCTGCGGGAGGGACGTCCCAGCCCCCGCTCCGCCAGAGCACATACTCGGTCTGGTAAGGGGTCATCCCGTCGGGAAGCCATTCCCCGCGGATGCCGATATTGGGGATATGGTCACCGAACAGCACGACGACAGTATCCTCTCCCGTCTCCTCCACGGCACGCAGCAGCGTACCGAGGAAGGCGTCGGTCTGACGGAGCTGCCCGATATAATAGTCGAAGGAGATCCGATTCGCCTCCTCCGGCAGGGCGGTAATCAGCCCGCTGTCGGGGTAATCCCCCTCGACGGGATATTTGCCGTGCCCCTGCACCGTGATGCAGTAGACGAGATCCGGGCCTTCGGTGGAGGCCATGGCGTCAAGAACGTAGTCGGTCAGCACCTCGTCCTTCGCCCAGCCGAGGCTGTTGGTCTCCACGCCGTTCATGTATTCGATGGGCGTGAAGGTATGAAAGCCGAGATTGCGGAAGACGCTGCCTCTGCCGTAGAAATTCGCCTTGTAATTATGGACGGCATGGGAGGTATAGCCGTGCGGGGCAAGATTGTAGCAGACCGTTTCGCAGGTGGTCTTCTGCAGCACCGTCTCATAGGGATATTCTCCCGCGCCGAACCACTTCAGGCTCATTCCCGACAGCACCTCGAATTCGGTGTTGGCAGTTCCCGCGCCGACGGACGGCACGGTCAGAATCCCGCTCGGGAAGCGCCGCTTCAGCTCCGAAAAGACGGGGGTCGGGTCTTCCGAGAAGGAGAAGCCGTCAAGGAGCTTCAGATCGATGAAGGACTCCAGCTGCAGGAAGAGGATATTCGGATCGCTTTCCGGCGCTCCCGGCGGAGGGAGGGTCGTTTCCGGCGTGATGTCCGGGGCGCTGCCGTCCGGCAGCGTCTCGGTCTCAGTCGATTCCGCCAGAATCTCCGAGACCACGCCGTGAATCATATCGTCGTAGTCCTCCGGCTCGTCGATGCCGCGGTCGATGATGCCGATCATGAAGCAGTAGGTGAAGCCGTAATCGCGATAGGCATCGGCAAGATTTGAGAAACGAGCCGGAAGACGGTCGGTCAGACGCCCCGTTCCGATCAGCGCCACTGCCGCCAGCAGGGAGGACAGTAGGGTGACGGCGGCGTATTTTTTCCTGACCGGGGTGATCGCCGCTTTCTTCCAGCGGTAAACGAGGAAGACGATCAGCGCAATCAGTCCCGCAAGAATCGCCAGCAGCCCGGCGAAGGAGAGGTAGACGGTCAGAATCGGGAATACGCTTTTGACCAGCGTGAAATCCATCGACGAGAAGGGCGTTTGGCGAAAGCAGCAGACGACAAAGTTGGTGATCCCGAGCGCCAGGATCAGAAAGGAAAAGAGCGTCATCATATAGTTGCGCTTTTTGAAGAGAAGTCCCACGGCTTCAACGACCATGACAACGGCGGCGTTGCAAAGAAAGAGCAACGGTTTTGTGAAAGCGAAGAGGAACGCCGCGATCAGAGAACGACGGCTGAGAAGCTCGTTGGCAAAGGCAATGAGGAGAGAGGAAAGAACGGCCATGACGGCGGGGTGCATCCCGAACATGGCAGCGCTTTTCCGAAGAAAGGTAAGGAGCTTTTCCTTGACATTTCGTGTCATACGGTTTCTTCCGATCATATAAGACTTTCGCCTTCTATTATAACGCCCCTTTATTTCCTCTTTGTAAAGAATATGTTAATTGTGTTGACGCTTTTAATGCACTGTGATATACTTATGTCAGACATTCCAAAAGAAATTCATTTATCTTATCATAATTCGGCAAAGGAGATGAATGCCATGAAAAAAACGGTTCTTCTTCTTGCACTGTCCCTGTTGTTATCCTCCTGCGCAAGATATCTGAAGATCGAAGGTAACCGCTTCACGCGGATATATCTGCCGGGGTTGTCCTACTCCGGCATTTTTGACAGCTATGATCTCTACGCCTCTGAACAAAACCGCTTCTTCTACGCCGGAAGCCGGACCTACTTCTTTGACTACGCCTATATTGACCTGAACCGTCGGATCAGCCCCGCCCTGCGCTATCTGCCGAAGGACAGCAGCGAGATGACAAACGTCTGTGTCGACCTCGCCTGCGTTCACAACGACAGGAGCGGGTTTACCGTCCGCTGCATCCTCTGCGATCTCTCCGACTACCGCTACGCGCCCTTCCGCGACGGGACGCTCTACTTTGCCCGCGCCAGACGGGAGGACGGAGCCGGCGGCTTCTTCTATGACCAGTCGGACGGACGGGATCTCTCGGAGGCCTCCCTTGTGGACTTCGTGGAGCAGGGGACGTGGGCCTCCGCCGACGAGCAGGAGGTCCCCTGGGAGCTGATCGCCTACGACCTTGCTGCCGGCACGCACGAGGTGCTTTATTCCGTCCCCGCCGAGGAGTATCTCGATCTTGTGGTCTACCTGGACGGCCGCCTCTTTTTCCTTCAGACCCGCTACGCCGAGCGCAAGAATCTGATCCGCTCGGGGGAGGACTACGAATGGGTCTATTTCACCGATACCGACAGCGGCGAGGAGGGCATCCGCCGGCCGAAGCGGCATTTCTATACCGAGCTGACCTTCGCGCAGGATCTGGCGGAATACTACCGCGTGACGGGGGCGCCGGAGGGCGGTCTGGGACGGCATCTTGTCAATCTCAAATACAACCGGAAGTATAAGCTGGGCGATATAGGTCAGCTTTACGAAAAGGTTTACGATCTGATGGAGCTCGATCTGAAGACCAAGACCGTCGAGCCTCTTCTGACGGAGCTTTCCTCCGAGCCGCAGGAGCTGATCGCGTGGGACGGAATGCTCTATCTTGCCGACCGGGAGGGGATCAGCAGTCTGCGGCTTGACGGAGGGAGCGCCGAGCCGGTGCGCCTGCTGCTCTACGAGAAGGAGGGGCTGGATTACCGCAATATCCGCGATCTGCAGTACGATGAAATACGCCGGATGCTCTGGTTCTCCTGCGACGGGAGGCTCTTCTCGGTGCTCGCCCATGAGGATCGCGGGGTTTTTTATCCCTATATGGTGATGTACGGCGTTCTCGATTCCTTCCAGCTCACCGCCGACGGGATCTATATCCTGCAGATCGACGGAAGCCTGGTCTTCGTCCGCTGGAACGAGCTTTACAGCAGTAAGTTCAAATATGTCAACAACAGCATAAAGGTCAGCTTCTTCACGGTGCTGGAGGACTGCGTCTTCATCAGCGTCATACCGGAGGAGGGGGAGAAAAACTACGACTTCTGGAGGCTGAAGATGGAGGTTGAGGTCACCGAGCAGGTCTCGGTCTCGGATCCGGATGTGCCCGGAGGCGGCGTGCTGGATTACGAGCTGACCGTCATTCCCTCTCTGCTGATCCCGGCGGCCCTGTCCGACGACCCGGAATGATGAGGCTTTCGCCGCACCGACGCTCCCGGACGGCTCGCGTCCGCGATCGGAATCCGTCATCCTCTCCGGCTGCGGCGCTCTGCTCCGATCCCGTCATCCGTTCGTCGTCTGCGCTGACGCAGTCATTCGTTCGTCGTCTGCGCTGACGCAGTCATCCGTTTGTTGTCTGCGCTGACGCAGTCATCCGTTCGTCGTCTGCGCTGACGCAGTCATCCGTTTGTTGTCTGCACTGACGCAGTCATCCGTTTGCCCCGAAGCGGGACGCCCCTTGCGGCGCCCCGCTTTTTCGCCCGGTTTCCGCCGGCCGGAAAGCAGAATTCCCGCCCCGACCGGGCATCAATTCAAAAAATTGTTTCATTTCGGTTATGCTCCCGTCATAATCGGCCGCTATACTATTCTAAAATTAGAATTTACAAAATCGAGGTTTTTATGAAGCCGTTTGAAATCGTTTTTTACGGGAAAACCGTCATGGCGGTATACGAGACCTTCTGTCAGCCGGTCTGCCGCAAGCACGGGATCAATCAGACTGCCTTCGACATCCTGATGTTTTTCGCCAACAATCCCGAATATCATTCGGCGCGGGATCTCTGCGCCGTCCGGGGGATCAAGAGCGGAATCGCCTCCGTAACGGTGGAGGCGTTGGTGCAGAAGGGCTATCTGCGGCGGGAGGACAGCCCCGACGACCGCCGGCTGAAGCTGCTTGTGCCGACGGAGGCGGCGGCGGAGATCATCCGCGACGGCAGGGAGAAGCAGGCGGAATTCTTTGCGGCGGCGACCGAGGGAATCCGCCCGGAGGAGATCGAAATTCACCGTTCGGTGACCGAGCGGTTTCGCGGAAATATGGGACGGCGCGGACGAACACGAGCGGGAAATGCTAAAACTGCTGAAAAAGCTGAAAAAAAGAGAATGGCTCATGGCGGCGCTCTGCGCGCTCTTCGTGCTGGGACAGATCTACTTCGATCTGATGCTCCCCGATTACATGAGCGATCTGACGGTACTGATCAAAACGCCGGGCAGCACGGTGGAAACGATCCTGCAGACAGGGCTGCAGATGCTGGGCTGCACGCTGGCGAGCGCTGCGCTGGCCGTTGCCTGCGGATTTCTGTCCGCCAAGGTGGCGGCGGGCTTCAGCTATGCCGTGAGAGCCGACGTTTTTGACAAGGTGGCGGGCTTCGGGCAGGAGGAGATGCTCGATTTTTCGGTTCCCAGCCTGATCAACCGCACGACAAACGATATCACCCAGATCCAGATGCTGGTCTCAATGGGCCTTCAGATCATGATCAAGGCGCCCGTCATGGCAATCTGGGCGGTGATCAAGATCATCAACAAGAGCTGGGAGCTTTCTGTCATCACCCTCGGCTTTGTTCTCGCCCTCTTCACGCTGATGATCCTGATTGTGACGATCGTGCTGCCGCGGGTGCGGAAGGTGCAGCGGCTGACCGATGATCTCAATCTCGTTGCCCGCGAAAACCTCACCGGCATCAATGTTGTCCATGCCTTCAATGCCGAGGACTATCAGAACCGCAAATTCGACCGTGCCAGCGAGGTGCTGATGAGAACGCAGCTCTTCAATCAGCGCGCCTTCGCGCTTCTCAATCCCTCGGTAAGCTTTGCCATGAACTCGCTGGCGCTGGTGATCTACTGGGTCGGCGCGACGATCGTCAGCCGTATTCCCGCCGCCGACATGACGGCAAGGCTGACGCAGTTCGGAGACGTCGTGGTCTTCGGAACCTATGCCACCTACGTCATCATGTCGATCATGATGCTGGTTATGATCATGATGTTCCTGCCGGCCGCGCAGGTCTCTGCGCAGCGGATCAACGAGGTGCTGGGGCGCAAAACCCGGCTCCTCCCCGGCCGGGAGGAGGAGGCGCCGGAGGTCGGGACGGTGGAATTTAAGAACGTCTCCTTCCGGTATCCCTCCTCGTCGGGCAATATTCTGGAAAATATCAGCTTCCGCGCCGAAAAGGGGGACACCGTCGCCTTTATCGGCTCGACGGGAAGCGGAAAAACGACGCTCGTCAGTCTGGCGGCCCGCTTTTATGACGCTACGGAGGGGCAGGTGCTGATTGACGGAAGGGATGTCCGGGAGTTCAGCTTCGACGCCCTCTACGATCGCATCGGCTATGTGACGCAGAAGGCGGTGATGTTCGCAGGCGATATCCGAGGCAACGTTCTCTTCGGGGAAAGCCGCGGCAGCGGCGACGCAAAAGCGGCGGAGGAGGCGCTGGATCTGGCGCAGGCGTCGGAATTCGTCGGAAAGCTCCCGCAGGGGATCGACGCGCCCATCGCGCAGGGAGGAGTCAACGTCTCCGGCGGACAGAAGCAGCGTCTCTCCATCGCAAGAGCGCTGGCAAGAAAGCCTGAGATCCTGATTTTTGACGACTCCTTCTCGGCGCTTGACTACAAGACCGATGCGGTGCTGCGGGAGGGACTGATGCGCGCGCTTCCCGACACCACCAAGCTGATCGTCGCACAGCGGATCGGAACGATCCGGAACGCCGATCGGATCATCGTCCTTGACGAAGGACGCGCGGTGGGGATCGGGCGGCATGAGGAGTTGCTCAGAACCTGCGCCGTTTACCGTGAGATCGCCATGTCCCAGCTTTCCGAGAAGGAGCTGGGTCTGACGGAAGGAGGGATCATCGAATGAACAGACACGGAGGACGCGGCATGACGCCGACGGTCAAAAGCAAACGCGGTATTCCGGGACTGCTCCGCGAGCTGCTCCGCTATTCCGCCTCGCTCCGGATCCCGATGGCGGCTGCCATGCTGCTGGCGGTGACCGGCGCAATCCTGACCATTATCGGACCGGATCAGCTCAGCAGGATCACCAATCTCATCTCCGATTCCCTCTTCGGGGAGATCGACATGGGGGCGATTGCCTCGGTGGGAGTGCTGCTGCTGACGCTCTATATCGGAAGTGCGCTTTGTACCTATCTCCAGCACTATATCATGGCGACGATCACGCTGAAGCTCTCGAAGCAGCTCCGCGACGATCTGTCGGAAAAGATCAACCACGTTCCGATGAAATATTTCAACACCACCTCCCACGGCGATATCCTCAGCCGGATCACCAACGACGTCAGTACGCTGCAGCAGGCGCTCTCCAACAGCCTCCCCTCCATCATCAGTGCGGCGGCGCAGTTTGTCGGCTGCCTGATCATGATGTTCGTCACCGAGTGGCGGATGGCGACGGCGGCGGTGCTTGTGACTCTGCTCGGCTTCTTCATGATGATCGCCATCATGAGCCGCTCGCAGCGGCACTTTATCGCGCGGCAGGAAAACCTCGGCGTCCTCAACGGATATATCGAGGAGATGTACTCCGGGCATGATGTGGTGCGGATCTCGCGGGCGGAAAGAAAGGTGAGAAGCACCTTCGGCAGCATGAACAAGGCGGTCTACGATGCGAACTGGAAGAGTCAATTCCTGTCGGGCGTGATGCAGCCGCTGATGAATGTCGTCGGCAACCTCGGCTATGTTGCGGTCTGCGTGATCGGGGCTTCTCTGGCGCTGAGCGGAGACAGCGGCGTGGATATCGGGGTGATCGTGGCGTTTATCATGTATGTGCGGCTCTTCACTTCGCCGCTCAGCACCATCGCCCAGAGCATGACGAACATGCAGACGGCAGCGGCGGCGGGGGATCGGGTCTTTGATTTTCTCGGAGAGGAGGAGCTGTCCGACGAATCGGGGAAACGCACAGCGCCTGAGCAGATCCGCGGCGAGGTGGTCTTCGAGCATGTCCGCTTCAGCTATCCCTCCAACCCGGGCAAGATCATCATCAAGGATTTCTCCGCCTCCATCCGACCGGGCCAAAAGGTCGCCATCGTAGGGCCGACCGGTGCCGGAAAGACGACGATGGTCAACCTGCTCATGCGCTTCTTTGAGGTCAACAGCGGCAGGATCCTCATCGACGGGATCCCGATCTCCGAGATGGATCGCCGCAGCGTCCACAGCCTCTTCGGCATGGTGCTTCAGGATACCTGGCTCTTCGAGGGAACGGTCAGGGAAAATCTCGTCTACAACAAAACGGGAATCAGCGACGAGGTGCTGGAGCAGGCCTGCCGTGCCTGCGGCATCTATCATTTCGTCAGCACGCTCCCGCAGGGCTTCGATACCGTTCTGGGAGAGAACACGGCGATCTCGGCAGGGCAGAAGCAGCTCTTCACCATTGCCAGGGCGATGGTGCAGAACAGCCCCATGCTGATTCTCGACGAGGCAACCTCCTCGGTCGATACCAGAACCGAGCTGATCACGCAGAAGGCAATGGATCGCCTGACCGAGAACCGCACCAGCTTTGTCATCGCGCACCGCCTTTCCACAATCAAGAATGCCGACCTGATCCTGGTCATGCGGGACGGCGATGTGATCGAGCAGGGAGATCATGAAACGCTTCTGAAGCAGAACGGCTTCTATGCCTCCCTCTATAACAGCCAGTTCGAGCAAGCCTGACGGAACGGCACAAGACCGCTCCGGGGCTGCATTCGGGCAAAACAGGGAAGAGCGCCGCAAGGCGCTCTTCCCTGTTCTCTTTTTCTCCGTTCACGGAAGCACCGATTTGACCTTCACGAGGATCAGATCCTCCCCCACATGCTCAATGCAGGCCCAGGGGATCTTAATGTCGGGCGCGCGGGAAAAAAGCCCGCCCTCTCCCGGTACGATGATCGACAGCAGCCGCGCGTCGCGGATATCGACCTCAATATCGCTTACATAGCCGAGGCGCTTCCCGTTTGAGACATTGATGACCTCCTTGTTCCGCAGATCGTTGATGCAGCAGTCCATGCGCTCCTCCCCCTTCCGATGCCGGCGGCATCGTTACGGAATCATTCTATTCGGGGGAGCTGAAAATCATGCCCGCCCCAAAAACTTTTCCCGCCTGTCATACGGGGACTGTCCCTCCGCATAGAATGGAACAAAAACGTAACAGATTCGAGGCACGGATACGATTCCGTGACCGCCACGGAGGTTTTCATGATGAATACAAGCATTTACCGAGACATAGCGGAACGTACCGGCGGCAATATCTATATCGGCGTGGTGGGCCCGGTCCGCACGGGGAAATCCACCTTTATCAAGAAATTCATGGAGACGCTGGTCCTTCCGAATATTCCCGACCCCTATGACCGGGAGCGGGCGCGGGACGAGATGCCCCAAAGCGCCGCCGGCAAGACGGTGATGACCGCCGAGCCGAAGTTTATCCCGGAGAAGGCGGCGGAGGTCGTGCTGGCAGACAACGCGCATCTCCGAGTACGGATGATCGACTGCGTCGGGTATATTGTGCCGGAGGCGCTGGGGCATATCGAGAACGGAGGACCCCGCATGGTGCATACCCCCTGGCAGGAGGAGGCGATCCCCTTTTCCGAGGCGGCAGAGACCGGCACGCGAAAGGTCATCCACGATCACTCCACCATCGGCATCGTCGTGACCACCGACGGAACGGTCGGGGAAATCCCCCGTGAGAACTACGTCGAGGCCGAGACGAGGGTGATCCGGGAGCTGAAGGCGATCCGCAAGCCCTTTGCCGTGATCATGAATTCCGCCGATCCCTCCCGCGAGGAGAGCATCCGCCTCGCTACGGCGATCGAAGCCGATTACGGCGTGCCGGTCGCGCTGGTCAACTGCCTGGAGCTGAATACCGAGGATATCCGCCACATCCTGGAGATGATCCTGCTGGAATTCCCGGTGCGGGAGGTCGCAGTAGAGCTGCCCGCGTGGCTGACGGCGCTGGAGGACGATCACAGGATCGTTTCCTCGGTGCGGGGCGCGGTGCTGGAGTGTGCGGGAAAGGTCGCCGGAATCGGGGATATCCCCGCCGCCTTCTCCGCGCTGACGGAAAACGAATACATCCGCTCGGCGGATCTGATCGACACCGATCTCGGAAGCGGCTGCGCGCGGCTTGCCGTGCGTCTGCCGGAGGAGCTTTACTATCAGACCCTCGGAGAGCTGACCGGCTTCGCCATCGAAGGGGAAGAATCGCTGATCGGCCTTCTGCGGGAGCTTTCGGGCGTCAAGCGGGAATACGATAAAATCGCCGCCGCCCTGAAGGACGTCAGCGAAAAGGGATATGGCATCGTCACTCCCGAAACGAGCGAGCTGAAGCTGGAGGAGCCGACCATCATCCGTCAGCCCGGCGGCTACGGCGTAAAGCTGCGGGCCAGCGGCCCGTCCATCCATATGATCCGCGCCGATATCGAGACCGAGATCAATCCCATCGTCGGCTCGGAGCAGCAGTCGGAGGAGCTGGTGCGCTTCCTGCTGCATGAGTTCGAGGAGGATCCCGCCCGTCTCTGGGAATCGAATATCTTCGGAAAGACCCTCCACGAGCTGGTCACCGAGGGACTGCACGGTAAGCTGGAGCATATGCCGGAGGAGGCGCGGCATCGGCTCTCCGAGACCCTGCAAAAGGTCATCAACGAGGGCAGCGGCGGTCTGATCTGCATTATTCTCTGACAAAGGCCGTGCGCCCGACGATCCGAAAAAACGACTTGCCGCAGGAGGCGCCGCATAAAATCAAGCAGAACGCCGAAGGAGACTCCGTTCGGCGTTCTGTCTGTTCTGGGAGGATGCGGCGATTCAGAGAAAGAGGCGGTTTTCCTTCCGCTTGCCGCAGGCCTTCTTCAGCGCGGCGCCGACCAGCGCGACGGCCGCGCCGCTGACGCCTCTGGCCTGCACCGGGCAGATCGAAACGCAGCGCATACAGTGGATGCAGAGATGCTTGTCGGTCTTTCGGGGCAAGGCGGCATCGATCGCGCCGACCGGGCAGCGCGTAGCGCAGAGCCGACAGGCGGTACAGGCGGCGGATGCCTTCGGGACAAGCCCGCTCCCCGCCTTCCGATAGGGGCGATTGCCGGGCAGAGCGGGAGGGCTTGAGGCAGGGCGGTCGAGCGGGATGCTGCGTGCCAGCGCCGTCAGCTCCGCTTCGTCGGCGGAATCGGGGCGGCCTGCGGCGTACTGATGAGCGATGGAATGCTCGGCAATCGCCTCGATCCCGGCAATCACCTCAAAGCCGCATTCGCCGGCGGCGTCGGCAATCTCAAGCAGGGTATCCTCCTGCTCCCGGTTCCCGTAAACGGCGACCGCCACCGCCTTCGTTCCGGTCGCCTTGATCTGCTTCAGCCTGTCAACGGCGGTCTTCGGGGCGCGCCCGCCGAAGGAGGGCATGGCGATGACGGCCAGACCGCCTTCGATTTCGCATCCCGCGAATTCCCGCGCCGACAGATCGACGGTGTCCGTCTCGCCGCCGAATGCCCGGCAAAGAATGTCGGCTACCTTTTCCGTCCCTCCCGTGGGACTGAAGATGATTTTCAGGATTCTTTCCATAAAGAACCTCCTTCGTATATCCGCGCAGGGCACGGTTGATGTCGGAACGGGAACGCGGCGGCGCTTCGACGGGAAGAACGGCCGCGGTGCTCGGAGACTGCCCTCGGCGGCAGCCCCGCAAAGACCCGGAAGGTGTGCGGCGGCTGCCGGACAAGGAGGGAGAGGTTTCCGATCTGATTATATCATATTTCCCCGTCCCGGTCAATAGAATACAAGGCGCACAGCGTCCCCTTCTTCAAGGATCGTCAGGCGGTGCGCGTATTGCCGCCCCGCCGCAGGGGAAGACTATTGACAAACAATGCGGAATATGATAGAATAGGATCACGATCGACCATCTGGGAAAGGAGTCGGGTCAGTGGCAGAAAAGAAGCGGCAGAGCCGCCTGATCGCGCAGAATAAAAAAGCGCGGCACGATTACTTCGTGGAAGATACCTATGAGGCAGGCATTCAGCTCTTCGGCACTGAGGTCAAGTCGCTCCGCGCCGGCGCCGTCAATCTGAAGGACTCCTTCTGTCGGATCGAGGAGGGGGAGCTGTTTGCCTACGGCATTCATATCAGCCCCTACGAGCACGGCAACATCTTCAACCGCGACCCGCTTCGGGTCAAGAAGCTCCTGATGCATCGCCGCGAGATCAACCGTCTCTTCGGCATGGTGAGCCAGAAGGGCTATACGCTGGTGCCGCTTTCGCTTTATTTCTCCGGCTCAAGGGTGAAGGTGGAGCTTGCCCTGTGTACCGGAAAAAAACTCTACGACAAGCGCGACAGCGAAGCCAAGCGCGCCGCCGCCCGCGATATCGAGCGGGCCGTCAAGGGGGATCGCGGGGAATGAGGGATTATCTGATCCGCCTGCTCGGGGAGTGCGCCTATCCCGAACGGGACGCCCGCTGCCTGCTGTCGCTCTATGATGCAATCGAGGCGGATCCCGATTCGTCGGCGGTGTGGAACGCGCTGCTTCAGCGATATCGGCAGGATATCCGATGCGACTTCGAGGCGCTCCGTGCCGACAGCCGTGCGGTGGCAGACCGGCTTCGCACGCATCCCTATACCGTGGAGCTGCTGCTTTTCCTCTCGCTTTCCCGCTGCCTGCGGGAGCGCTACGCCGAGCAATGCCTCCCCGACGGTATTTTCCTCGATTCGATCCTCGATCTGCGCTATAAGCTTGAGGAATGCCGGGAGGTCTACGGCATCTGCGGCACCTTTGTCGGCTCCTGGTTCGAAGGCTTCTTTCGCCTCACGCGCTTTGCGCTGGGACGGCTGCAGTTTGAGCTTATACCCTTCTCCCGCGTCTATTCCAAAAACGGACATGAGCTGCGGGAGGACAGCCCGGTGCTGAATATGCACATTCCCCGCAGCGGACAGCCTCTTTTGCCGTCGCTCTGCCGGGATTCCTTCTCCCGCGCGCTGTCCTTTTATGAAAAGGAGCTGGCGGGAAAGGAAAAGGCACTGGTCTGCCATTCCTGGCTTCTCTATCCCGCGCACCGGGAATTCCTGCCCCCTCACTCCAACATTCTCTCCTTCATGGACTTCTTCGACATCTTCGAGCAGGGAGAGTACGGGGAGGATCAGCCGCATTTCTGGCGGATCTTTGACCGGCCCTATACCGGCGATCCCGCCACCCTTTCCTACGACACCTCCTTGCGGAGGGCCTATGTCGATCGCGTCCGTTCCGGCGGCAAGACCGGCTGGGGTCACGGCGTCATTTTCGCATCAGATCCTGCATCACCGCATTCGGCGGTCCACATGGGGGCGTAAAGGCTTCGACGGGGACTCTGAAGTCGGGTAAGCGAGCAGAGCCGGAGCATCTCTCAAAACTGTTCCGCCTAAAATTAAACGCTAATACTGAATTAGTCGCTGCCTAACGGCAGGCCGCGGACCTTTGTTCCGCCCGTTCATCCGAAAAGTACTGCGGTTTCGGAATGAGCGTCATGCAGCAGTGAACGTGCGCCGCCAGTTGCTCTTATAACGGCCACGGATAAAAGAGCTGCCTCCCGGACGCTTCGCCGCCTTCGCTGCCGGGAGGGAGATCCTGAAGTCGGATACGCTCGTAGAAGGCCCGGTGGATCGGTTTTCGGACAGGGGTTCGACTCCCCTCGCCTCCACCATCAAAGGGCTACAAAAAAGATGTAGCCCCCGAAACCCCCGATTTTATCGGGGGTTTCGCCGTTTCTACGTCAGAAAAAACAGCAAGCGATTTTGTAGATGTGAAAAAGATACTTTTCCCTTTCTGAAATGAGTTGAACTCTCACACAACCGAATATCCGCAGTCAAGCGCATGGATCAATCAAGTCCATGCGCTTTTTTTATTTCCGCTGAAAGGAGGAAAACGATGCGAAAGCAAACGAACTTGGCCGAGGTCAAACTAACCGCCCTTGCTCTGCTCTCCACAGAGATAAACGAAACACCATACTCCCCGATGATCGTTAAGCACCCCTTCACCGACACCGGACTAACCGCCCTTCCCGATGGCAACGGCGGCATCACGATGATCAACCTTATGGAAGAAGATGCACAGAACCGATGGCGACAGACAATGGCTCAGTCCATCAACAAGGCAAACAGCGCCTACGAGATTTATATGATGGTCACCAAGCCCTACGCGCTGACGTTTTTGAAATTTGCACAGCCGAGTCTGTCAAGAGAAGATATGTCCCAAATCCTCGCCAGCGCATGGACGAGATCAGAAGCACCGCACCAGGACGTAAACGTTACCGTCAACCAGCTCCTACGGATGTTCAAGCAAGCCGATCCCACTTACCTTATGGAGCAAGACGAATATATCCAGTTCAAGACATTGGACGACACGGTGACCGTCTACCGAGGGGTAACCCCTCACAATGCTAAAAGTGTGAAAGCGTTATCCTGGTCACTGAATCAGGAAACAGCCGAATGGTTTGCCCACCGCTTCGGCGAGAACGGAACGGTCTACGAAGCACAGATCGATAAAAAGCATATATACGCATATTTCAGCGGAAGGAACGAATCCGAGGTGATCGTCGATCCTTCCTATCTGACAAACATTACGGAGGTACAGGATCTGTCCTCCGATTTTTTATTATCACAAGAATAACGGAGGTAACGAAAATGACCATATATCAAGAAGAAATGCAGCGAAAGGCACAGCACTACGGATGCATCACAAGTTATGACGAAGCAGACCAGCTCCTGCTCATCTCGCACAAAGGAGTCCATCTGACCGCAATCAACCCCGAAGGATTTATGTTCTACAACAGCAAGGATCTCACCGATCCCGAATCCCGTGAGGTATTCTCCCACCTTACGGACGATGCTGAAACCGTTCGAGAGTATGTCGGCCTCTACGAGTCAGCTCCACAGATGAAACCGAAGGACGTGCAGAACTACCGTAAGTTATCCGAGTACGGCGACGTGGTGTTCGCCGGAATGTACAGTCAAAAGCACGGGTTTATGTTCTGTAGCTGGCGACAGTCAGACGGCGGCAAATACGTTGCTCACGGCAACTACTCTCCCGACTATCTCGTCTCCAAAGAGAACTTCGCCGTCCGTGCCGGACTCGTCGATGACAGTAAGCTGTTCACCAAAGAAGAAGCCGAGGAACTGTTCAAGTGTGCAGCCTTCGCAAGAGATAACTGTGAATCGCTGACCTACGAACAGGATCGAGGTCTCATGGAGCTGATGGAAAAGCTCCAAACGGCGTATCCGCACCTAAAGGATAATCCCCCCACCTTCGATGACGGCGAAAACCCAATATTAAATATGTAGGAAAATATACAGCCCATGGTTTTGAACCCCAAACAAAACCGCGGGCTTTTTCTGTTTACAGAGAAA
>CALWTY010000036.1 GCA_944384585.1 uncultured Clostridia bacterium | reverse complement strand
CCGCCGTCAACTGGGGTGTCGTGCGGGAGATGGTGCTGACCTGGGTGCTGACCTTCCCGGGCTGCGGCCTGCTCGGCTATCTCGCAGTGAAGCTGTTCGGCTTGATCTTTTGACAGAAAGGAAACGGAACGATGGCATTCAACAAAAACAAAAAAAACAAGGACTTCAATTATTTCGATTTCTTCATCCGTGTCGCGGAAAACGCCTGTCAGGCTGCCGAGCATCTGCATCGCTCGCTCCTGAATTTCGACCGCGCCCGCATCACCGAGCTGGTGGAGGAAATGCATGAGATCGAGCATCGCGCCGACAGCGAAAAGCATGAAATGACGGCGAAGCTGATCCGTGAATTCCTCCCTCCCATCGAGCGGGAGGATATCGCTTCGCTGGCGCATCAGCTTGACAACGTCGTCGATTCCATCGATGACGTCATGCTTCGCATCGATATGTGCAACGTATCGAAAATCGTCCCCGACGCCCTCACCTTCACCGATCTGATCATGAAATGCTGCAGCGAGCTGCTCAACGCCATGACGGAGTTCAAGCAGAGCCGCACCTCCAAGGAGCTGTCCCGCCATATCGTGGCGGTCAACAGCCTCGAAAGCGAGGGCGATAAGCTCCACACCGAATGCCTGCGGGCGCTCTATACCCGCGAGGACGTCGACGCCAAGGTTCTGCTGGCCTGGACCGGCATCTACGATGAGCTGGAAAACTGCCTCGACGCCTGCGAAAACTGTACCGATATCATCGAAATGGTCATTATGAAAAATTCCTGATCGCGCTTCCTTTCAAAAATGAACAAGAATCAAAACCACCCGTCAAACGGGTGGTTGGCACGAGGGCTGAAAGCCCGATCCTACCGGCCGGCGGCTCAAGCCGCTGGCTTTCGTATACTCAAGCCGATTGCCTTTGCCGCCCTCTTCGTTTTCCTTGACGCTCACCTTGTCAAGCGCTATGTCGTGCTTCTCTTGATCTTCGCTATACTATACTTCCTTATGGCGCTTTCATTGAGTCCTACGGTCGATACACAGTGCCCCTCTGCCAGAACGTGTCTTCCGAACATATAGCCTGCATATACAACCTTACCGTCACGATATACGGGACTGCCGCTCTGGCCGGATTATATCCGAAGCTTGCTTTCGAATCTTTCGCAACATTGTTTCCCCTGCCCCATGAACGAACAGCTTGTTCTGATCCGCCGCAATCTGCCGCAATATCTTTAACTTTCTTCGCCGCCAATTTCATCACCGCGCTTTGAATCTCTTATCCGAACTTCAAACATGCTGCTGATTCCCTTTTAAAAGCGGACATAGTTCCGAAGTGAGGGTCTAAAAACAGCCGGGAGCAATAAAAAATTAACCTCTATTCAACCACGCGACTGTCGCGTGGTTTTCGTTTCCAACAAAAAAACGCAGTTTCCTGCGTTTTTTGAAGAATCGGAGGGGCATCCCGCCCGCAAGGGGATCAGACCCGGAAAACCGAGCAGATCTCGGAAATGCGGGAATGATACTTGACCGGCTCGAAGCAGCTCAGCGCGATGATCTCATTCATAAAGATGTCGCGGAGCGGCGTCTTCCGGTTCTTGGACGGGATCTGAAGCTGCGGTCTTGAGAAGCGGAGGCGGTTCACCAGCGGAGAAATATGGGGCATGCTCTTGGGCAGCGCGTCGAAATCCGCCGCGCATTGCGCGCACTCCTCAAGATTGTCCAGCGCCTTTTCCGGCTCGTCGACCGCCATATAGAGGACGGCAAGATCCCGCAGCAGCATCATATGGACATAGGCGCCCTCGAAAATATCCCCACGGGGATAGATCAGCTTGCGAAGGCGCTTGGCAAGCTCGCAGAACTCGATCTTCTCCCGCGTGCCGAGGGAGGTGTCGCTTTCGGCATAGGAGATGACCGAGGAGCAGAGGAGGGAGGTATAGGAGGCAATGTTGTCCTGAAGCGCCGTCAGCTTCGCGTCCCCCTCCGAGATGATCGGAAGCATATCCTCCCGGCAGATCTTCCGCCCCGGCAGGGACATCGCGATCTCCCGCGCCCGCTCGGTATCGTTCAGATCCTCATAATAGTGCAGACAGAGCAGCCGCTTGGCCTCAAGGCGGATCGGATCCTCGGTGCAGCGGGAGAGAATGTCCTCCCCGATCTCGAGGATTTCCTTCGAATAATGCTTGACGGCGGCGGGGCGGTCGCAGCTCAGATAAAGCCCGTACATCAGCAGGACCTTCAGCCGGTACTCGTCGGGGAAATGCAGAATCCCCTCCCGCACCGTCTCCACGGCATCGCGGATGGCGCCCGCCGAGACCTTCTCGTAAAAGCCGTCGGTGTACTCGCGGATCTTGTCCTCGTTATCGAACATCTCCATGCAGAGCAGCTCGTCGGTGGAGACGCCGAAGTAGTTGGCGATGACGGGAAGCAGCTCAAAGTCGGGGTATAGCTCCCCGTTCTCCCATTTCAGCACCTCCTTGCAGGTCACGCCGAGGTATTTGGCGAATTCGTCCTGAGAGACCTTCTTTTCCTCACGGCGGAGGCGGATCTTTTCTCCGATATTGATGAACATAGCGCAGCTTCCTTTCTTGCTTCGGCAGTATGATGGCGGATCGGCGTGGGGCGCTCCCCGACAGCCGTCGTCCCGGCGGGGCGGGAATCGGTCAGAGCCGTCCCACGGTCAGGGCGATGATCTTGCGGATATCGTCGGGCTGGACGGGCGCGTCGGGACAGGCCCGGTTGCGCCGGACAGCGCCGCATTTCAGGCAGCGATGGGTGAGGATATAGCCGCGCCGCGGATCGGGCTCGGCAAAGATCGGCTCCATTTCCCCGCCGCAGTCGCTGAGGCGGTCGCCGGGGTTCCGATCGAGGTGGAGCGACCAGAGGCAGAAGGGACAGTGATTGCGGGAGCTGTAGCCGAGCGGAAGGACCTCCCGACCGCAATGCCGGCAGAGAAAGCCCGTGTCGTTCTTGGCAAAGCGCTTCGCGCCCGTTTCCTCCATATCCGCCCTCCCGAAAAAAGCCTTACAAATCATTATACTCTATCCGCCGCGAGAATGCAAGGGGGTATCGTGAAAAAGCGCCCGCTTTTCGGGCGGGCGCTTGGCATATGCGCCACATAGTCCCCGTTCCGTCGGCGGGCAAAGGCGGCGGTATATCGCCCCGGCATAGCCCGCTCCGGGGTGACCTGCGGAAACAGGGGATAACCGCGCGGCAGCGAACGGGAGGATCGAGCGAGACAAGCGGAATGAGCAAGGCGGCGGCGTGATGAGCAAACCGGCGCTGCAAGCGGGGATCAGGTCCCCGCCAGATACTCCTCCGCATAATGCACCGCGACCGCGCCGTCGGCGGCGGCGGTCACAATCTGCCTGACCGTCTTGGTGCGGACGTCTCCGACGGCAAACACGCCGCCGATCGGCGTTCTCGTCGTCTCGTCGGCAATGAGATATCCGTCCTCGCTCAGCGGGAGCTGTCCCCGGAAGAGCGACGTTACGGGACTTCTTCCGATGCTGATGAAAAGTCCGTCAAGAGGCAGGGTCTCCTCCTCCTCTCCACCGGTCAGAACCACCCCCGTCAGCTTCCCGTCCGAGAGCAGCTCCTTCACCTGCCGGTTGAAGCGGAATTCGATATTTTCGGTGTTCCGCAGCGGCTCATGATATACGCGGGCAGCGCGGAGGCTGTCCCGACGGTGGATCAGATAGACCTTGCGGCAGAGCTTCGAGAGCAGCAGCGCGTCGGCGGCCGCCGAATTGCCGCCCCCCACCACCGCCACGACCTTACCGCGATAGAGCATCCCGTCGCAGGCCGCACAGTAGCCGACGCCGCGCCCGATCAGCGCCTCCTCCCCTGCGATCCCGAGATGCCGGTGATCGGCGCCGGTGGCAAGGATCACGGTGCGGGACAGCACCTCTCCGCTGTCGGTGACGATCCGCTTGGGATCGGTGCGAAGCCCGACGGAAAGCACCTCCGCCCGCAGGACGCCGCAGCCGAAGCGCTCCGCGCCCTTCTGCATCAGATCCCCGAGGGTGAAGCCGTCCACCCCCTCCGGGAAGCCGGGATAATTGTCGATCTGCCGGGTCTGGGTCATCTGACCGCCCGCGGAAAATTTCTCGATCATCAGGGTGTCAAGCCCCGCACGCACGGCATACAGCGCCGCCGTGCAGCCGGCGGGCCCTCCTCCGATGATCACGGTATCATAGATCTTGCTTGTCACGGTTTCGAACTCCTTTCTCGGATTACGGTATCAGTATACGCCAAATCGACGGGATTTTCCGTGATCTTGTCACGATAGGATCCCCAGCGCCTCGTACAGCACCGAGACCCCGATCCCCGCCGCCGCCGAAAACAGGATCAGCGGAACAGCCCCCACCTTCTTCCCCGTGAGCTTCGGAAGCAGAAAGAAGAAGCCGGCAAGCAGCAGGAGGATCGTCAGGGAGGTGATGTCGGGGCGAAACTCGCGGAGGCTGACGTAGCCGAGCGACTTGAGCATCAGGATCGCGCCGGTCGAGAAAATCAGGCCGAGGATCACAGGGCTGACGCCCCGCATAAAGCCGCGGAACCAGCGGTTCTCGGTCAGACTCTTCATCACCGAGGCGACCAGCAGAATGATCAGGAAGGAGGGCAGCACCACCCCCAGCGTCGCGAGAAGACTCCCCGCCGCGCCCGCCTGCGTCGACCCGACGTAGGTCGCCATGTTGACGGCAATCGGACCGGGGGTCGATTCGCAGATCCCGATCAGGTTGTAGAACTCCTCCTCCGAGAGCCAGCTGTACTTCGTGACCATCTCCTCGATCAGCGGGATCATCCCCGCCCCGCCGCCGAAGGAAAACAGCCCGACCTTGAAGAATTCGTAAAACAGGATCAGACAGGTCATTTCCGCCCCTCCCCCCGCCGTCCGACGGCACAGAGCAGCATCCCGATCAGGCCGCCGCCCAGAATGAAGAGGAGCGAGCTGAAGGTCACGGAGAAAAGCTCAAACAGGATCATCAGCAGGAATACGGTGAAAAACAGGATCAGCGGAACCGGCCTTCGTTCCAGGGTCGGGAGCATATCCAGCCCCGCCTTGAGGATCAGAAAGGCGACGGCGCACTTGATGCCGGTAAAGGCATAGGCTACATAGCGGTTCTCCATGAAGGAGTCGAGAAACAGGGAGATCAGATAGAGGATAACGAGGGAGGGGATCACCACCCCGACCGTCGCCGCCAGACTGCCCCGCACCTTCCCGTGCTTGTAGCCGACGTAGGTCGCAAGATTGATCGCCAGCGGACCGGGGGTCGATTCGGCAATGGCGATGATCTCGGTCAGCTCCCCCTCGGTCAGCCACTTCCTCTTCTCCACGATCTCCTCGCGGATCTGCGCGATCATGGCATAGCCTCCCCCGAAGGTAAAGAGCCCGATCCTGAAAAATACCGAAAAAAGCGATAACAGCATGGTTTCCTCCTTGACGCCGTCCCGTCTTCCGGCCGCCGACGGCGCATCCCTTCCATTATAGCCGAAACGACTCCTCCTGTCAAGAAGTAGGCGCGCCGCCGTCCCATGCCTCTTCCCCCGGTTAAAGGTTTCGGGGGGTGCAGGGGCTTTCCCCAAAAAGCCCCCTGCGTCGTCCCCGACAAAAGCGTTCGGGTGCGGGCGTCCTCCACGGCAGCTCGCTCCCTGCCTTGACAGATGCGGATTCTTGTGATATCCTGTAAAGAGAAGAACGCGCCGCGGCGCGGAAGGAGGGCACGATGGAGATATCCGAATATTTTCCGATCTGGAACCGGCTGACCGAGGCGGAGCGCACCATGCTGACGGAGCATTCCTTTATCAAACAGATCCCCGCGGGGACCGTCATACGCGACGGGCATTCCGACTGTATGGGGCTTTTGCTGCTGCGATCGGGACAGCTGCGCGCCTATATCGCCTCGGAGGAAGGGCGGGAGATCACCCTGTATCGCCTGCTGGAGCGGGATATCTGCCTCTTTTCCGCCTCCTGTATGTTCAGAAGCCTGCAGTTCGATCTGTCGGTCGCCGCGGAAAAGGACAGCGAGGTCTGGGTGATCCCCCTCGATGTCTATCAGAGCCTCACCGAAAGCTCCGTCGCCGTCGCCAACTATACGAACGAGCTGATGGGAAGCCGCTTCAGCGAGGTCATGTGGCTGATTGAACAGATCATGTGGAAAAGCCTCGATAAAAGATTGGCGGCCTTCCTGCTGGAGGAAAGCGGGCTGGAAAACTCGACGGTGCTGAAATGTACCCATGAGCAGATCGCCTCCCACCTCGGTACGGCGCGGGAGGTCGTCACGCGGCTGCTCCGCTATTTCAGAAGCGAGGGACTGGTCAGGCTCTCGCGGGGCAGTATCGAGATCGTCGATGAAAAAGGCATCATGCGCCTCGCGGAGTAGAACCTCCCGCCGCACAAGCACCGTTCGCTGTACCTCCCCTCAAGCCGCAAACCCATGCTCCCCGGACAAAAGTTTTGGGGTGCAGGGGGCTTTTTTTTGGGGAAGCCCACCCTGCGTCGTCCCCCAGCCTTCCCTCAATGTTTAACGGGATTTTTCCGGAACTGCAGAGGCGAGAGCCCGACACGGGAAGAAAAGCAGCGGGAGAAATAGAGGGGATCGGAGAAGCCGCACTTGTCGGAGATTCTGCCGACCGGAAGCTCCGTGTAGCGGAGAAGCTCTTTGGCGATATCAATGCGGCGAGCCGTAATGTATTCGTTGACCGAGACCCCGCAGGAGCGGCGGAAGAGCTTGGTCAGCGTGGATTTGCTGCAGTGGAAGGCATCGCAGAGGCGCTGAAGCGTCAGACGGCTGCCGATATTGCGATTGATGTAACCGACGACGGCGGCGGCCAGATCGGGAGGAGGCGCTCCGACGGAGGCGCTTTCGGTGAGGCGTTCGGCGCAGAGGGCAACGGTGTCGGCCAGCGCGCGCAGCTTTTCGGCGCTGACGGGGGGGAGCGAGGCGATCCGCCGTTCCAGCTCCTCCCGATCCCCGACATAGGGCAGCGCCTCCGCCAGCGCGACGTCGCCCGTCCCCTCCTCCAGCGCCTGCCCCATCATCAGATAACCGGCGATCATGCCGTTCCGATAGAGGGGGCAGGCCGCCTCGTACAGCCCGAAGCGGCATTTGTAGAGATAGCTCCGACCGGCGTGGCGCACCCGCTCAAAGGCATCGCGGTCGGTGAACAGGCAATGCATCCTCGCCTTCGGATTCCGCTGCACCAGCTCACAGAAGCCGGAGACCCCTTCGGGATAGGCGGCGGTTTCGTTGAACTCGGTATCGTGAAGCGAAATACGGAGGCCGGAGATCAGATACAGATCCCGCAGGATTTTTTCGGTCTCGGCGGCTGTCGCCATGATGATCCCTCCTTTTTTGATGTAAAAAAGTGCAAAATGTTCGTTTTTCCATATCATTATACTATTTTCCATAGAAAAAATCAAGAGGACGTGCTATGATAATAGAGGGAAACCCGATAAAATCGAAATCCCGAAAGGAGACGTTATGGGACGGTACAGAATCGGAATCGATCTCGGCGGCACCAATATCGCCGCCGGCATTCTCGACGACAGTCTTTCCCTGATCGCAAAGGCCTCCGTCCCCACCAAAGCCCCCCGCCCGGCGGAGGAGGTCTGCCGCGACATGGCGGATCTTTGCCGCAGGCTTTGCCGGGAGGCGGGGGGGCTGTCCCCGGAAGAGGACATCCTCTCGGTGGGGATCGGATCACCCGGGATCATCTCAGGGGGCGTCGTCCTCCGCGCCGACAATCTCGGCTTCCGCAACGCGCCGCTCGTTTTACTGATGTCACGTCTGCTCGGCAAGCCCGTTACCCTCCGCAACGACGGCAACGCCGCCGCCTACGGGGAGCTTGTCGCCGGCTGTGGGCAGGGCTGCCGCTCCCTTGTCGCCGTTACCCTCGGAACGGGAGTGGGCGGCGGAATCGTTTTGGACGGCAGGATCCTGGAGGGCTGCGCCGGAGGCGCCGGGGAGGTCGGCCACATCATCACCCATGCCGGCGGTCGTCGCTGCGCCTGCGGCAAGCGCGGCTGTCTGGAAGCCTATTGCTCGGCAACCGCTCTGATCGGCAGCACGATCCGCGCGATGGAAAACAACCCCGACAGCCTTCTTTGGGAGGCAGCGCGCAGCACCTCTCTCGTCAACGGCAAAACCGCCTTCGACGCAATGCGTCTTGGGGATCCCGTAGCGTCTGCCGTCGTGGAGGAATTCATCCTCGATCTGGCGACCGGCGTCTCGAATCTGATCAATCTGCTTCAGCCCGAGATCCTGTGCATCGGCGGCGGGATCAGTCGCGAAGGGGAAACGCTCCTTGCGCCTCTCCGCGCCAAAACCGCCGGCCTCCTCTGCGCCCCTGAAAACTCCGCCACGCGCATTGTGGCGGCTTCCCTCGGAAACGACGCCGGCATTATCGGCGCGGCGGCAGCCGGAGGGCTGAACGCAGGGGACGCACGGCATGGGGATACGATGCAAGGGGGCTTTTTGTAAAAAGCCCCCTGCACCCCCCAAAAACTTTTGCCTTGGGGCGTTGGGCATGGGTTTGCGGCGCGGGGGATGTGCCGCACACTGCCGACGTGCGCATGGGGATGCGATTCAAAGGGGCTTTTTGTTAAAAGCCCCCCTGCGCCCCCAAAACTTTTGACTTGGGGCGTTGGGCATGGGCGAATGTACCGCTTTTCTCTCCGCTCCTCCCGCGACTGCTTCGCGGGGATCAACACGAATCGAAAGGGATGACCGATATGACCATTCACATTTGCAAAACCTATCAGGATATGAGCCGCCGCGCCGCCGATTTCATGGCAGCGCAGATCACCCTCAAGCCCGACTCGGTACTGGGGCTTGCCACCGGCTCAACGCCCCTCGGGCTCTATGCCGAGCTGGTAAAGCGCTGCGCCGGGAAGCAGATCAGCTTCCGCTCGATCCGAACCGTCAATCTCGACGAATACTGCGGTCTGACCCCCGATGACGAGCAGAGCTACTCCTATTTCATGCACCGCAACCTCTTCGACCGGGTTGACATTCCGAAGGAAAACGTCCATCTGCCCGACGGAAGCAATCCCGACGCCGCCGCCGAGACCGCCCGCTACGACAGGCTGATCGAATCGCTCGGCGGGATCGATCTGCAGCTGCTCGGCATCGGGCATGACGGTCACATCGGCTTCAACGAGCCGAGCGACGCCTTCTCGGTCGGAACGGTGAAGATCCGGTTGACCGACAGCACCGTCGAGGCCAACTCCCGCTTCTTCTCCTCGCCGGAGGCGGTGCCGGAATACGCCTATTCGATGGGATGTCGGACGATTCTCAACGCCGGCCGCATTCTGCTCCTCGCAAACGGCTCCGGCAAAGCCGGCATTCTCGAGAAGGCGCTCTTCGGGGCGGTGACGCCGGAGGTTCCCGCCTCCGTCCTTCAGCTCGTCTCCGACAAGGTGACCGTTGTTGTCGACCGGGAAGCAGGAGAGGAGATCCTGCGGAAGCATCCCGGGGCGGTGACGGTCGAATGAGCGCCCTGCGTTTCCGCAACGCTCTTCTGTACGACGGGAAGGCGCGCTGCTTCCGTGAGGGCGGCTTCACGGTCGAAGGGGGGCGCTTTGCCGAGCTTCGGGAATACGACAACGCCGTCGATCTCGGCGGTGCGCCGGTTCTGCCGGGTCTGATCGATCTGCACACCCACGGACGCGGCGGCTTTGATTTTCTCACGGCGGATGTCGCGCAGATGCGGGAAATGAAGAGGCAGTATGCGGCGAAGGGGGTCACCACCGTCGTTCCGACGCTGGCCTCCGGCCGTCTGACCGAGATGCTGGATGCGGTCTCGCGGGTGAAGGAGGCGGGCTTCCGCGCCGTCCATATCGAGGGGCGATATCTGAACCCCGCGCGCCGCGGGGCACATCATCCCGCGCTGCTGGCGCCCCTGTCGGCGGAGGAGATTCCGCTTTTTGCGGAGCGCGCCGGCGGCATGAAGCTGCATTTCACCGCCGCCTTTGAGCTGGACGGGGACGGGCGCTTCCTGTCGGCGCTGTTATCCTGCGGCGCGACCGCCTCCCTCGGACACAGCGATGCCGATTACGAAACCGCTTCGCGGCTGGCGGAGCAAGGCGTCCGCTCCTTCACCCATCTGTTCAACACCATGCCGCCGCTTCATCATCGGGCGGGGGGCGCGGCGGCGGCGGGGCTGCTGAGCGACGCCTATACCGAGATCATCTGCGACGGCTTCCACCTTGCGCCCGAGACCGTCGCGCTGATCGGGCGGATCAAATCGCCCGATCGGGTGATTCTGGTGACCGATTCGATGGAAGGGACCGGCTGCCCCGACGGGGAGTATTTCATCGCCGGGAATCCGGTTCGTCTGTCGGGAGGACGGGCCTATACCGAGGAGGGGGCGATCGCCGGCAGCACCCTGGAGCTGCTCGACGCGATCGGGAACTATGCGAGCTTCCGCGGCATTCCCTTCGCCGGCGCCGTCCCCTGTGCGACCGCCAATCCCGCGGCTCTGCTGGGGCTCTCCGATGTCGGGAGCATCGCGCCGGGCAAACGCGCCGATTTCCTGGTCCTGAACAAGGACTTCAGTCTGCGGCAGGTCTGCTGCGGCGGCAAGGAGCTTGAGCGGGAGAGCGACACCGAGCCGCTCTTCTGACCGAAACGGAAAACCGAGAACATCGGTTTTCCGTTTTTCAGTTTCCCGATCGGCGCGCGACGGAGCGCGGCGAAAACAGTCTGCTCGGCGGGCGAAGGCTGCGCGAAGGAGATCGCAAAACGACGGGCGAGAGCGTGGGCGGGGATGCGGTCGCTCTGTTTGCCCCGCAAGGCAAGTGAGCCGCTCGGCGCGCGACGGAGCGCGGCGAAAACAGTCTGCTCGACGGGCGAAGGCTGCGCGAAGGAGATCGCAAAACGACGGGCGAGAGCGTGGGCGGGGATGCGGTCGCTCTGTTTGCCCCGCAAGGCAAGTGAGCCGCTCGGCGCACGACGGAGTGCGGCGAAAACAGTCTGCTCGGCGGGCGAAGGCTGCGCGAAGGAGATCGCAAAACGACGGGCAAGAGTGCGGGCGGGGAAGCGGTCGCTTTGTTTGCCGCCGCAAGGCAGGTGAGCCGCTCGGCGGGCGGGAGCTTCCACGGCGCTTCAAGGCGCGAAACAGGAGCTGTTCGCCAAAATAAAAGCAAAACCGTTGTATTTCCAACATATTTTTTCTTCAAAGAAGGGTATAATAGAAAAAACGATTTCCGAAGGGGTGCCAACTATGTACTGCACAAGAAAAATAACCGACGATCTTACCTGGGTGGGAGCAGACGACCGACGTCTTGCCATGTTCGAGGGCGTTTACTCTGTGCCGGACGGGGTGTCCTATAACGCCTATCTCCTCACCGACGAGACGACGGTGCTTTTTGACACGGTCGACAAGGCCGTCTCCCGGCAGTTTTTCGAAAATCTCGAGCACGCGCTGGCGGGACGCAGCCTCGACTACGTCATCGTCCAGCACATGGAGCCCGATCACTCCGCGACGCTGCACGAGCTGGTCCTCCGCTACCCCGGCATCACCGTCGTCTGCAACGCCAAAACGCAGGCGATGATGCAGCAGTTCTTCGGCTGCCCGTTTGAGACATACCTCGTCTCGGAGGGAAGCCGCCTCAACACCGGCCGCCACGAGCTGACCTTCGTCATGGCGCCGATGGTGCATTGGCCGGAGGTCATGGTCACCTTCGATCTCACCGACGGCATCCTCTTCTCCGCCGACGCCTTCGGCACCTTCGGGGCGCTCAACGGCGCGCTTTTTGCAGACGAGGTCGATTTCTTCGGGGATTATCTGTCGGAGGCGCGGCGCTACTACTGCAATATCGTCGGAAAATATGGCCAGCAGGTCACGACGCTGCTGAAGAAGGCCTCCTCGCTGGAGATCAGAATGCTCTGCCCGCTGCACGGCTTTGTCTGGAGAAGCAATATCGGGGATTACATTCAGAAATACCGCCTCTGGAGCGCCTATCAGCCGGAGGAGAACGGCGTGCTGATCGCCTACGCCTCCGTCTACGGCAACACCGAGAACGCCGCCACCGTCCTCTCCGTCATGCTCCGGGAAAAGGGCATCCGCACCGTCATGTACGACGTATCGGTCACCCCTGCCTCCGAGATCATTGCCGCCGCCTTCCGCTTCAGCCATCTCGTCTTCGCCTCCACCACCTACAACGCCGGCGTTTTCGTCACAATGGACGAGCTGCTGCGCGATCTGGCCTCCCATAACATTCAGAACCGCACCGTCGCCCTGATCGAAAACGGCTCCTGGGCGCCCACCAGCGGCAGTCTGATGAAGGAGATCCTCTCCTCCTGCCGCAAGATCGACTTTGTGGGGGAAACGGTCACCGTCCGCTCCGCCCTCAACGACGACTCCGCCGCCCGGCTGACCGAGCTGGCCGAGGCGATTGCCGACACCTTCCCGAAGAAGAGCTTCGCGCAGCCCTCGGTCGCTTCCGTCGACAACGACGCCCTCTTCCGTCTCTCCTACGGGATCTTTGTCCTGTCCGCCTCCGAGAACGGCAAGGACAACGGCTGCATTATCAACACCGCACAGATGGTAACCGACACCCCGAAGCAGATCTCCGTCACCGTCAACAAGGGTAATCTGACCCACGACATGATCCTCCGCACCGGCGTCTTCAATCTCTCTGTCCTCACCGAGGACGCGCCCTTCTCCCTCTTCAAGCAGTTCGGCTTTGTCAGCGGACGCGACGCCGATAAGTTCTCGGACCGCGACTATCCCGCCGCCGCAAACGGCGTGCGCTACCTTGACGGCCACACAAACGCCGTCCTGTCGGGCAAGGTCGTCAAGACCGTCGACTGCGGCACGCACACCCTCTTCCTCGCGGAGGTGACCGAGGCCTTCCGCCTCTCCGACCGCCCCTCCGCCACCTACGATTACTACTTCAAGCACATCAAGCCGAAGCCCGTCGCTGCCGACGACCGCAAGGGCGGCTTCGTCTGCAAGATCTGCGGCTACATCTACGAGGGCGATACCCTCCCCGCCGATTTCATCTGCCCCCTCTGCAAGCACGGGGCGGAGGATTTCGAGCCGCTGAACTGAATCATACCGAAAAGGCTTCCCCGCACGTCCCTGCGGGGAAGCCTTTTTTTTGCATCGGGTCAGTCGAGCTTCATCATCCGATAGCCGACCCCGATATGTGTCTGGATATATTGGGGGGAAGAGGGGTCCTTCTCCAGCTTCCGGCGTAGGGTCGCCATAAAGACGCGGAGCGAGGCAATATCGTTCTCCCAGCTGCTTCCCCAGATATTTTTCGTCAGGAAGGTATGGGTCAGCACCTTGCCGACGTTGCGGCAGAGGAGGCAGAGCAGCTTATATTCGATCGGCGTCAGATGCAGCTCCTCCCCGCCGAGATAGGCGCACCCCGCTGCGTAATCGACGCGGAGCTGGCCGTTTGTGAAGACCGACGTCTCAACCGTCGTCTCCCCCGACATCATCCCGAGCCGCCGCCTTGTCACCCGGAGTCTGGCCAGCAGCTCCTCCACCGAGAAGGGCTTGGTGAGATAGTCGTCCGCTCCCGCGTCGAGCGCCTCGATCTTGTCGGCATCCTCGCTTCTTGCGCTGATGACGATGATCGGCATATTCGACCAGCTTCTGATCCGTCTGATAATCTCCACCCCGTCGATATCGGGAAGACCGAGATCGAGCAGGACGATATCGGGATTATGGGAGGAGGCCTCCAGGATCGCCGCCTGTCCGCTCGGCGCGGTCAGATAGCGGTAATCGTGTGCCTTCAGCGTTGTGGTCATGAGATTTCTGACCGAGCTATCGTCCTCCACTACCAGAATCAGCGGTTTATTCATCATGAAATCCTCCCTGTATGGAAAATGATCGGGGGCATGGCATTACTCACGGAGTCTGACGTCCGCCGCCGGCAGGCTGAAGGTAAACACCGCCCCGTGGGGGCTGTTATCCGAAACCGTGATCTCCCCGCCGTGGGCGCTGATGATGGAGCGGCAGAGCGACAGCCCCAGCCCGATGCTGCGGCGGCTGTCCGCCACCCGGTTTGCGCCGCTGTAGAACATATCGAAGATCCTCGCCTTTTTTTCGTCGGGAATCCCGGGTCCGTCGTCTGAGACGCTGACCAGCACCCGATCCCCCTGCTTCTGCACGCCGATGACGATCTCCGAGCCGACGGGGGTATATTTGACGGCGTTATCGACGAGGTTGATCACCACCTGCACGATCAGTCTGGCATCCATCCTCGCCAGCAGCAGTTCCTCTCCCCGCTCGACGCGGATACGATGCTCCGCGCTCTTGCGGCTGATATGGTGCAGCGCCTCGTCGATCACCTCGTCGATCAGATTCTCCGACATCTTGAGATCGATCTGCCCGCTGCTGACCTGACGGTCGATCCGCGTGACCGCCAGCAGATTCTCGACGAGGTTGATCAGCCACATCGAATCGTCGTAGATATCGGCATAGAGCTGCTTTTTGGTTTCGGGATCGAAGGATTCCCCGTTTGAGAGGAGGTTGCTGGCATTGCCGGAGATCGAGGTCAGCGGGGTTCGCAGGTCATGGGAGATCGTGCGGAGCAGATCGGCTCTGAGCTGTTCGTTCTTCGCCAGCACCGCCGCCTCCTCCTTCTCTCTCGCGTTCTTCTCGTTCTCAAGCGCCAGCGCGCATTCTCCCAGGATCGAGAGCATGACGCTCCTACCGAACGCATCGGGGGGCTGTCCGTCGATGGCGACGCCCACCGCGCCGTAGACGCTGCTGCCGACCCGGACCGCCAGATAAAGGCATCGCGCCTCCGAAAAGGTATCGGTCGTCGCGCCTGCCTGCCGGTTATTTTTCATCGTCCATGCGGCGACCTCCCGCTCCCGCTCCGAGATCAGCCCCTCCTCCGCCCTGCTTCCCTCCGCAGGGAAGAGGCGCGGCTCGCCGGGGCTTCCTCCCTCCGAGGGATAGAAGACGATATCCCTTCCGAGCAGCTTGACGAGCTGGCTGCAGGCCGCCGACAGGATCTCCTCCCGTCCCCTTGCCTTTTGCAGCAGGCGGTTGGTATCGAACAGCAGCCCCGTCCGGAAGGCCGCCTGCGCCGACAGCTTGGCATGCTCCTTCAGTCGGATGGCAAGGGAGCCTGTCAGGAATGCGGCGACAAACATGATCACAAAGGTGACGGGGTATCCGTGTCCGTAGGCATGGAAGGTAAAGCGCGGCTCCGTGAAGAGGAAATTGAAGACCAGCACGCTGACGATCGAGGCGATCAGGCTGTAGATCTGATGCTTTGTCACCACCGACGCCACCAGCACGCCCAGCACATAGACGGTGATGATATTCGCCTCATCGAAGTCCAGCCATCGGAAGAGGAAGCCGATCAGGCTGCACACCGTCAGAATCGCAATGCACCGCAGGATATCCAGCGCCGAAAAGACCACCGCCTCCCGTCTGCCCGGCTTGCGCTCCCGATACGGGGAGGCATCGGGGGAGGGATCGGGGATGATATGCACATCAAGCCCCGGGGCATTGGCGATCAGCCGCTCGGTGAGGGTCTGTCTGGCAAAGAGGCGGCGTCTGACCGTTGTGCTTCTGCCGATGACGAGCCTGGTAACCCCCGACAATCGTGCAAATTCCGCGATCTGGAGGGGGATATCCTCGCCGTACACCGTCTCGATCCGGGCGCCGAGCCTCTCTGCCAGCCGCATATGCTCCTGCAGCCTCGCCCGATCCTCCCGCCGCATCGAGGCGTGTGCGGAGGTCTCGACGAAGACCGCGGTAAAGGTTCCCCGAAATGCCGCCGCCATTCTCGCCGCCGTTCGGATAATGACGGCGTTTGAGGGGGCCGGCGAGAGGCAGACGAGGATATGCTCGTCGGTTCGATATCCCCGTCCCGCGCCGTTATTCTCCGCCAGCAGATTGATCCGGTCGGCGCAACGCCGCAGCGCGATTTCCCGCAGAGCCGTCAGCCTTCCCAGCTCCTCCGCGCCGCCCTCCGCGCCTGCGCCCACTCTTCTCTCCACCAGCTCCTCCGGCTCGATATCCACAAGCTCGACCTGCTCCGCGCCGTCAAACATAGAATCGGGGATGCGATCCTCATCCTCCCGCCCCGTCACGGCGGCGACGATATCATGCAGGCTCTCGATGCTTCGCACATTGACCGTCGTACAGACATCGATGCCTGCGGCGAGCAGCTCCTTGACATCCTGCCACCGCATGGCGTGGCGGCTCCCCTCCCGGTTCCGGTGGGCAAGCTCATCGACCAGCAGCAGCTCCGGTCTTCTCTTCAGCGCGGCGTCGGGATCAAGCTCCCCCGTCTCTGCGGACGGCAGTCTCTCCAGCCCTCGCAGCAGCGCGGCAGTCGAGGGACATCCGTGCGCCTCCGCGCATCCGACAACGGTATCGACGCCCCTTCTCTTCGCCGCCTGCCCCGCCTTCAGCATGGCATAGGTCTTCCCCACGCCCGGCGCATATCCGAAAAAGATCTTCAGCCGCCCCCTTACCGGGCTGCTCTGCCGCACATCTTCCATTTTTCAGCCACCGTCCTCTTACGGTACTGACTTCATTTTATCTTTCCCGGCATTAAAACCGCATAAACAAATGTCGTTTTATATTAAGATCGTATTAAGACGCCTCACAGCCATCCCATCAGCCATCCCATCAGCCATGCCAGCGGCAGCACGACGGCGGAGGTGCATCCCACCACCACGGTCAGAATAAACATCGGCACTGCGATGAACATGATCACGAAGGCGATCCGAGGATGCCTTGCGGTAAATGCCGCCGCGTACCGGTCAAAGCGGCTGCCACATTGATGTATGACTCGGCGTATTCCTGCCATATCCGCATCCCTCCTTTGCCTTCCATGATACCTCCCTTCGGATTAAAATGGGAAAAAGGCGCACGCTTTACCGTAAAAATTGTATTAAAAAGCGGGTTGTATCGCGAACGCAGGGAATACGACGCAAGGGAGCATTTTGCTAAATGCCCCCGCACGCCCAAAACTTTTGTCCGGGGGATATGGGCGTGGGTTTGCGGTGCGGGGGAACGCGCGGCGGGACGCCCTTGTGCGGCGGGGAACGCCACACCCCCAAAACTTTTGTCCGGGGGATATGGGCGTGGGTTTGCGGTGCGGGGGAACGCGCGGCGGGACGCCCTTGTGCGGCGGGGAGACGCGCAGGGGAGCATTTTGCAAAAAGCCTCCGCACGCCCAAAGCCTTCGCCTTCGGGATGCGGGGTCAGTCCGGTATGTCTTCACGCAGCGAGGCGTCGCGTCCGCTTCCTACATTCGGAATTTCTTGATCGGCTTTATCGCCGCGCCGTCGGGGAACGCGCGGACCTCTCCGAGCGAGAAGAAGCTGTCGTCATACAGTCTGACGCGCTGACCCTCTTCCGCCTCGATTCCCAGTTTTTTCAGATAGATCTCATTGCCCGCCAGCGCCAGCCTTGCGAAAAATGCCGGCAGCCGCACGATCGGGAGCGCCGAGAAGAGCTGCTCTGTCTCAAGCAGCACGCCCTCCCTCTCCTCCTGCGTCATCGCCTCCAGCTCCTCTAAGCTGTGGCTCTGCGCAAGGGAAAAGCCTCCTGCCGAGAGTCTGACCAGCGACGACATCGTTCCGCCGCAGCCCAGCGCCTGTCCGATATCCTCGCACAGCGTTCTGACATATGTCCCCTTCGAGCATTGCAGGGTCAGGCGATACTCCCCCTTCTCCGGGCAGACCGGCTCGCATCCGATGGATCGTATGCAGATCGCCCTTGCCTCCCGCTCCACGGTGATCCCCTTCCTTGCCAGGTCGCACAGCTTTTCCCCTCCCACCTTGAGTGCGCTGTACATCGGCGGGATCTGGCTCTGCTCTCCCAGAAATGAGGTCACGATCTCTGCAACCCGCTCCGCGGAAGGGAGGGATCCGGCGGTACGGATCACCCTGCCCGTCACGTCGCCGGTATCCGTCACGATGCCCAGCCGAAGCCCCGCGCGATATTCCTTATCATGGTCGGCAGCATACTCGCTGGCCTTGACCGCCCGTCCGATCAACAGGCACAGCACTCCTGTCGCCATCGGATCAAGCGTGCCGGTATGCCCCACCTGTCGTGTGCGGTACAGTCTTCTCACGGCAGCCACCGCGTCGTGCGAGGTGATGCCCTGCGGCTTATTCAGTATCAGAATTCCGTCTGTCATTGCTGCATTTGCCTTTCTTTTGCTGATCCTGCGTTTGGGGGATACGACGCAGGGGGCTTCCCCAAAAAAGCCCCCTGCACCCCCCTAAAACTTTTGTCCGGGGGATATGGGCATGAGTTTGCGGTGCGGGGGGACGCGCGGCGGATGCCCTTGTACGGCGGGGAACGCCGCACCCCCAAAACTTTTGTCCGGGGGATATGAGAATGAGTTTGCGGCGCGGGGCTTACGCGCGGCGTCCCGTGCGGCCGATGATCTCCGCCTCATCCTCCGAAGCGATAAAAGCCGCCTCCATCTTCATTGCCACGAAAACCATCACCGCATATCCGACGACGAAATAAACGACGATCGTCAGATACGGCGCCAGCATCGTCACCCATTCCTGCGCATTGACCGGCGCGCCGTATTCCCTCACCTGATCGACGGTTTCGATCACGGCGTTGACAAGGCCTACGGCGCTGTAAAGGAGATCGGCGGCAAGGAAGGAGCGCAGCACCGGATTCTTCCCCGGCAGCAGCCTCCCCTCAAGGGAAATATCGGCCGCACCCTCTCCCCGCCGGATCGCCTTCTGCCGGAACGCGTCTGCGATCCGCGCGATATACAGCACAACGAGGAAATCGGTCGACAGATTCAAAAACCCGTACACGGCGTTGAGCAGGAGCGCCTCGACGCTGACGACGCTGGTAGAGAAGAGGATAACGACAGCGCCCGCATAGGGGATCAGCATGGTGGCGAAGATCATCCCCTGTATGCCGCGGCAGCCCTTGGTCCAGATCAGAAAGACCGCCGCCAGCCCTCCCGCCAGCAGCATCGACGCGAGCAGGCCGAAGAGAATATCCCCGATAAAGAAGACCAGGAACCAGATCAGCCCGTAGGCGGCCGTCAGCGCCAGCATCCATTCCCCGCCCCGCCGCAGGCCGTACAGAAAGACGAGATACGCGATCACCGCGTAGCCGGAAAAGACCCCCAGGTAGCCGATGAACTCCCCGGCGATCCCGATCATGCTGCCCCACGCGCCGAAGCGTATATTGCCGCTGATCGAATACTGATAGATATAGCGTATGATAACGCTGAGGAGCTGAAGCCCCGTACAGCAGAGGAGCGCGATGCCTGCGGCCCTGCGTCGGAACCGCGTTTCGGTTAAATACTGCATGGTTTTGCTGCCGGCGTCAATAGAAACGCAGATTGGCAATTACCTTTCCAAGAATAAAGACCTCGTCGACGAGGATCGGCTTCAGAGCGGCGTTCTCCGGCTGAAGCCTGAAATGTCCGTTTTCCTTATAGAACGTCTTGACGGTTGCGCTGTCCTCCACCAGTGCCACGACGATCTCGCCGTTTTCGGCATAATTCTCCTTTTTCACGACCAGCACATCGCCGTCGAGGATCCCTGCCTCGATCATACTGTCGCCGGTCACCCGGAGCGCGAACAGCTCGTTTTCCGGGTAGGAGCGGTGCATCAGCGGAAAATCGATATATCCCTCGTAGTTTTCCACCGCCAAAATCGGCTGTCCCGCCCGCACGCTGCCCAGCAGCGGCACCCGTACCGTCCGCCTCGTCTCTCGTTTTTCCCCGGTATGGAGCGTGCGGCACTTCCCCGCCTCCTTGCGGATCAGTCCCTTTTCCGCCAGCCGGTTCAGGTATGCGTGGACCGTCGAGGTGCTTTTGATCCCGATGGCATTCTGAATATCCCGCACCGTCGGGGAATACCCTTCCGTCCGGAGGGTACTGCTGATATACTCGTAGATCGCCTTTTCCTTTTCGTTATACTGCGATGCTCTCATGCTTCTCCGTCCCTTCCCTCGGAATTTTCTCCTTATTTTATCATACCACAGATCGCCGCTCTTTTCAAACGACTGTTCGGATTGTTTTGTAAACTTTTTATGAATATTCCCAGCTGCGCGGGCGATAGTATTCGCTCCTGTACTCCTTCGGGGTGACGCCCTTGTATTTCCGGAAGGTCTTGACGAAATAGCTCAGATCATTGAAGCCGCAGGAGAACGCCGCCTCCGTCACCGAGCAGCCCGTCACGCAGAAGAGGCGGCAAGCGCTGTCGATGCGGTACATATTCAGGTAAGCGATGGGACTTCTGTTGGTATATCGCTTGAAAAACTCGCAGAAATAGCCCGGATTCATTCCCGCGATCCCCGAAAGCTGCCGCAGGGTGACCGGCTCATGATAATGCTCCTCGATCCATCGCAGCACCGCCTTCATCTTGGCATCTGCCGCATATCCTTCCGACGGGAGGGAAAGGGACATTCCGCCGGAGGCCATCTCCCCGAAAAGCAGATAGAGCAATCCCATCGACACCAGCCGCCATCCCTCCCGTTTCTCGCCCAGCGCCTGCATCAGCCGGTCGGTATAGAAGTTGATCCGCCCCGATCCCTTCGGGAAGAAGCATCCTGCCGAAAACCGTCCGCCTCCCACGATCCGCCTCAGCTCATTCGACGGGCTGTTCTGTCCCATCAGGACGGCGGGATCGAAGACCACGCAGTGATAGACACTGTCCTTCGGGACGCCTCCGTGTATCATGCCGGAATTGATGAGCAGGACATCGCCCGGGAGGGCGCGGTACTCCTGCTCCTCCACCATGACGGTGAACTCCCCCTCCTCGACCCGTATGATCTCAAAGTCCGAATGCCAATGAAACGGCATGATATATCGTGAGTGATTTTGATCGATCCGGTACAGCTCTACGGGAAAATCGGGCGTGCCCCGTTCCTTCAGCTCCATCAGGTCACCGTATTTCATTTCATCTCTCCTTTCCTGCAGGGGGAACGCGCAGGGGGCTTTTTGGAAAAAGCCCCCTGCACCCCCAAAAACTTTTATCTTGGGGGGACATCCTTAAGTCGGCGGCGCGGGCGGTTATGCCGCGAACCACGCTTGAACGGCGGGGGAACGTGCGGCGGGTCGCCCTTGTGTGCGGGGGGAAAACGCGCAAGGGCTTTGGGAAAAAGCCTACACCCCAAAACTTTTGTTGCGGGGAGTTAGGCTTGGTGCCGGGGCGCGCCGATTCCTCTTCTCATCTGAATATCGTTATACTTTTAGTCAATTATACCACAAGTAAAGGACAAAAAGCAAGTGATATAATGATAGTACCGAAAGGAAATCTATATCCGCAAGGAGGATCACGCATATGGCAGAAAACAGACTGATCGGAGACTATCCGGTAATCGGCATCCGCCCCATCATCGACGGGCGTCGGGGCCCGCTGAAGGTACGGGAATCGCTTGAGGAGCAGACCCTCAGCATGGCGAAGGCGGCGAAGGCGCTGATTGAGGAGAACCTCCGCTATTCTAACGGCGAGCCGGTCAGGGTCATTCTCTCCGACACCTCGATCGGGCGGGTTGCGGAGGCCGCGGCCTGCGCCGAGCAGTTCCGCCGCGCCGGTGTTTCGATCACCCTGTCGGTAACGCCCTGCTGGTGCTACGGTGCCGAGACGATGGACATGGATCCGATGACCGTCAAGGGGGTATGGGGCTTCAATGCCACCGAACGTCCCGGAGCCGTTTATCTTGCCTCGGTGCTTGCCACCCATGCCCAGAAGGGACTTCCCGCCTTCGGCATCTACGGCCGCGACGTTCAGGATGCCGACGACACCGTCATTCCCGACGACGTGAAGGAGAAGCTGCTGCGCTTTGCCCGCGCCGCGGTTGCCGCCGTCACGATGCGGGGCAAGTCCTATCTGCAGATCGGCTCGATCTGCATGGGGATCGGCGGCTCCTCGATCAGCCCGGAATTCTTGGAGGAGTACCTCGGAATGCGGGTGGAATCGGTGGACGAGGTGGAGATCATCCGCCGCATGACCGAAGAGATCTACGATAAGGCCGAATACGAAAAGGCGCTTGCATGGACGAAGGCGCACTGCCCCGAGGGCTTTGACAAGAATCCCGACTTCGTCCGCAAGTCCCCCGAGCAGAAGGAAAAGGACTGGGAATTCGTCGTCAAGATGGCGGTGATCATCAAGGATCTGATGAACGGCAATCCCAACCTGCCCGACGGCCGGGAGGAGGAGCGCGTCGGCCACAACGCCATTGCCGCCGGCTTCCAGGGGCAGCGTCAATGGACCGATTTCTATCCCAACTGCGACTTCGGAGAGGCGATTCTCAACACCTCCTTCGACTGGAACGGAGCGCGCGAGCCCTACATCCTCGCCACCGAGAACGACGTTCTCAACGGCATCTCGATGCTTTTCATGAAGCTGCTGACCAACCGCGCGCAGATGTTTGCCGACGTGCGGACCTTCTGGAGCAGCGAGGCCGTCGAGCGGGTCACCGGCTATCGGACCGAGGGTCGGGCGAAGGAGGCGGGCGGCTTCATTCACCTGATCAACTCCGGCGCCTGCTGCCTTGACGCCTGCGGCGAGGGGAAGGACGGGAGCGGCGCGCCGCTGATCAAGCCCTGGTACGAGGTGACAAAGGAAGACATGGATGCGATCCTGAAGGCGACCGAATGGTGCGCCGCCGACAACGGCTACTTCAGAGGCGGCGGCTATTCCTCCCGCTTCCTGACCCGCGCCGAAATGCCGGTGACGATGATCCGTCTGAATCTGATCAAGGGCCTCGGCCCGGCGCTTCAGATCGCGGAGGGCTGGACCGTCCGACTCCCCGACGAGGTTTCGCACGTCCTCTGGAAGCGGACCGATTACACCTGGCCCTGCACCTGGTTTGCCCCCCGCTGCGACGGCAGAACCGGCAGCCCCTTTGCCTCCGCCTACGACGTGATGAACAATTGGGGCGCGAACCACGGCGCCATCTCCTACGGTCATATCGGCGCCGATCTGATCACCCTCTGCTCCATCCTCCGCATTCCCGTTTCGCTCCACAACGTTCCGCAGGAGAAAATCTTCCGTCCCGCCTGCTGGAATGCCTTCGGCATGGATAAGGAGGGGCAGGACTTCCGCGCCTGCGCCGCCTACGGCCCGCTTTATCGCTGAAGAAGCGCTTTCCGGGGGGAGTTCATGGTGAATTCCCCCCATTCGCAACTGCAATTCCGTGTCAGGGGAAATTCAGGGTGAATCCCCCCTTTCCCCTTCCAAAACGAAAAAAGCCCGGGCTTCGGGCGCCGAAGCCCGCTTGCATGACGGGAGGAGCCCGCTTTGAAGTCCGGAGCGCTCCGCCCGATTCCGAAAGGAGATCACCGCTATGCTGAAAAACATTCCCCCGATCCTCAGTCCTGCGCTGCTCAAGGTTCTCTGCGAGATGGGTCACGGCGACCGCATCTGCATCGGGGACGGCAATTTCCCCGCCGCCTCGGTCGGAGAGGACGCCGTCGTTCTCCGCGCCGACGGGCACGGCGTTCCCGCCCTGCTCGACGCGATCCTGACGCTTTTCCCGCTCGACACCTACGTCGATCGGCCGGTGACGCTGATGGAGCTGACCGAGCATGACGCGCAGCAAGGCCGTCCGCCGGTCTGGAAGGTATTTTCCAATATCATCGCCCGTCACGATCCCCGCGGGGAGCATGCCGTCGACTTCCTGCCGCGCTTTGAATACTATGATTTCGCCAAAACCTCCTATTGCGTCCTCGCCTCCGGCGAAACCGCCCTCTACGCCAACATCATCCTTCAGAAGGGCGTGATCTGAAGGCATGGGAGCGGGGGATTCCCCCGCTCCCAAACCCATATCCCGGGGAATGGGCTCGGGCGGCGGGGCGGTGTTTGCGGTCGGCGGCAGGGGCGATCCTCGGTGCGGCCGGTGATCCCCCTATTCCATGCGGCGGGGCGCGACTCGCTGCTCCCCTGTTTGCTCCCCCGGCGGCATCGCTTCGTCGGATTTTGCCCCGCAGTGGGGCTTTTTTGCTGCGCAGCGGGGATCTGTCCCGAAAAAGCCATGCCGGGGCGGAACGAGGGAAGTCCCCCGCAATACCTCCCCGCACGTCCCGGCTTCTCAATCAAATTATTCGGAAATGCGAGGTTACACGCAGATATCCACAAGGTGGGGACAATGCGGCAATGATGCTGCGATGCTTCCGAACTTCGAAGGGAGCGCGAATGCTCCCCCGAACGATAGGGGCGCCTTCCGCCGAACGTCGGCAAATCACGGCTCATCCTCCGCGTCCCGAGCCAAACCCATTTCCCCAAGAAAAAGTTTTGGGGGTGCAGGGTTCTGCGCGTTTTCCCCCGCGCACAGGGGCGTCCCGCCGCGCACTCCCCCGCTGTTCAAGCGTGGTTCGCGGCACACCCGCCCAAGCCGCAACCCCATGCCTGTATCCCCCAAGACAAAAGTTTTGGGGGG
>CALWTY010000035.1 GCA_944384585.1 uncultured Clostridia bacterium | reverse complement strand
CCGTTCCGAAAGAAACAGATATCATTGAAAAGGCGAACCTTTGTCTTGGTAGACAAAAGTTCGCTCTTTCGTGGTGCAGCGAGTGCACTGATATCCGAACCCAAGCCTGATTTTTCAAGCTCGGCGAAAGTTATTGTTTTTGAACCGTCTTTGTAATTGAATGTGAACGTAATCCTGTCATCGTAAAGGAAAATCGCATTGACAAAACTGTCGATAAGCCTGCGACGGTGTTCAAGCTTCTTTGCGTCCAGCTTTCTGAATCTGTGAAACCAAAAAACGATCTGCTCACGTGAAAGCATCGGCTTTGCTATTTCTTCTTTAACGATTTGAACAGACAATTCGCTTTTCTGCTTTTCAAGGCTTTCGAGCCGCTCTTTTGTTGAAACGGTTAAGATACCTTGCTGAATGGCATCGAGCATATTATCAATGGATTTTTGCGTCTCGGCATATTGCTTTTTAAGCAGAGGTAATGTTGTATTCTCCTTGCCCTGTAATGCCATTGCTTTATTGGCAATCTTTTCTATCAAATCATCATCAAAAATCAGATTTTTGATTTGCTCAATCACAAGGTTTTCGATCCATTCTTTTTTGACCGACTTCTTATCGCAACCCTTGTGATTCTTTACGCTTGCACATTTGTAATACCGATGCACATGAGAGGTTTTGCTTGTTCCACTTTCTCCCACCATATAACATTGACACTTGCCGCAAAACAGCTTTGTTGTCAACAGATATTCGTCTTCGGCTTTATGTTTTGCCGGAGCTTTTTTATTTGCCGCCATACGCTCCTGCACACGGTTGAACAAATCTTCAGGCACGATTGCCGGAATGCCGCTCGGTTGGACAATATCATTATACTTGTATTCGCCGATATATTTGCGATTATGCAACATTCGGGTGACGCTGTTAATGCTGATTTTACCGCCACGTTTAGTGCGAACACCTTTCAGATTCATTTCATCGGTAATTTCACGCATGGACGACCCGTCTGCATAATGCTTAAATGCGTCAAGCACCGCCGGAGCCGTCAGGGGATCAATCTGAAAATATTGCTCACTGTCAATGATATAACCGATCGGCAATGTCCCGCCGTTGTATTTACACTTCAGTGCGTTTTCGGTCAATCCCCGTATGACTTTTTCCGAAAGCTCAGCCGAGTAATACTCTGCCATTCCTTCAAGCATTGATTCGAGCAAAATGCCTTCAGCACCTGCTGAAATCGCTTCGGTTGCGGAAATCACCTTTACGCCGTTGTTTTTAAGGATTCGTTTATAGTGTGCCGAATCGTATTTATCACGGGCAAATCGGTCAAGCTTCCAAACGATTACAACCTCAAACTTTTTGCCGGAACTGTCTTTAATCATCCGCTGAAAATCGGGACGGCGGTCGGTTCTTGCCGACAACGCACGGTCGATGTAGGTTTCAATGATTTGAATATCATTTTTCTCGGCAAAAGCCTTGCATTCACGCAACTGGCCTTCAATGGATTCTTCACGCTGATTATCGGAAGAATATCTCGCATAGATTACGCCTTTCATTTCTTTTCACCTGCCTTTCTTTTGAGATTTATAACACAAGTTTTCCTTGATGTTATCTGGATTTTGGGGTGTTAGGGATCTCCCTAACAAGCGGCGAAAGCGACAAGCGAATTTGGATAGCCAAATTCAGTGCTTGCTGAGACAACGCCGTGCGTTTGCGCAAGCAAATGCGTTGCTTGCGGAGGCAATGCCATTACTTTGGTTTGCGTTTTTTATTATAACATCATATATTTGTTTTGTCTACAATTAAATATGAGTTCTTAAAAATTATTTTGAGAAATTCAAATTTATTTCTTGCGTAATAACGAATCATGTGATATACTTAGAATAGATTATTATGGGTATATTGGAGGAAAAACGTTTTGTCACGTTCTTACAACAAACTTTGGAAATTAATGATTGATAAAAAAATCAATAAAACTCAATTATCAAAAGCTGCTGGCATTACTTCTAATGCTATGGCAAAGATAGGAAAAGATGAATCAGTACCGCTTGAGACTTTAGAAAAGATTTGCGTTGTTCTTGGTTGCAGCATTGATGATATTGTGGAATTCTCTGCTGATGAAAATGCGTAAGTCCGTTTTATAGGACATCAAATAGTATATTATTATAATAGCTTTGCTATTATCTAACTGAAAGGGTATTTATAATGACTTTCGATATTTGGAATCGCAGATATACCGGCAGTAAGTATAAACTATCCGAATGGATTGTTGATTTAATACACACAAATTGCTCCGGAAAATCTTTTTGCGATATTTTTGCCGGAACGGCAATAATGAGCAAGCAAATGTTAAATTCGGTTGAAGAAATTTATATTAATGATTTTCTATATTCAAACGAACTAATATATAAGGCTTTCTTTGAGCAAAAAGGATTCAGTAAAAACAAACTTCTCAAATATAAAAAAATATTTGATTCTTTAGAACCAAATGACTTGGCGGAAAATTATTTTTCCATCAATTTTGGCAACAAATTTTTCTCGAAAAATGATGCCATATTAATTGGCTATATCAGAGAGTATATTCAAAGCATCAAGGATATAAACAAAAAAGAAAAGAATATTCTTATAGCTTCTTTGCTCTATTCGGCAGATAAATCCGCAAATACTGTTGGACATTATGATGCTTACATTAAGGGCAAGAAAATTTCTGACACATTTTCGTTTGAATTGATAAATCCTTATGAATACGAAAGCAAGAAGATTCATATTTCAAGAAAAGATGCGAATCAATTGGCAAAGGAGATAAAATGCGACATCGTTTATATTGATCCGCCATATAATTCACGACAATATTGGAAAAGTTAAATCGTTATTCACATTTGAGCACTCTAAAGTTCAGCCTTTAATAAGAATAATCGATGATTTTTTAGCTTTATATGATTTTCTTTCTTTTGCAAATTACAACTCTAATATCTCATTTAAGAATATAGATATAAGCTCAAAAAATGAAGAAGGTCTTTTTGAAAAAACAGCAACAGTACATATCTTCATAAATAAAACAGAATATGAAAACCCTCGCTTAAATTCAATTACTATTGATGATATTCCGGCAGAAAAGCTTTCAGCCATATTTACTTGCATTGCATCACTTAGAAAAAATGACAATAGATTAAGGTATTATTTCCCCGAAAATGCGCATGACGGGAAATACATTGATCCGGGTAAATGGCTAATAACGGCATTAAACTTTGAAGGATTGTTTTCTGCAAAATTTCCAAATTTCAAATGTAATATCAACAATGGTTTTAGAAACGCAAAAGAGCTTGCGTTAGAACGAATCGATAATAATTCGGATGGCAAATCCTTATCAAAAAAAGAACAAGATTATTATAAAAAATGTCGTGAACAAATCGAGCATTATGAAGGGCAGTTAGAAGAAAAATTCAATTATGTTTTCAAAGCAAACAAGACCGTGTTAGATAGCATTTTGAAATATAACGAAAACAATCTTGGCATTAAGCAAACTGTTCAATACGCCAGTGTTTATGCGAATTATCGAAATAAAATTGCTCATGGTTCAGTAGAACCTCTATCGGATAAAGAGGTGGCCGTGTATCGGATTATACTACCGCTTATCTACATACTGATGTTATCCGAGATTGATCTATCCGACACAGAGAAGAAGAAAATGATCGGAAAATTATTTAGATAGAATAATGGCATTGTATTAGCAAGCATCGTCTTTGTGTCCACACGACATTGCCTCTGCAAGCAACGCATTTGAATATCCAAATACTGCCGCTTTCCCGGCACTTGTTAGGGCAAATCCCTAAAACCCTTTGAACGGAGAATTCTATGAATATAAATGAACTCAAAAAACAGATGATTCCATATTGGCGTGACATTTATAATCTGCAATACGGCAACATCTTCAAGCAACTATTTGTTCGTATCAAATACAGGATATTTGGAAACCGTTTCGGAACATCGGAGATTCCGGACAATATTCTTGAAGCCATTGCACGCACGATGCTACCTGATATCCGTGAATTCTTTCTTTCAAAAGAAGGACAAGCAGAATTTGCGGCATGGAAAGCAGAACAAGAAAAGAAAGACAAAAAGTGATGTGAGGGGACAATATGGGATTGTTAAATTTAGCAAGCAGCGCTTCTGTGTGGAGAGGCTATGAATACTATAAGGACGGTAGTGTTCTGCTAAAAAAGAAAATCACCGACCACGAATATAGCGGTTCTTTGCGTGGTAGCGGAAATAAGCATTATGATGTCTTTATTGATATCGAACATCCGAGAAAATCTCATTGCAATTGTCCGCATGCCAATGGAAAAAGAATTATTTGCAAGCATCAGGTTGCACTGTATTTTTCTGTTTTTCCGAAAGAGGCCGATCAGTACTATAAAGAAGTTATTGAATATGAGGAGGAAGAAGAACGGCGGCAAGAAGAACTTGATAAAAAGGTTGTCGCTTATATTAAAAGTCTTTCCAAAGAAGAATTACGGCAAACCTTGTATGAGGTTCTTTACGACGGCGCCGATTGGGTGTTTGAGAGATTTGTGAGAGAGCATATTGATTATTAAATGATTAAGGCGGGGGACATGTCATCCCTCGCCTTTTTGGTATTATTGATATATTAGCTCTTTCAGCACAAATTCCCTTGCTCTACTCCTAATACTGTTTATGCGGCGGATCCATTCCATTTGGTCAGCAGCTTTGAGTTGCTCGGTTACGCCCTCAATTTCAGCCGTCTGCTTGACAATAAGATTGAACATATCCTCAGCGTCTTTAGCAATGCCCATAAGATAATCATTCAATGTGCCTTTCAACCGCATAGCATTGATAACCGACCTCTGATTGCGATAAAGAAAATCATAATGCAGTCTGCCCCAAGTTCCGATGTTATTAAGTTCTGTTTTCATAAAAATCAGCCTCCGAAATTTAATTTTTGTGTTTTGCATTAAAGTTCGGATAGTCATAAAAAATGACAAATCCGAACCCTTCACCGATTGGTATTGGGTTCGGATTTGTACTATTTGGTGCGGGTAACAGGGGTCGAACCTGCGCGCCTTTCGACATAAGATCCTAAATCTTACGCGTCTGCCTATTCCGCCATACCCGCGCAGAAGAGCGAAATGCTCCCGAATCATTTTAGCATATCTTTTCGGTCTTGTCAATAGAAAAAGCAGGCGGCAAAGCCCCGCCCGACGGCAAAGCCGCACGATCGGACGGGACTTGTTTCCCTCCCGCAGCCCGGCAGGGGAAGCCTGCTGCGGGAATCGGAGGATTGTCTGTTCCGGATCCCCTCTGTGACGGAAATCAACTGTCACGGACCGGGATCGGCGGTTATCACCGGTTGCGATAATTGGGGTGGTTTGAGCGGTTGGCATTGCCGCGGCTTCCGGCGCGGGCACGTCTTGCCTTGCTTCTGCGATTCTCCAGCCAGACCGCGCCGACGATGAAGAGGAGGATCAGGGAGAAGATGACGATCACGACAATCAGGAAGATCTGACTGAGATCGCTCATGCCGCCCGAGCCCGTCGGAGCGGTGGTCTCCCCGCCGCTCACAGGTGGCTCGGTGGTATTGTCGCCTCCGGCATCGGAGGTAACGGGGGGCTGGGTCTGCGGGTCGTCGTCAGAGCCGACCGCGGCTCCTGTCGGGGGGATTTCCTCGGTCTCCTTGAAGCCGCAGACATGGCAGACGCGCTCCTTCACTCCCTTGAGGGTCTCAGTCGGATTGGCCACGATCTGCCAATCTCCGAACTGATGCTCGTTGGTGGCGGGAAGGACGGTCTCGGATACGACGGCGCCGCAGGCGTCGCAGATCTGCCGCTGATATCCGTTCTCTCCGCAGGAGGGCGTTTTCTCCTCGGGATGGGTGGAGGTATGCTTACACACGTTGGAATTGACGGTGAGCGGGGAGGTGGAGGCGCTGCTCTTGTCCCCGAAGCTGACGACGACGGACTTATTGTGATCGCTCATCGCCAGCACCTTGCCGTCGGCTATGCTGACGGTCAGGTTATACTTTCTGAAATCCGCGAAGGCCACGTCGACGGGGTCGCCGTCCTCATAGTTGACGGTGACGACCAGCGCCGACAGATCCAGCGCCTCTCCCTCCACATAGACCAGCTTCGGCTGGGTCTTGATGCGGATATTGCGGACCTTGCGGACCGCCGCGGCGGCCGCGGAATGAGCGGAGGTATCGCTGTCGGTATTGACCGCGGTATTTTCCGTCACGGCCGTGACGGTGGCGGTATATTCCTTATCGGCGGAAACGGTATCGTCGCAGGGGATATTCCCCGCCTTGCTGCGGCTCGGCACGGTGATCGTCTTGACGGAGGAATCCCCGCCTTTTTCGTACAGATCGATGATGTACTGTCTGACCGTTCCGTCGGCATTGGTATCGGTGATCTGATATTTCAGTCCGCCGTTCTCGAAATCGGAGGTCAGGGCAATTTTCGGTGCGGCGAGCTTGCCGACGACGGTATAATCCCCCGACTTGGCGGACTCGGCGCTGTCCCCGTACTCCGGCTTATCGGAGACGGCGATGACGGTAAAGCAGTACTTGCCGCCCTCGGTGAGTGTCTTTGAAAAATCCCACTCGGTCTTGTCGGACGGGACGGGGTCACCGTACTCTTTGCCGTCCTTATAGAGCTGGATGCTGTAGCTGTCGGCATTGGCAACCGCGCTCCATTTGGCAACGCCGTTGGCAAAGGTCAGGCCGGTCGGCGCGGGAAGCGACTGCTTGACCGAGACGGAAAGCGGGGAGCAGGTCCCCTTATAGACCTCGAAATCAGCCCCCGTGCCCTGCACCAGCGTCACGCCGATCTGCGACTGTGCCGAGGCGCTGCTTTTGACCTTCAGGGTCAGGGTGAGAACGATGCTGCCCGCCGCGGAGGTGGGGGTCTTGGCATTTGCGTCCATCGCCGTGAAATTCACACGGCCGGAGGAGGCGGAGCTTGCGTTGATCTGAACGCCGCCCCAGGCTTCCGGCGCCTTGCCGGAGGCGCTGACATATTCAAAAACCGAGGTGTCAAAGGAAGCGTGAACATCCGCGCCGAGGATCCCCCCCGGGACGGTGATATTCCCGACGGTAAAGGTATAGCTGACCGTCTCGCCGGCGCTGACAACATTCTTTCCGTCGATCTCCACGGTCAGACCCGCATCGGCAGCCCCGATCGAAAAGGCGACCGTCGCCGCCAGCAGGACGGCAAAGAAAATGGCTAAATACTTTTTCATGTTGGAATCCTTCCGATATCAATCAGTTTTGATAGATGTTGTAGTCGCCGTTGAAGTGAGCGCGCAGCCGCAGATAGTCAACAGAGGTCAGGGACTCCGCCCCCGAAATCCTCGCCGCCGCATAGGTAACGCCCTCCAGCTCGTAGTCTCCGTTGAAATAGGCGCGCAGGCGCAGATAATCGACCGAGGTCAGTCTGCCGTCGCCGTTGAGATCGCCGAGCAGCACGACGTCAGCGGAATCGTAAACCGAAGCTCCGTCGGTCAGGCGGACGGTAAAGCCGGTGCCGATCAGAGCGGTCGGCTCGGTAACCTCGCTGCCCGAGAGGTCATAGACCTTGACCGAGCCTGTATTTTTGAAATTCGCGATAAAGCTTGAATAGGAGGTCTCGTCGGTCAGCCCCGTGAGCCTGCCCTCCTCCGAAATGAGGTAGCCGCTCTGCTCGGTCAGCTCGAGTTTTTTCGGCTTTTCGAGGACGGTCAGTGTCAGACTTGCCTCCTCGGAATAGACCGAGCCGAGGATCGAAGCCGTCACCCCGATGGAGAAGCTCCCCGACTGCGTCGGCGTTCCCGACAGGCTGCCGTCGTTAAGCAGCTCCAGCCCCTCCGGCAGCACGCCCGAGGTAAGCTCCCAGGAGAGATAGTCGCTGCGGTCGGCCTGCAGGGTAAAGGAATAGGGCTGTCCCATCACCGCGTCGGGCAGGCTGCTTGTGGTGACGGTCGGCGCGGCAGGCGGCCTGACCTGCCCCGAAACGGTATCGGAGGGAAGGACTGAAGTTGTCAGCTCGTTCGGCAGATCCGACGCGGAGCGGAGCTGATACGCATAGAAGCGAACCGACACGTCCTCCGTCCCGTCGACGCGGAAGGTCATGGTGCAGAAGGTGCCGGAGACGTCGTCATAATCGGAGGTTTCGAGGTAGGGAATTCCCCACGCGCCGATATTCTCCCCCGTCACCGCCTGCACGGCATCAGCCGGCTCTCCGAGCAGGGTGGAGGAAACATAGGAGAGGCCGTCGGACGGCTTAAAATATAAGGTGCCGACGCTGAAGCCGCTGTTTTCCGTGATCCCGACGGTATAGGTGACGGTATCCCCGAGGGTCAGGGAGTCCTCTTCGTCGACGCTGCAGGACAAAGAAAAAACAACGTCTGAGGCGGTCGGAAAGACCGGAACCGTCAGAACCGAAAGCATCATCCCAACAACCAGAAAAAGTGCGGTTGTTCTTCTGAATTTCATATAATTTCCTCCCCTTCCGATTTGTCCGGCAGAGCGCTCCGGATCGCCGGAGCAGCCGGATGCGCTTATATAAATTATACAATGAAGCGGGGGCTTTGTCAAGAAGGAGGGCGGGCAAAAAAATAATTTCTTGTTAATGCGCTGTTACTTTTTTTTACGACCCGTTCCGGGGAAAAGAAATCGCTTTCCCGGAGGGGATCCCGACGGACGAAACGGAAACGGAACCGTTCCGAGGAGGGAAATCCCGGCCGAAGAAAGCGAAACGAGCGGGGAGGGGGACGGCCGGCAGCGAAGCCCCGGAAATGGCCGATTCTCCGGGCAGGAGGACGGACGGAATGGCTGCGGGAACACCGCGCGGCAGCCGCCGACGTCCCTCCTCCCTTCACACATCATAAAGGCGCTTGATCCTCTCGAGCTTTCTGCCGAAGGGCCGCTCAAACAGCAGCAGAAAGGCGACGTTTGACACCGAATACAGGAGGGTATGGGGCAGCGCCGTCACGATGGCCGCGGCATAGAGCGACGGATCGAAGCCGCCGCTGTACCACAGAACGGTAAAGACATCCATGATCATCGAAAAGAGGACGCCCGCCGCCGCGCCGTAGGCGACAAGCGCAGCGCGGTGCTTTTTGAGCGGCTCCGCGAGCCATCCCGCAATCCGTCCGATCATCCCCCATGCGAGCATCTGGAAGGGCGTCCACGGCCCGATCCCGAACCAGAAATCCGAGATCAGCGCCGAGAGCGCGCCCGTCAGGAATCCCGCCTCCCCGCCGAGTCGGATCGCCGTCAGCACCGTCAGCGCCGTGACCGGCTTGACCAGCGGGATAAAGCGGCCGATCACCGACAGGGCGGTCATGACCGCGACCAGCACCATCCGCCGCGAGCCGGTCTTCTTCTTTTCAAAGCCCGTGACGAAAAGCAGCAGCGACAGGATCGCCGTAATCAGCGAGGCAAGAAGCCCCGCCCGCTCAAACGGCAGGATGCTCCCCAGCACCGCAACGAGGAGGATCAGAACCGGAAGGAGCTGTCCCAGAAGCTTCCGCAGACGTTCGTTCTTCAGAACCATCATCGGCCGATCCTCCCGTTGGCACGGCAGAGCGCCTCGGCGTCGTCCACGGTGGCGGCGAGATCATAGTAGCCCCGCGTCATGCGGCAGACGGCGGTGGTATAATAGCCGTTTTCCGAGAAAAAGCGGCGGGGTGTCCCGACCGACAGCAGCTCCCCCCGGAACAGCAGGGCGCAGCGGTCGGCTGCCTCGGCGGCAAACTCGACGTCGTGGGTGACGGCGACAACGGTGACCCCGTTGTCCCTCAATCTGCGGAGCAGCGACAGCAGGCGCTCCCGCGCCGAAGCGTCCAGCCCCTTGGTCGGCTCATCGAGCAGCAGCAGGCGGGGCTCGGAGGCCAGCACCTTCGCCAGCGCCAACAGCTGCTGCTCTCCCCCCGAAAGATCGTAGGGATGTCGGTCGAGAAGTTCCTCCCGATCGAAGAACAGGGAGGTCTCCCCCCGCTCCTTCAGCTCCTCCCTCACGGTTTCCGCCGAGAAGAGCGCCGTCACGTCCTGCGGCAGCATGGCAACCGATCCGCGGCGGCAGGGCTCTGCCCGGGCGGGGAAGAGCTTCCGGCCGAAGATCCTGACCTGTCCCGCATAGGGGCGAAGCAGGCCCGCGGCCACCGAGAGCGCCGTCGACTTTCCCGATCCGTTCCCCCCGAGGAGGCAGAAAATCTCCCCCTCTCTCACCTGCAGGGTCAGCCCCCGCAGCACATCGGGCTGCTCCCGTCCGTATCGGAAGAAGACGTCCCGCAGGGAGAGCGCCTCCCCCGTATCGGGGGGAGGGGGCGGCTCCGGCAGGGAGCGGATACGGTTGTCATAGCGCTCCCGCAGAAAGAGCCCGCCCTCGCGGGGGGTGATCGGACAGGGAGGCGTCCCGCCGAGGCGGGCATAAAGACGAACCGCCGCCGGCAGCTCCCCGATCAGCCCCCGGCAGCCGCCGATCTCCGTTAAGGTGCGCCGCGTCTCTCCGAAGGCAAGCTGCCGTCCCGCCGAGAGCGCCAGCAGGCGGTCGGCATGGGGAAGCGCTTCCTCGGTGCGATGCTCCGCCATCAGGACGGTGATCGACAGCTCGCGGCTCAATCGGACGACCGCCTCGATAAAGGCTGCCGCCGAGATGGGATCGAGCTGTGCCGTCGGCTCGTCGAGCAGCAGCAGCGAGGGGCGCATGACCGCGACCGATGCCAGGCTGAGAAGCTGCTTCTGCCCTCCCGAAAGGGAGCTGACCGGTCTCTCAAACAGCTCCTCCAGCCCGAAATAACAGGCGGTCTCCGCCACACGGCGGCGGATCACGTCGAGGGGAAGGCCGAGATTCTCAAGCCCGAAGGCCAGCTCATGCCACACCTTGTCGGTGACGATCTGATATTCCGGGTTCTGCATCACATAGCCGACGGAAGAGGCGGCCTCCCGGTCGGAAAGCGCCTCGATCGGTCTGCCGTCGAAGAGGATACTGCCGCTCAGTGTCCCCTTCGGACGCAGTTCCCGCTTGAGCAGACGCAGAAGCGTCGATTTTCCGCTCCCCGCCTCGCCGCAGAGCAGGAGGATTTCTCCCCGTCCGGCCGAAAAGGAGAACCCCGACAGCGCCTCGGCACTTCCGGGATAGCGAAAGCTCAGATCCTTGACTGTAAGAAATTCCATTTGACAATCCCCCGAAGCTCAAGCGCGGCCGGCATCAGCGAAAGCAGTCCGAAGGACAGATACGCCGCTGCCGCCGGCAGCGAAAGCGGTATGCCCGAAAGGGCAGGATAATAGGAATAGGCAAGCTGCCCCGACATCATCCCGACAAGCGTCGGAAGGGTGAGGAGAAGCGAGAGCAGGATCACCGCTCCGTCGGCGCGGCGGAAGCGGAAGAGTCCCGCCTGCGTCCGCTTCCCGACCCCGTAGCCCCGCGCCGCCATGCTGTCGGCGGTCACGATGCCGTTTTCCAGTGACCAGGTGACCATCGTCGACAGGACCGCCGTATTCTCCCTGAAGCGTGCGGCAGGCGAATCGGGACGGGCAAGTCCCATGCCGCGTCGGGCAGCGCGCACCCGGCCCGCCTGCGCCGAGAAGAGCGGGACAAAGCGCAGCGCCGATGACAGCAGCAGCGCCGTTTTGGGGGAGAGCATTCCCGTCAGGCAGAGCAGGCGATCGCTCGTCATGATCTGCGTGAAGCTGCGGAACAGGAACAGCGCCGAGAGAACCGAGGCGGAGGCCGCAAAGCCGTAGAGGATCGCCTCCGCCGTGATCGGGCGGTCGTTGATGACAAGCAGCACCGTCTCCCCCTTGTGGCTGAAGATCGGATTGATCATCGCCAGCAGAAGAAACAGCCCCGCCGACGACAAAAGGAAAGCGCCCGTCGCGCCCCTCCGCACCAGCAGCAGGAGAAGCCCTCCCGTCAGCGCCGTCAGCAGCAGAACGGGATTCATGCTCACCATCGGAGGCAGAGCGGCGCAGAGCAGGCAGACCGCGACGGCGGCGGGATGACAGTCGGAAAAGGCTCTCATATCAGTCCCTCCCGCGGGAGGATGCGGCGGGCGGCTGCCTCAGATCCTCCCCAAGGCTGCAGGTATACGCCCATTCCACCCGATCGCCGTCGGCGGGGCGGTAAGCGGCGCAGCCGACCGGCGGCTGCTCCCCGTTGACGAGGAACACCCATCCCGACAGATCGCCGAAATCGAATTCATACAGATGCGCGATGCCGGTGACATAGACAAGCCCCGCGGCAGCGCTCCCGCGGAAATCGAGCGACAGCCCCTGCCGCCTTGCCGCCTCCGTGAGAAGATCGAAGACCGTTTCCTCCCCCGTGATCGGCAGCTCGGTCGGCGGAAGGATCACGCCGTCCGGCGGGATTCTGTCGTCCTCCCGGCCGAGCAGGGTATCGCAGCGGATCGAGAAGGTCACGCTGCCGGCGGCGTCGGAGAGCGTGCCGGTTTCGCCGTAATAGTCCTCGGGGCTTCGGATATCGGCAAAGGAGAGCAGCGCCGTCAGCAGTGCCGCCCCCGCCAGCGGGATCAGATAATCCCACAGCCTCCTCCTGCCCCGCAGGAAGAGGATCAGGCAGAGGATTGCCGCTGCCGCCGTCGGAAGCAGCAGGACCGCAAGCCTGACCGGACCTCCCGCCCCGTTGCTTCGGGAGGGCGCGGGAGGATCGGTTGTATGAGACGGATCGGTTGTATGAGATGGATCGGTTGTGAGAGACGGATCGGTTGTGAGAGACGGCTCGGTGCCGTCCGCGCCGATCGCCCCGTCTCCCGCCTCCGTCGGGAACTCCCACAGCGACGCGCCGGCCTTCACGGCCGCCAGCGCACAGAGCGCCTGCTGCATCGCCAGCTCGTTCGGCTCCCCTCCCGCTTCATGGGAAAAGCCGCCGTCGGGCAGACGGAACGCCAGCATCGCGTCGAGGGGAGTGCGTCCCGCCCGAACAAGCGGCCCGATCGGCGCATTCTTTCCCGCCAGCGCCGTCACCGCCAGCTGTACCTGCGCGGCGCTTTCGGGGTTTTCCCGTCCGTAGCTTCTGAAGCCGCCGTTTTCAAGCTGCTGCTCCGCCAGCAGTGACAGTCCGCCGTCCACCGCCTCCGAAACGGCTTGCTGCCCTTCATAATAGGGCGCAAGCGCCTGCAGAGCCATCGCGGTAACGTCAACATCGGAGCGGCTGCCGCTCACCGCCCATCCGCCGTCAGGACAGCGCAGGGCAAGAATCCGTCCGACCGCGGAAGGCAGCTCGGCCGTATCGGGGAGCGGCGTCGGGGCGCGGAGGGCAGTCTGCAGATGAAGGGCAAAAATGAGCCCCATGATCCCGCCGCTTTCCTCCTCCGCCGCGATTTCCGCCACAATCGCCTCCCCGCCCCGTCCGCAGACGGTCAGCGTCACCGCCGCGAGCCGACGGGAGGCAGGCGAGGCGGGAGAACTTTCCCTAAGGGAAGCCGCCAGCCGATCCGCATAGCGCTTAAAGGAGAGCGTCGGATCAAGCCGCCGAAGCGCCAGCGCATACCACTCGCTCCCCTCCCCCGCTCTGCCCGACAGCCCCTCATCGAGCCATTCCTGCGTCGAAGCCGCTCCGTCCCGCGCCGTCAGCAGGCGAAGAAGTCCTTCCGCCGCCTCGCCGTGCGAAACACCGTCGATGCGGATCGGGAGAAGGGCAAGGAGCAGACAGAGGCAGAGCGCCCCCGCGCAGGAGCGGATCTTATTTTTCATGCCGCTTGCCGCGGCAGAAGCCTGCCGCCGCGAGCGCCGCCGCGCAGAGCGCAAGAACGGCAAGCGTTCCGTCCGCGGAATCGGGGGAGGCGGGGGACACCGAAAGTGCCAGAACCGGCGGCACCAGCCGCGCGCTCTCCGATACGGCGCTGACAATCAGCTCTCCCTCCGAGGCGGGGGTATAGGTGACCTTCCCCTCCGCATCGGTGACAAGACCGGTCTTCTCGCCGTTGACCGTCAGCTCCGCTCCTGCGACGGGCTTGGCGATCACCTGCCAGCTTTCGTCATAGGCGACGGCGTTCAGGGTAAGGGTGACCGGCTGTCCGGCGACCGCCGATGCCGTGAAGGAAGCAAAATAGCAATAGACATCGGAGAAGCCCTCGGTGTCGGTATAGAGATAGGCGGCGATATGATCCCCGTCGGAGACCGTATCGGCCAGCGAGGAGGCGGGGACGTTATTGACGCAGTAGCTGTAGCTTCCGCCGTTTGCCACGCCCCAGAGCTTGGTCAGGCTCAGGCCGAAGGTCGTCTTCTCGGAGGCATATCCGGCGGCAGCGCCTCCCTCATAGAAGGAATCGTGCGCCAGAAAGAGCGCATCGTTGATCGTCAGCGCGCCGTCTCCGTCCGTATCGGTCACGGTGACCCTTCCGAGCGTCAGGACAAGGCTTCCGTCGGAGATGGTGACAAAGACCTCGGTGGATTCCCCCGCAGCCGACGGGCAGAGGGCGCTCGTAAAGAGCATCAGGCAGGAAAGCAGCAGTACGGCAATGGTTTTTTTCATGATGGGATTCTCCTTTTGAAATAAAATGCAATGGAATAAAGGCAGAGAACTGCGGGACGGGGGTCAGGGAAGCTCCCTTCCCCTTTCCCTGCTTCCGGCTTGCGGTCAGTCATCGTCGGGCGGGGGCTTTTTACGCCCTGCCTCCGTCAGACGCAGCTCGGTGCGGCGGCGCTTGGCACGGATCCGTTTCAGGCGGTTCTTCTCCCGTCGATCCCCCTCACGCGGCGGCTTCAGCCCCGCCGCCTCCAGCGCCCTCGGCCACGGACCGAGATGTGCCTTGATCGCGCAGACCTGCTCCGCCGTAAAGTCCGATCGCTTCGGATACCGCCTCTCCCCCTCCTCCTTCAGGCGGGCATCCGCCTCCAGAAGCAGCTTGAGGCAAGCCTCTTTTCCGAGATCCGACATTCTGTCCCCTCCCTTCCGAGCTTGTACCGCGGGGCGCGAAAAAAGCGCCCCTTCCCCCACTCGGACAAAAAAGGCGCAGCGCTCACGGGCCGACGGAAAGGCGCGAAAAAAACACCCTTTCCCCCGGATCGGTCAGACGGCTGCACTTTTCATTGCCCAAAAATGGTTCGGCCGGCGCGGGACGGCAGGTATTCCGACTCATGAAGCGGCGCTTCAATTACGGTAATGGCGGTTGCGTCGGATTTTCACCGTACTTCCCCCTCATCCGGCTGCAGCGCCGGAACCGTTCCGCGAGCTATTCGATTCAGTTTTATTATAGCACAGGCGGAGGCGTTCGTCAAGCCTCGCCGGGAATTTGCGGAAACGGTTTTTTCTTAAAAAGATTTGACAAAACCGCACAAAGGTAGTAAAATAGAATGTAACTATGTTTTTAATCCCTCAAAATCGGTTTCGGAGGTTTCAACAACGTGTTAAATTTCAAGAAATCCGCAGCGGACGCCGTTTTTTCCGCTCTGTCGCGGATGGGCGTTTCCCCCCTCCCCCCTGCGGAGGAGCTGTCCGCCATGCTGGAGTATCCGCCCGACAAGTCGATGGGCGATCTCGCCTTTCCCTGCTTCAAATTGAGCCGGCTGATGAGAAAGGCGCCTCCCGTCATCGCTGCCTCTCTGATGGAGGAGCTGGGCTCGGTCGACGGCTTCTCCCGGATTGCCGCCGCAGGCGGTTATCTCAATTTCTTCATCGAGGAAAAGGCCTTTGCCGACGCGCAGCTCGACGCCATCCTCACGGCAGGTGAGGATTACGGCAGAAGCCACGACGGGGACGGCAAGACGATGGTGATCGATTATTCCTCCCCCAACGTCGCAAAGCCCTTCCATATCGGCCATCTCGGCACCACCGTCATCGGCCACTCCCTCAAATCCCTCTATGCCTTCTCCGGCTGGCACTGCATCGGCATCAACCACCTCGGTGACTGGGGCACGCAGTTCGGCAAGCTGATCGTCGCCTATCGCAACTGGGGCAGCCGGGAAGCCGTCGAGGCCGGAGGCATCGACGAGCTGGTCGCCCTCTACGTCCGCTTCCACAAGGAGGCGGAGGAGGATCCCTCCCTGAACGATCTGGCGCGGTCGGAGTTCACCAAGCTGGAGCATCACGATGAGGAAAATCTCCGCCTCTGGAAATGGTTCATTCAGATCAGCATCGCGGAGTATGAAAAAACCTATGCGCAGCTCGGCATCACATTCGACCACTACACCGGGGAGAGCTTCTACACCGATCTCATGCCGGCGCAGGTCGAGCGCCTGCGGGAGCGGGGGCTTCTGAAGCTCGACGACGGCGCGTCGATCGTCGATCTTTCCGACTACAATATGCCCCCTTGCCTGATCCTGAAGCGGGACGGCTCCACTCTCTATCCCACCCGCGACATCGCCGCCGCCGTCTATCGCAAGCAGACCTATCATTTCGACAAATGCATCTACGTCACCTCCAATCAGCAGATCCTCCACTTCCGCCAGTGGTTCAAGGTGCTGGAGCTGATGGGCTACGACTGGTATGATGAGCTGGTTCACATCCCCTACGGCACGGTCAGCATCAACGGCGAAAAGCTCGCCACCCGCACCGGCAACGTCGTACTGCTGCGCGATCTCTTCCGTATGGCGATCGAGAAGGTCGGGCGGATCATGGAGGAGAAGAACCCCGGGCTTGAGAACAAGGAGGAGGTCGCGGAGGCGGTGGGCGTCGGCGCCGTCGTCTTCTACTATCTCACCAACAGCCGCATCAAAGACAGCGACTTCAACCTGGAGGACGCCCTCTCCTTCGAGGGCAACACCGGCCCCTACGCGCAGTACACCTACGCCCGCTGCTGCAGCATCGTCGAAAAGGCGGGCGCGCTGCCGGCAAAAGAGGACGCCTCCGGCTATCTCCCCTGCGAGGCCGAGAATGCGCTGATCAAGACCCTCTCCCTCTTCCCCGAGATAATCTCAGACGCGATCCGCGACAGCGAGCCGATGGTCATCACCCGCTACATCCTCGATATCTGCGCCGGCTTCAACCGCTTCTACCACGACTGCCCGATCCTGTCGGCGGAGGATGGGGCGGCAAGAGCCTTCCGTATCCGCCTGACGGAAGCGGCGAAGATCACCCTCGGCAACGCCTTCCCGCTGATCTGCCTGAAGAGAACCCCCAAAATCTGATTGCGGCAGCGCCGCCCCGAACTGACAAGAAAGGATTGTTTACTTTATTATGTCCGGACACAGCAAATGGAAAAATATCATGCATAAAAAGGAGAAGACCGACGCGCAGAGAGCCTCCGTCTTCACCAAAATCGGAAAGGAGATCGCCATTGCCGTCAAGGAAGGCGGCCCCGATCCCAACGCAAACTCCCGCCTCCGCGATCTGATCGCCAAGGCGAAGGACAACAACGTCCCGAACGACAACATCGACCGCGCCATCAAGAAGGCATCGGCGGCAGACGCCGCCGTCTACGAGGAGATCGCCTACGAGGGCTACGGCCCCTCCGGGGTGGCGGTCATCGTCGAGACGGCGACCGATAACCGCAACCGCACCGCCGCCGAGGTGCGCCACTTCTTCGACAAATACGGCGGAAACCTCGGCCAGACCGGCTGCGTCGGCTATCTCTTCACCGAGAAGGGCGTGATCGTCATCGAAAACGACGGCAGTCTTGACGAGGATCGTCTGATGGAGGAGGCGCTGGAGGCCGGCGCGGAGGATTTCTCCTCCGAGGAGGAGCTTTACGAGATCTACACCGAGCCGTCGGATCTCGGCGCGGTCCGCGAGGCGCTGGAGGCCAAGGGCTATCGGATCGTCTCGGCCGACAAGGACAAGATCCCTTCCAACTACATCACCCTCGAAAGCGATGACGATATCAAGAATATGAACCTCCTGTTAGAGAAGCTGGAGGAGAACGACGACGTGCAGAACGTCTTCCACAACTGGGAAAACTGCGACTGAGCCGTCTCCTGACGGCGCGCAATGCCGGAGCTGCCGTCTGACGGCGGCTTCGGCTTTTTCCTTTCGCGCGGCTGCGGCGGGCTGACGGACAAAAGGGACGGCGGAGGCGGTCCGCGCTGCGGGTACGCGGACGAAAGGTGCTGTGGAGACGGTCCGCGCTGCGGGTACGCGGGCGAAAGGTGCGTGGTGCTGCAGGTACGACGAACGAAAGGCGTGCCCGCCTCCCGCGATCCCCTGCCGCAAAAAAGCGGAAGCGGCTTTCGACAGAAAGCAGCTTCCGCTTCGGCCGGAGCGCTCCGGCTTACAGGCTGTTTACGATGGCGGCGGTATCGGTCGCAATCATCAGCTCCTCGTTGGTGGGGATCAGGTAAACCTTGACCTTCGAGGCGGGGGTGGACAGCTCGACGATGTCCGACTGATGGTGCGCCTTGGCGTTGCGCTCGCGATCGATCTCGATTCCGAAATACTCCATATCGGTGCAGACGCGGTCACGCAGCTCGGGGTTGTTCTCCCCCATGCCGGCGGTGAAGACGATGGCATCGAGCCCGTTCATCGCGGCGGTATACGAGCCGATATACTTCTTGATCTGGTAGGCCAGAACCGTTGCCGCAATCTCGGCGCGGTGGTCGCCCTTGAGGATGGCAGCCTCGATATCGCGGGAGTCGGAGGAGATTCCCGAAACGCCGAGGAAGCCGCATTCCTTATTCATATAGGACGCGATCCCGTCGGGATCCAGCCCCCTTTTTTTCATCAGATAGGGCACGATGGCGGGGTCGATTGCGCCGCAGCGCGTCCCCATCTCCACGCCGTCCAGCGGCGTGAAGCCCATCGAGGTATCGACGCATTTCCCGCCCTTGACGGCGGTGATCGACGATCCGTTTCCGATATGGCAGGTGATGATCTTCGTCTCGGCAACCGGCTTGTCGAGCAGCTTCGCCATCTCGGCGGCGACAAAGCGATGGGAGGTGCCGTGTGCGCCGTAGCGGCGGATCTGATATTCCTGCGCATCCTCATAGCGGATGGGATAGGTGCTGGCCTGCTCCGGCATGGTCTGATGGAAGGCGGTATCGAAGACCAGGACCTGCGGCACATCGGGCATGACGGCGGTGCAGCCCTCGATCCCCATCAGATGCGCGGGGGTGTGAAGCGGAGCGAAGTCGTTGCAGAGACGGAGCTTCCCGATCACCTCCGGCGTGACGAGGCAGCTCTCAAAGAAGTAAGGACCGCCGTGAACGACGCGGTGTCCCACCGCCTTGATCTCGCTCATATCCTTGATGCAGCCGAGGACGGGGTCGGTCAGGGTGTCGACGACGATCCTGGTCGCCACGGCATGGTTCGGCATGGCGATCTCGCGCTTATGCTTTTCTCCGTTTTCACCGAGACGGTGCTCGATGCGTCCGTCGATGCCGATCCGTTCGCAGATGCCCTTTGCAAGCACCTCTTTGCGCTCGGTGTTGAAAAGCTGATACTTCAGGGACGAGCTGCCGGCATTGACAACAAGTACTTTCATGATAGATTTAACCTCCGATATGATTTGACATAGCGACATCATTATACTACATTTTTCCTTTAAAAACAAGGGTTTTGCGAAAAAAAGCGTTACAAAGAAGGGTCGGTGAGGAAAATAATGAGGATCACGGCGGTCATCTGCGAATACAATCCCTTTCACAGCGGGCATCTGCTTCAGTTTGAAACGATCCGGCGGCAGCTCGGAGAAGAGACGGCGATCGTCGCGCTGATGAGCGGGAGCGTCGTGCAGCGGGGAGAACCCGCCGTCTTTCCGAAGTATCCGCGGGCGGAGGCGGCGGTACGGTGCGGAGCGGATCTGGTGCTGGAGCTTCCCGCCCCCTGGAGCTGTGCCGGAGCGGAGGGCTTTGCCTTCGGCGCCCTCTCGCTGCTGAAGCGGCTGGGGCTGGCCGACACCCTCTGCTTCGGGAGCGAATGCGGCTCGCTTGAGCGGCTTTCGGCGGCTGCCGACAACATCGGAAGCGAGGCGTATCTGGCGGCGCTGCGGAAGGCAGATCCCGCGGAGTCGCATCAGCGCTATGCGGACCTGGTCTATCGCCGGCTCTTCGGGGAGGGCTTTCCGGTCTCCCCCAACGACATTCTCGCGGTCGAATATCTGGCGGCGCTGAAGCGGCTGGGCGGCGGGCCGTCCCCCTTCACCTACCGAAGAGAGCCGGGCTATACCGCCTCCGGCACGCGGGCGGCGCTCTTGGCGGGGGAGCCGACCGGAGATCGGATCCCGAAGGCGGCGGCTCAGGTTTTCGACGGCCTCTCCCCCACCGACGGGGCGCTCTGGTCGGCGGCGGCGCTCCATCTGATCCGAAGCACGCCGCGGGAGGCGCTGGAGCGCTTTGCCGGGATGAACGGCGGGGTGGCGGGCTGCCTGAAGAACCGCGCCGACGAAGCGTCGACGCTGTCCGGGCTGATCGGGCTCTGCACCGGGCGGAAGTATGCCGCCGCCCGCCTTCGCAGAGCTTGTCTTGCCGCGCTGCTCGGCATTCCCGCCGAGGCATGGCGGGCGCAGCCGCTCTTTACCTCCCTGCTGGCCGCCGGGCCGGTGGGACGCGAGCTGCTGGCAGGGCTGCGGAAGCACACCGGGCTTCCCGTACTGACCAGGCACGCCGACAGCCGCGCTCTGTCTGCGGAGGCTTTGGAGCAGTACGAATGCTCCCGCCGCGCCGATCGTCTTCTGGCGCTGGCGCGGGGAGAAGCACCCTGCCTCCTCCTCAACCAAACGCCGTATATTGCCAAGACGCGCGGCGAGTCCTGATAAGCCCGCCCGTCGGGGATCGGCGCGTCTCCTTTGCCGGTCGTCCCCTGTCCGTTTGCGGGGACTGCCGCAGGGGAAGCGGCAAAATCCGCCTGCAAGGAAGAGGCGGCGTCAGACCCTGTCAGTTCTGCCGCCGCACACTCACATATTCGTCATAGAAGCGATACATCGGGCAGCCGCTCGTTCTCCCCGACAGGAAATCCCCCATCTCGTCCTCATCAAGATCGGCGCGGCAAACCTCCTCTCCGTACAGCTCATCATAATCGAACCAGACGCAGCTTTGGCAGCTCTTCTCCTGCCGCGCGGCGTCCTTTTTCGTTTTCTCCGTCCCCTTCTTCCGATCCGTCATACCGCAAGCTCCTTTCCGTCCAATCTGGCAGACACAAGCGTATCCCCGCGGTAGATCAGCTTCAGCAGAAAGAAGGGCTGCTCCCGCGCAAGGAGCGACAGAAAGATCCTGTCCCCTTCCCAGGTCGGCAGCGACGGGATCTGCTCCTTCGGGATCCAGTGCAGCGTCCCTTCCCGGCAGGGGATCAGTTCCCCCTCGAAACCGTCGGCGGTAAACAGGTACATCTGCTCGGTCTCCCACAAATCCGAGACGAAGGTCACGATCCCCCGCAGCCGATAGGAGGTCAGCGTCAGCCCCGTCTCCTCCCTGACCTCGCGGAGCAGGCAGTCCTCCGGTGACTCCCGTTCCTCAAATTTTCCGCCGACGCCGATCCATTTCCCGGCGTTTGCGTCCTGTTCCTTGCGATTGCGGTGCAGCAGCAGACAAAGGCCGTCCCGCTCAATATAGCATAGCGTGGAATCGATCATATTCCGCACTCCCCTTCTTCCGGCACGGGTCGTCGCGCCGATCCTGAAATTTTTTCCGATTCTGTATAAAAGCCCGGCGTCCCGTCGATACTCGGTACAGACCCGTCATGACGAAATCCAATACTCCTCATCTCAACGGCAAAGCGCAGAAAAGCCGGGTGTTTTCGGCGCGCCTTTGCCGGAAAGGACGGTTTCCTCATGAAAAAATGTCTGAAAACGCTCGGCCTCCCGATCCTTCTCCTCGCGCTGCTGACGGTTCTGCTCCTCAGGCTCCCGACGGGGGAAGATCGGAAAATCTACGATAAGCTCATCCGCCTCCATGTCATCGCCAACTCCGACAGTGCCGGGGATCAGGCGCTGAAGCTCCGTGTCCGTGACGCGATCCTGCAGCAGGCGTCGGCCGCGGCAGAAGGCTGCGCCGACCGTCAGGAGGCGGAGGAAGCCCTTGCCGTCCGTCTTCCCGAGCTGCAAAAGACCGCCGAGGCGGTGCTTCGGGAGAACGGCTGTCATCTTCCCGTGACGGTTCGGCTCGGAGAAGAGCATTATCCGACGCGGGAATACGAGGGCTTCCGCCTGCCGGCGGGGGAATACTGCTCCCTCCGCGTCATGATCGGGGAGGCAGAAGGGCAGAATTGGTGGTGCGTTCTTTTCCCGCCCCTCTGTACCGACAAGGCGACGCCGTCGGAGGAGCTGATCAGCGCCGGCTTCTCGCCGGAGGAGGTCAGGATTCTCACCGATTCCGACAGCCCCGAATATGTGCTTCGGTTTCGGATTCTCGAGCTGATCGGTTCGCTCTTTTCGTGAGCGCCGGTCGGCGGGAGCCTCTACGCATTTCCTGCGGCGTCGCCTTTAGGGGCGGGGAGGGTCAGATCGCCTTCAGCCGAAGGGGTTCTTGACCGGGCGCTCGTTCTTTTCGTGAGCGCCGGCGGCGGGAGCCTCTACGCATTTCCTGCAGCGTCGCCTGCAGGAGGCGGGGAGAGTCAGATCGCCTTCAGCCGAAGGGCCGGCAGCGGCTTCAGCCCGAGTTTTTCGGCAAATTCCCCGACCGCCTCGATCGACGCCCGGTCGGAGAGCGCCTTCGGATCATGCGCGTCACAGCCGAGGATGATCTCGTTCCCCACCTCGGCGGCGATTCGGAAGAAGCGCTCGGAAGGATAATGCCGGTGATCCGACAGACCGAGCATATTGATCTCAAGCGGAATGCCCATCTCCTTGGCGGCAAGGCAAAGCCTGGTCATTTCCTTCCCGAACCATTCGTCGTCCCCGGTATAGTGATACATATCGGGATGCGCCAGATAGCTGAAGGAGCCGGTAGCCAACCCCTCCGTCACCTGATCGACATAGTGCGTCAGCCGCTCGTGAGACGGATCGGGCTGACTGACCCAGATCCCTTCGGTCTCGTTATTCAGACAATGCTGCCCGAGGATCAGGTAGTCCGTCTTCAGGCGGCGGCAGAGCGCGGTCAGCGCGGGAAAGATCGCGGGGAAATACTCCGCCTCAAAGCCGATGAGGATCTCGATATCCCCCCGGTACTCCTCCGCCAGCCGCCGCAGCGTCGCGACGTAGTCGACCGCCTCCTCCGGCGTCATGCGGATGCCGGAGCGATATCCCCCCTCGAAGTACTGCGGGGAATGGTCGGCAAAGCCGAGGATCTTGAACCCGCCCTTGATGGCGTTCTCGATATACTCTCTTTCGTCTCCCACGGCATGATGACACCGCGGGGTATGGGTGTGATAATTGGCCAGCATGATATTCTACCTCTTGATCCGACCGCTGCGCGGGCGTTTTTTTCCATATCCGTCATTATAGCACACTTCCCCGATAAAATCAACCGCCGATGTAAATTCCGGGCAACGGGATTGTATCGTCGCCTGCTTCATTGATATTATTTGGCGGATCGCTCCTCCCCGGGCGGCGGAAGCGGGATGGAGAAGCGCCCCCTCGGTTGATCCGTCGGGATCCCGTCGGCGTGGCAGCCGACCCTTGTTCATGACGGCATTTCCTTATTTCACCTTTGCCGCTGTCATGGGGCAACAACCATAGGTTTTGTCGTTTTAGATCCTGTTATCGCCAATGTTCGCGGGAAATTTCAGCCAAAATCCCGCTTGCACAAACAAGCGGGATTTTTCAAACGGCATCGGAGCGCCATCCTCCGGCACGATATTGTCCGTTTATGAAGCTCTTGCTTCACGTCATCGTCCGCATCGCTCCCGGAGGATCACGGATACCCGCGCATCTCCTCACCGGCGATGATGCCCCTACGCGATCGTGTTACCGGAGGACGTAGTATTTGCATTGGGGGAAGTATCTCTGATCGATTTTAAATTAAATGCTTTCTCCCCGTTTAACAACATATGAGCTGCTTCATTATTCGAATTTAATTCACATAATTTCTTTCTGAAATGATACGAAGACACATCGAACGCACCATTCGCCCAACAACAAATAAGCCTTATAATAGTATCTTTTTTTTCGATTACCTTTAAAAGTGCTTGTTCTGCCGCATCTGAATCAGAGGAGCAATCAACGATTGCTTTGTAGAATTTATTGTCAGCAGTTTGAAGAATAAGTATTTGTTTCATTTCATGCCCTGCAATTTGTTTGCACAATTCCCGACTTTGCTTTACTATCATATTATAATCTTCGGGGATGTGCTCTACACTGTCATAGTCATTTGCAGAAAAGAAAGTTGCCACCTTAGTTCGAGTCTGACACGTCGAGAAATGACAGCTGTATTTTTGCAACATTTTGCCCGGTTTTTTGGCTGCATAATTTCAACGACTATTCAATGATTATGCAATTTTAGGCAAGAAAAAAGCGAGTATTTTGCATAAATACTCGCTTTTCTTGAATTGACAGCTTTTTTTGTACTGCCAACATGTAATTATTCCACTAAAAGAACAACATCGAAAACAACTGATTTTAAGACGTTTCGTAGTTGTCTTTTCTCTACGTAAATATAATAGCAGAAAAACCACACAAAATCAAGTGTTCCCACTGTTTTTAAAAAAGTTTATTTAACGTTTGCATAAATTGGTTCTATAATTGTACCTCCGCCCTTGATACTTATAATAAGATTTAAATCTTCAGTCACTCGGATACTGGAAATAAGATACCCTATCAGATGAAAGTAAAGGCGAAGATCCTTTCATTGATATTAAAAACATCGACAGAAATAAAACTATCTACAGTTTCCTTGAAAAATTAAGTGAAAGAGAACAAACGGTATTGATTTTACGTTTCGGATTAGAAAGTACTCCCATGACACTTGAGGAGATAGGGCATCAGCTGAATTTAACCAGAGAAGGAGTTAGAAGGATCGAAGTCAGAGCAATCGCCAAATTACGTAACATGCCTGATATAAGTGGACTGCAGGACTATTTGTAGGCGAATTCTTATGCATTAAAAATATAATTCAATATTTCCGGTATTTGTGATTACCCCGGTATTTGTGATGACCTCTGACTGATTGAACCGGGTTTTATCCAGTTCATCAATAGGAGGTTTTTGTAACGTGCCAAATACCACGAAAAAGGTGAAGAGAGAGTCGAAACAATTGTCCACAGTGCGCAAAAATTTCGAAGCGTATAAAACCACAGACACCATACAAGAAAATCTGCTATCTGAATTTGTCGCCGATAATACTGATATTACCGCAGAGAAAAAATCGGACAATGAAACGAAATCCCTTTTCTCGCACTCTATCTGTCCTTATGACAGACCCACATGCAATAATCAAAATTCCTTGTATACTGATTCTCTGAAAATATACATCGAAGAAATCTCACAGTATCCTCTACTTTCCCCAGAGGAAACTATGTGTCTTTCAAAAAAGATTTCCTTAGGTGATTTATCTGCAAGAGAACAATTCATCAAAAGCAATTTGAGATTTGCTTTTTTTATTGCACTTAAATATGTCGAAACAGGCCTTCCTCTATTAGATCTAATCCAGCAGGCTAATTTAGGACTTATAAAAGCGGTTGAATTATACGATCCCAGCAAAGGCACTAGGTTTTCTACCTACTCCGTCCATTTGATGCGGTACTCTATCTTACAGTATGTCAATGAGCAATCCCAACTAATTCGTATTCCCGAACGTGTTCTTGCGGATATTGCCAAAATTAAGGATATTACTGCGAAATATTACCTTGAATTCATGCGATATCCAACAGATAATGAAGTTGCTGAACAAACCGGATTCACGCTTAAACATATAAAACGAATAAAACGTCTAATCTTCAGTCATGTATCTACAGAAGAAAAAATCAATAAAGAAATGGACAATACTCTACTTGATCTGCTCGCAGCCGATGAACATCCATTTGACGAGGTATGGATGCTTTGGAAAATTATCAAGCAAGCGAAGAGGTATTTTGATAACATGTGGTTCTTTTCCTGCTCCGGATCCCCTTGGGATGTTCTGTCCGTTTTTTCTTTGTTCTGTCATAATGTGCACCTTCTTTTTCGATCTTTTCAGTAAAAGAAA
>CALWTY010000034.1 GCA_944384585.1 uncultured Clostridia bacterium | reverse complement strand
GCGAGAGGGCGAGGCTGTCGATGCCGTCTGCGCCGAGCGGAAGCATCTGCAGTCGGACGTCGGAGGCGCGGTAGACCTGTTCGATCTTTTTGTAGGAAGGGCTTTCGACGGCATAGAGGCGATCCCGTCCGAGAAGCTCCACGATCAGCCCGTAGAGGTATTCCGAGCCGGAGCCGATGACGATCTGCCCGACCGAGGCATGGAGGCCGCGGCTTCTCGCCAGATATTTGCGGATCGCCTCCCGCAGCTCGGTGCAGCCGGCGTTCGGGGCGCGGTCGAGGATCGCCTCTCCCATGCTCCCGATCACATAGCGCATCGCCTTTGACAGAACCGTAAAGGGGAAATCGGGATGCGCGGCGGGACGGGAGGCGGGGAGCAGGTGGCGAGCCCTACCTCCCCCGGCGGCAAAGCCGTTTTCGGTGCGGAAGGAGACAAAGTAGCCGCTCCGCTCCCTCGCCTCGACGTAGCCCTCGTCGCAGAGCAGGGCGTAGGCATGCTCGACGGTGACGGTGCTGACGCCGCTTTCCTCGGCCAGAAGCCGCTTGGAGGGCAGGCGCGCGCCGAAGGGATAATTCTGTCGGACGATATCCTCCCGAAGCCGTCGGTAAAGCTGAAGATAGGCGGGGGCGTCCTCGCCCTTTTGAACGGAATATTTCATCTGGTAATATAAAATTCTCCTTTTCTGACTATTTCAATAGAACCAAATATAGTATACAATAAAAGCAAGAAAAAAGCAAGGAGAAGTTTGACGTGTCTCACAACCATCAGAAAAAAATAGCCGTGATCAACGATTTCTGCGGCTTCGGGCGCTGCTCGCTGTCGGTGTCGCTGCCGATCATCTCGGCAATGCGGATTCAGTGCTGCCCCCTTCCGACTTCGATCTTTTCCAATCATACCGGCTTTCCGTCCTTCTATTATACCGACTTCACGGCGCATATGGAGGCGTATATGGCGGAATGGGAGAGGCTTTCGCTCCGCTTCCGGGGGATTCTGACCGGCTTTCTCGGATCTCCTGAGCAGATTGATCTTGTCAAACGCTTCTTCGACCGCTTCAAGCGGGAGGATACGACGGTGGTGATCGATCCCGTGATGGGAGATTACGGCAGGCTCTATCCCACCTACTCTCCCGCGCTGGCGGAGCAGATGGTGGGACTTGTGCCCTACGCCGGTATCCTCACGCCCAATCTCACCGAGGCCTGTATCCTGACGGGGACGGCGTACCGCCCCGATATGGGGGAGGAGGAGCTGGAGCTGCTCTGCCGCCGCCTTTCGGAAATGGGCCCCGATCGAATCGTCATATCGGGACTGGAGCGGGAGGGCGACCTTGAGAATTTCATCTATCGGAGGGGATGCGCGCCGCAGACGGTCAGAGAGCATCGCGTCGGACCCTGCCGCTCCGGGACGGGGGACGTCTTTTCGTCAATCATCGTCGCAGACGCCGTCAACGGGATGGAATTTGCCGATTCGGTGAAGCATGCCTCGGCGTTCATTGCAAAAACGCTGCGGCGGACGATGGAGCTGGCACTTCCCGAGACAGACGGCATCTGTTTTGAAGAATTTCTTGAGGAGCTGGGAGGGGAAGGATCATGAGGCAGCGGGAATTGAAACGGATGTGCCTTGCGGGAGTCATGACCGCGGTGGTTTTCGTTTTCACCGCGTATCTGCATATTCCGAGCCACACCGGATACACCCACGTCGGGGACGGCTTCCTGTATCTTGCCGCCTGTCTGCTGCCGTTCCGCTATGCGGCGCTTGTCGGAGCGGGGGGCGCGCTGCTGGCAGACTGTCTGACGGGCTTTGCGATCTGGGCGCCCGCCTCGGTCGTCATCAAGGCGGCGTCGGTGCTGTTCTTTACCGACAGGGGAACGATCCTTTCCCGCCGCAATCTGACGGCGCTTATCCCCGCAGGGCTTCTCTGCGTCGGAGGCTATTATCTCTATGAATCGCTGCTGACCGGGAACTTCACCGCGCCGCTTGCGGGCATTCCGGGTTATGCGCCCCAGACCGTCCTCAGCGCTCTGCTCTATTTAATCCTCGGCGCGGCGCTGGATCGGATGGACATCAAAAAGAAGATCAACGGAGGAGAATCATGATGATGACGATTACATATCCCGTGAAAAAGGGACTCTATGTGAATATGACCAACCGCTGTCCCTGTGCCTGCACCTTCTGCCTGCGGAAAAACGGAGAGGGTGTCTACGGCTCCGATTCGCTGTGGCTGGAACGAGAGCCGACGGTAGAGGAGGTTTGCCGGAGCATTGACGAACGGGAGCTTTCCGATTTTGAGGAGGTCGTCTTCTGCGGCTACGGAGAGCCGACGGAGCGTCTTGACGACCTGCTGGCGGTCGCCGCCTATCTCAAAAGCAAGCGTGATATCCCGATCCGGCTCAATACCAACGGGCTCTCCGACCTGATTCACGGAGAGCCGACCGCCCATAAGCTCAAGGGGCTGATTGACACGGTTTCGGTCAGTCTCAACGCCACTGACAGGGAGAGCTATCTTGCCGTTGTCCGCCCCCGCTTCGGGATCGGCTCCTACGATGCGATGCTGAAGTTCACGAAGGACTGCACTGCCTTTGTGCCGAACGTCGTGATGACGGTGGTCGATGTGGTGACCGACAAGGCGCAGCAGGAGGTATGCCGGCAGATCTGCCGTTCCGTCGGCGCGACCCTCCGCATTCGTCCTTACGAGGGCTGAGCCCGTCAAGCCCGACCGAACGGGACTTGCCCGAAGGAGAAGCGATCCCGCCGGCCCCGCCCGGCTGCGTCGGTGTTTCGGATGCTTTCCCGCAAGGAGCGCGTCTGAACGATGCCCCGGATGAACCCGCCGGCCTCCGCCCCCCATCATCTCTTCCCAAGCCCCGCGGCTTTCAAGCCGCGGGGTTTTTTATATCGCGTTTTCCCCCGTTCCGCGCCGACGCGGAGCGCGGTTCGGAAGGGAAGATCCCAAGAAGTCAAATTGTTGCGTTTTCAGGTAATATTACACCATTGTCGGCGGAGGGAAAATATATTATAGTAAGAACGGCGGAAGCTTTCCGCCGGATGCGTTTATCATTTTTATCATATACGGAGGATTACCGAAATGGAAACCAACGAGTTTATCCGGGAATTGATGACGAAGGCCAGAACGGCGCAGGCCGAGTATGAGCGCTTCAGTCAGGAGCAGGCCGACGCAATCGTCAGAGCCTGCGCAAAGGCGGTGTACGACAACGCCGAATATCTGGCGCGTCTTGCGGTCGACGAGACCCGGATGGGGGTCTACGAGCATAAGGTTCAGAAAAACATGGGAAAGGCAAGGGTCATCTGGAACAGCCTGAAGGGAAAGAAATCGGTGGGGATCCTCAGCCGCTGCGAGGAGACCGGTATCACCGAGATCGCCCGCCCCGTCGGCGTCGTGGGGGCGGTCACGCCCTGCACCAATCCCGTCGTCACCCCGATGTGCAATGCGATGTTCGCGCTGAAGGGGCTCAATGCCATCATCATCGGTCCTCATCCCCGCTCGAAGAATACCTCCTATGAGACGGTGCGGCTGATGAACGAGGCGATTGAAAAGCTCGGCGCGCCGAAGAATCTGATCCAGATCATCGAAGAGCCGACGGTCGAGCTGTCCTCCGCGCTGATGCACGCCGTCGACGTGGTGGTGGCAACGGGCGGAATGCCGATGGTGCGCTCGGCATACTCCAGCGGAAAGCCCGCCTACGGTGTCGGCGCGGGAAACGTGCAGTGCATTTTTGACCGCGGCATCGATCTGGAAAAGGAGATCCCGATGGCGATTGAGGGACGCGCCTTCGACAACGGCATCATCTGCTCCGGAGAGCAGACCGCGATTCTGCCGGAGGAGGAGTATGATCGGGCGATCGGAATTTTCGTGAAGAACGGCTGCCATTATGTGAGCGAAGCGGAAGAGATCGACCGTCTGACCGAAACCCTGTTCCCCGGCGGCGTCATGAACAAGAATCTCGTCGGCGTTTCCGCCATGAAGATCGCGGAGGCGGCGGGGCTGACCGTACCCGAAGGGACAAAGGTCATTCTGGTCAAAGCGCCCTCCTACGGCAAGGGCTGCCTCCTGTCCAAGGAGAAGATGTGCCCCGTCATCTCGACCTATCGCTACGGCGATTTCAAGGAGGCGGTCGCCATCGCGCAGGCCAACCTCGACGTGGAGGGAAGAGGACACAGCGTCTCGATCCATTCGCTGAACAAGGAGAATATCGAGTATGCCGGCGAGCGCCTTACCGTCTCCCGTCTGCTTGTGAATCAGATCTGCTCCACCATGAACGGCGGCAGCTTCTATAACAGCCTCACCCCGACCACGACGCTGGGCTGCGCCTCCTGGGGCAACAACAGCATCTCTGAGAATTTCTCGTACAAATTCCTGCTGAACGTGATCCGGATCGCCTATCGGCTGGAAAACGCCGTCGTTCCCACCGACGAAGAGATTTTCGCCGACTGAGCGAGGGAAAGGAAGAGCTTCTATGGATTTAATGGAATACAGAGCGCAGGCGCTCTTTGACCGATACGGCATTCCCTGCAATGTCGGCAGGGTGATCGGCAGCCTTGAGGAGCTGGAGGGGCTTCGGGACAGCCTTGCCTATCCCGCCGTCATCAAGGCGCAGGTCAAGACCGGCGGCCGCGGCAAGGCGGGAGGTGTCCGCTTTGCGGAGAATTATGAGGAGGCGGTCGCCGCGACCCGGGCCATCCTCGGCATGAATATCAAGGGACATATCGTCAGAAAGCTGATGATCTCGGAAAAAAGAAGCGTGACCCGCGAGTTCTATCTCTCGGTCATGCTGGACAGAGGCACAAAATGCCCGGTGTTCATCTTCTCGCCGGAGGGCGGCATGGACATCGAGATGCTGGCGAAGGAGCAGCCTGAGAAAATCTTCCGCGCCGTCGTCGATCCGAGGATCGGCGCACAGGGCTACACGGCGAATTACTTCGCTTCCAAGGCGGGGCTGACCAAGCCGCAGACCAAGCAGCTTGCGGCGCTGCTTCGCGCCCTCTATCGCCTCTTCATCGAAAAGAACTGCCTCCTCTGCGAGATCAATCCGCTGGCGATCAACGACGAGGGTGGGCTGATCGCGCTGGACGGCAAGGTCTCAGTCGACGACAGCGCGCTGGTCCGACTGCCTGATATCGCGGCGGCGGAGGCGGAGGAGCCGGTCGATCCTCTGGTGAAGGAGGCTGCCGATTTCAATTTCCTCTACATTCCCTGCGAGCCGTCGGGCGATATTGCCGTCGTGTCAAACGGCTCCGGCATGATCATGTCCTGCATCGATCATATCGCCAAGTACGGCATGACGGTGCGGGCCTCTCTCGATCTCGGCGGCGGCGCGACTGCCGACCGGATCCGGGAGGCGGTGCGGATCATTCTGGCCGATCCCGCCATCCGCTATCTGTTCATCAACATCTTCGGCGGCATCACCCGCTGCTCCGAGGTGGCGCTGGGCATCAAAGGCGCGATCGAGGAGTACGGGATCGCCTCTCCCATCATCGTCCGCTTTGAGGGGACAAACAAGGAGATTGCGCTGGAAACAATCAAGCCCCTCAAGAACGTGATCTATGCCGACGGGCTGATCTCGGGCGTGAAGGCGCTCTGCGACATGAAAACGGGAGGGGATTTGAAATGAGTATACTTGTCGATGAAAATACCAGACTGATCATTCAGGGGATCACGGGACGGGAAGGCACCTTCCACTGCGAGCAGATGCAGCAGTACGGAACCAAGGTCGTGGCGGGAGTTACCCCCGGCAAGGGCGGGGAGACCGTCCTCGGCGTGCCGGTCTTCAATACCGTGAGAGAGGCGATGGAGCAGACCGATGCCAATACCTCGGTGCTGTTCGTGCCGGCGCTCTATACGGCGGACGGCGTTTACGAGGCATTGGAGGCGGGGCTTCCGACCGTCATCACCATCGCGGAGCATGTGCCGGTTCACGATATGATGGGAGTCTATCATATGGCAAGGGCCAAGGGGGCAAGGGTGATCGGCCCGAATTCCTTCGGAGTGATCTCCCCCGGCAAATCCAAGGCGGGCTTTATGGCGCACCGGATTTTCCGCCCCGGCAAGGTCGGACTGATGTCCCGCTCCGCCACCAACTGCTATGAGACGGTGTTCATGATGTCGAATGCCGGCATCGGGCAGTCGACCTGCGTCGGAGTCGGCGGCGATATGATCCCCGGCTCCACCTTCCGCGATCTGCTGCCGCTGTTCGAGGCGGACGACGAGACGAAGGCGATCGTGATGATCGGAGAGATCGGAGGCAGCGAGGAGGAGCTGGCGGCGGAATATATCGGAAGCCATGTCACGAAGCCGGTGGTGGCGCTCATCGCCGGCAAGAACGCCCCGAAGGGCAAGAGCATGGGACACGCCGGCGCCATCGTGGCGGCTGACGGAACGGGGAGCGCCGAGAATAAGGAAAAGGCGCTCCGCGCGGCGGGAGTCCATATCGCAGAGACCACCGGCGGCATCGTTGAGATTCTGAAGTCGCTTGATCTGTAAGGAGGAGAATTCAGATGGATCGGAAGCAATTGACCGAGATCTATTTTATGATGAATAAGATCCGCAAATTTGAAGAGAAGGCGCTGCAGCTCTTCGAGAGCAACAAGCTCCGCGGATCGGTGCATCTCTGCATCGGGCAGGAGGCGACCCCCGCCACCGTATGCTCGATGCTGACCGATGACGACTATATCACAAGTACCCACCGGGGACACGGACACTGCATCGCCAAGGGCGCCGATGTGCGCTATGCGCTGGCGGAGCTGATGGGAAAGGCGACCGGTTACTGCAAGGGACGGGGCGGCTCGATGCATATCGCGGATTTCTCCAAGGGCAACCTCGGTGCCAATGCCATCGTCGGCGGCGGCATCCCGATTGCGGTGGGCGCGGCGCTGGCCTCGAAAATGCAGAAGAACAATCGGGTGGCGGTCTCCTTCTTCGGAGACTCCGCCACAAACGAGGGAACGTTCCACGAATCCCTCAATCTGGCGGCGGTCTGGAAGCTGCCGGTGATCTTTGTCTGCGAAAACAATCTCTACGGCATCTCGGTCCCGCAGTGGCAGAGTACCTCGGTCAAGGATATCTCGGTCCGGGGCGAGGCCTATCATATGCCGCATTTCACCGTTGACGGCAATAAGCCCGACGAAATTGCCGCCGTCTTTGCCGACGCACGGGAAAGAGCCCTGGCGGGAGAAGGCCCGACGCTGATCGAATGCAAGACCTATCGCTGGCTCGGACACTGGACGGGAGATCCTCAGCCCTATCGCAGCAAGGAAGAGATTGAGGAGTGGAAGAAAAAATGCCCGATCCGCTATACGAGAGAACTTCTGGAGGGCATGGGTGTGACGGCGGAGGAGCTGGATGGGCTGGAGGAGAAGGCGCAGGCGCTGATCGATGAGGCCGAGACCTTTGCGCTGAACAGCCCCGAGCCCGATCCCGCGCGGGTCATGGATGATGTGTTTTACGACGGAGGTGACGCAAAATGATCAAGAGCTATGCGCAGGCGATAAAGGACGTGACGGCGGAGGAAATGCGCCGCGACGAGCGTGTTTTCGTGATGGGGGAGGACGTTGAGGTCCTCGGCGGTATCTTCGGCTGTACAAGAGGACTTGCGGAGGAATTCGGCGCGGAGCGCGTGCGGAATACCCCGATCTCGGAGGCGGGCTTCATCGGCGCGGGGCTCGGCGCGGCTTGCTGCGGTATGAGACCGATCGCGGAGCTGATGTATATGGATTTTGCAATGGTCGCCCTTGACCAGATCGTCAATCAGGTCGCCAAGACCCGCTATGTCTTCGGCGGCAAGGCGAAGATCCCGCTCGTCATCCGCGGACAGCAGGGAGTCGGGCGGGGAAACGCCGCGACGCACTCCCAGAGCGTGGAGGCGCTGTTTATGCATTTTCCGGGACTGAAGGTCGTCATGCCCTCCACTCCCGCCGACGCCGCCGGTCTGTTGAGAACCGCGATCCGCGACGATAACCCCGTCGTCTTTATCGAGCATAAGGCGCTCTACGTCAACAAGGGCGAAGTGCCGGATGACAAGGACTTCTGCATCCCCTTCGGTCAGGCGAAGGTGGTGCGGGAAGGAAGCGATGCGACGATCGTGGCGACCCATACCTACGTCGGGAAGGCGCTGGATGTCGCGGAACGGCTGCAGCGGGAGGAAGGAATTTCGGTGGAGGTCATCGATCCGAGAACTCTTGTCCCCTTTGATAAGGAGACCGTCATCCGTTCGGTCAAAAAGACGGGGCGCGCCGTGGTGGTGCATGAGGCGCACCGCGTCTGCGGAATCGGAGCGGAGATCGCATCGATGATTCAGGAGGAGGCTTTTGCGTATCTCGACGCGCCGGTCCTCCGGTTCGGTGCAAAGCAGTGCCCGCTCCCCTTCAACCTCGGGCTGGAGAACGCCGTCGTTCCGCAGCCGCAGGATCTCTATGACGCCGTCAGGAAAACGCTCTATCTGAAGTGATGCGAAAGGAAGGTCGGATATGGCAAATATTGTGATCATGCCGAAGCAGGGGCTTCAGATGACAGAGGGACTGATCACGAAATGGCTGAAGCAGGTCGGAGATCCCGTCGCGGAGGGCGAGCCGCTCTTTGAGATGGAAACCGACAAGCTGACCATTACGATCGATTCCTCCTTCAGCGGAACGCTGCTGAAGATCCTCCGCGAGGAGGGAGAAGAGGTGCCGATCACCGAGCCGATCGCGCTGATCGGCAAGCCGGGCGACAGGATCAGTCTGCCGCAGACAGGCGCACCCGCCGAAGCGCCGGCTTGCGCTCCCGCAGGGATGCCCGCCGGAGTGACTGCCGCAGCGCCCGCGGAGAAGCCCGCAGCAAGATCGGACGCTGCCCCCCTTCCCGCCGCAAGACCGGCGGGGGGACGGGTCTTTATCACGCCGCGGGCAAAAATGCGCTGTGCCGAGCGGGGCATTACCGATTATTCCGTCATCCCCGGCAGCGGCGGCGACGGGCTGATCATCGAGCGGGACGTGCTTGCCTATCGGAAGCCGGAGCCGCTCCGGCAGCGGAACGTCAGCCGCATCAGCATCCGCGCCGATCTTTCGGCTGCCGAGGGCTATGTGAAGGCGGCTGCCGGAAGCGGTCTCGATTTCACGATGGAAAAGCTCCTCCGCAAGGCGGCGGCAGCCGCCGCAAAGCGCTGCGGGGACTTTGAGGAAATCGCGATCAGCACCCTGCTCGATACCGCGATCGAGGACTATGCGCCGGCGCTCCCCGCCGGGTGCGGCGTCCTGCTCTCGGCGGGAGGGATCTATTCGGAAGGAGAACGCAGAATGACGGTTCTCTCCGTCGGCTTTGAGGAGGATCGGACCGAGGCGAAGGCCGCGGCTGCCTTCCTGACTCAGCTCAGAAGCCTGCTGGAGAATCCGCTGCTGATGATGGCGATATGATCAAGGAACTCAAATACGGAAAAGGCGTTGTCACGGTCGAGCTGCCGGAGGAGAGACTTCTTGCCGAGCTGATGCCGAACGAGGTGACCGTCGATTCCGTCGGAGAGGCGGAGGTCAGGCGCTCCCTCTCTGCGCCGATCGGGAGCAGGCCGCTTTCGGAGCTGGCGGCAGGGAAGCATGACGTCGTCATCGTCACGAGCGATATTTCCCGCCCCGTGCCGAGCGGCAGGATCCTGCCTCCGATCCTCGAGGAGCTGAAAAAGGCGGGGGTCGACGACAGCGAGATCACCGTGGTCTTCGCGCTCGGAAGTCATCGCGGACATACCGAGGAGGAGAAGCGGCGGCTGGTGGGAGACGAGGTCTACCGCCGGGTGCGCTGCATCGACTCCGATCCCGACGATTGCGTCCGACTCGGAATAACGTCGGCGGGGACGCCGGTCGATATCTTCCGACGGGTGGCGGAGGCGGATTTCCGCCTCTGCATCGGCAATATCGAATTCCACTATTTCGCCGGCTACAGCGGCGGTGCGAAGGCGATCATGCCGGGGGTGTCGACCCGCGATGCGATCCAGTGCAACCATCGCATGATGGTGCGGGAGGAAGCCTGTGCCGGACGGCTTGACGGCAACCCCGTCCGCGAGGACATCGAGGAGGCGGGCAGGCTGCTCGGCATCGATTTCATCGTCAATGTCGTGCTTGACGCGCATAAGGAGATCATCCGCTGCGTGTCGGGAGACAGCGTCGCGGCGCATCGGGAAGGCTGCGCCTTCCTCGATACCCTCTACAAGTGCCGCATCCCGCGTCGGGCGGAGATCGTGGTGGTCTCGGCGGGGGGCTTCCCGAAGGATATGAATATGTATCAGGCGCAGAAGGCGCTGGACAATGCCAAGCATGCCGTGAAGGACGGCGGAACGGTGATCTGGCTGGCCGAATGCACCGAGGGAATGGGAGAGCGCCATTTCGAGGAATGGATGACGGGTCATGCGCGGAGCGACGATATGATCGGGCATCTGCACCGTGAATTCGTCCTCGGCGGACACAAGGCGGCTGCCATTGCCATGGTTCTCCGCCGTGCGAAGGTGGTGCTGGTGAGCGGCTATGACGACGACTTCGTCCGCGCGGTGCATCTTACGCCGGCGCACTCGGTACAGGAGGCGCTGGATGAGGCGCTGGCCTCATACGGAAGGGACGCCGGGATCATTCTGATGCCGATCGGCGGCTCGACGCTGCCCTGCATCGGATAAGGAGCATTCCTCCCGGAGACACGGCGCGAGAGAAACACGGAAAAAAGCCGCCCGGAGCGGCAAAAGAGAAAAACGATCCCCTCTGCGGCATCAGAGGGGATCGTTTGACTGCGGTGGGGCACTTCCCGCCTTGCGGAGGGATTTCCGCCTCATGGAGGCGACACGGCGCTCCTGCGCCGGGCGGGATCGCGGGAAAGGGGTGAGAAGTCCCGATCCGCAGGGGAAGGTTGCGCCTTGCCGGAAAAATTCCGCCTTTCAGGGAGAAAATTCCGCCTTGGGGGGAAGCGCCGGAGCGAGGGCGCATTGCCTCTCACGGTCAGGATTTTTTCACCTTGCGGTAGTTGCCGGGGGTCATGCCGGTGACGTTTTTGAAGGCGCGGTTCAGCTCCCGCTTGCCGTGATAGCCGACCTGCTCTCCGATCTCCTCGATCGAGAGGGCGGGATTTTCAAGGAGCGTGATGACCTTCTGGATGCGGACGTTCTGGACATACGAGGAGAAGGGAACGCCGAAATTTTTCTTGAAGGCCCGGCTGAAATAGGCGGGGGAATAGAAATATTTTTTTGCCATCTCGTTCATCGAGATCTGATTGGAGCAGTTTTTTTCGATATAATCGATGATGCCGGGGATGATGTCGCGGATGTCGTGCATGACATCGGCGCTGTTGCCCGTCTCGATATTGCGGATCATCATGTAGAACAGGATGTTCAGATAATTGGAGAGGATCTCGGCGTAGTTGATGCCCTTGTTGAGGATCTCGTCGCACATGGCGTTGACAATGGCGTCGGCGGCGATGAGATCGTTCCCCTTGAAGCGGATCAGAGGGGTGCGGGGCAGCTCGTCGGAGGCGGCCTGCTCGCTGTTGTAAAGATAATAGGCGAAGATATCGATGGCGGTATGTCCGGCATAGAGGTTGTCGGAAATGAAGTCGGGGAGCAGCACCATGTCTGCGAAGAGAACACCGGTTTCGGAGCGGTGGCGGTGGGTCTGGTCGGTGTCGATCAGAAGAAGATCGCCTTTTGTCACGTTGTATTCCCGTCCGTCGATATAATGGGTGGCGCTGCCGCTGATGATATAGATCAGCTCAAGAAAATTATGCTTGTGGACGGCGCTTTCTCCCGTGTGGGTGTTGCGGTATGCGGTGAACTTCATGCCGTCCTCGAGGAAGTCCTTGTATTCAAAGGTGATCGTGCTGTTGTCCATGCCTTCGCTCCTTCGCGGAAAAAGTGTGCTGCCCGGTCAAAGAGAAAAGCGGCTGCCGCAAAAAGCAGCAGCCACACCCTCGATGCGGTTAAGCCATACGATTGAGAGCAAGTGTAAACTGGCTCTTTTTTCTTGCGGCGTTATTCTTGTGAATAATACCTTTGGAAACAGCGGTGTCAAGCTTCTTGACAGCCACGGTATAAGCCATTTTGGCACTTTCCTTATCCCCGGCCGCGACCGCGGCTTCGTACTTCTTCATTGCGGTCTTCAGAGCCGTTTTGACCATCTTATTCTGAAGGGTCTTTGCTTCGCAGACCTTGACGCGCTTCTTGGCAGACTTGATATTCGGCAACCCGTTCACCTCCCGACACTATAGACGTTTCTGCATTTCAGTGATTAATGATACCACAGATCGACGGAAATTTCAAGAGTTTTAACGGAAATTTTAATTGTTAAATATTTGTAAACATTCGGAAGCGGGATTGACAGACGGAAAAAATTATGCTAAAATCTATGATTGCGTAGTTGTCTTTTCGGGCGGCTGCCTGTCTCCCGAAGGGGGAGTTCCGAAAATCAAAAAGTCGGCTGAAGCAGTATGCCAAGCCGAAAAATGACTTTTTTGAATCATACCGGTGTCTGACGATTTCACGGCAAGAGACCTTGAACCGGGTTCCGACCGCAGCTTATAATTCGACTGTAACCAGCATGTCGTAGGGGTAGCGGAGGGGAACGGGGGAGGGGCTTTCCTGCCGGCGTTTTCTGCTTATACAGGTATGATTTATTAATTTGAATGGAGTGATTACTGTAATGGTCAAGCCCCATGTGCTCGGCAAAAATGTCAGGATGAGCTTTGCGAAGATCGATGAGGCGCTGGAAATGCCGAATCTGATCGAGGTGCAGAAGAAATCCTACAATTGGTTTCTCAGCGAAGGACTGATGGAGGTTCTTCACGACGTGTCTCCGATCACCGACTACTCCGGGAACCTCAGCATTGAGTTCGTGGATTTTTCCATCGATCCCACCCCGAAGTATCCGGTGGAGGAATGCAAGGAACGCGACGTCAACTATGCCGCACCGCTCCGGGTGAAGGTGCGTCTTTACAACAAGACGACGGGCGAGCTGCTGGAGCGCGAGATTTTTATGGGCGATTTCCCGCTGATGACCGACAACGGAACCTTTGTCATCAACGGCGCGGAGCGCGTCATCGTCTCGCAGATCGTTCGCTCCCCCGGCATTTACTATACCACAGACGTTGATAAGTCCGGCAAGATGGTCTATGCCTCCACGGTCATTCCCTACCGCGGCGCATGGCTGGAATACGAGACCGATACCAACGATATTTTCTATGTCAGGATCGACAAGAACCGCAAAATCCCCGTCACGGTCCTCATCCGCGCCCTCGGCATCGAGAGCGACGCCGAGATCGTCGGCTTCTTTGGGGACGACCCGAAGATCACGGCGACGCTGGAGCATGATATCTGCCAGATCGAGGCCGACAAGAACGGTACGACGGCGGGGGACGAGGCGCTCAAGGAGATCTATAAGAAGCTCCGTCCCGGCGAGCCTCCTCTTGTGGAGTCGGCGCAGCTTCTGATCAACAACCTCTTCTTCGATCCTAAGCGCTATGATCTCAGCGGCGTCGGCCGGTATAAGTTCGATAAGAAGCTGGCGCTCGGCAGACGACTCATCGGCTTTACCCTGGCGCGCCCCGTGGTCAGCCCCATCACCGGCGAATTCCTCTGCGACGCGGGTGAGACGGTGACGGAGGAGCTGGCTTCGCTGATTGAGCGCAGCGGCGTCAACGACGTCTACCTCCGCCTCGATGCCGACCGTGAGATCAAGGTCTTCTCAAACGGCACCGTTTATCCCGAGCATATCCTCGGCTACGATCTGAAGGAATGCGGGATCAACGAGAAGGTCAAGACCTCGGTGCTGCTGGAGATCTGCGAGCAGTGCGGCGAGGATGCCGAGGCCGTCAAGGCCGAGGCGAAGCGCCGTGCCGCCGAGCTTGCCCCCAAGCATATCACGAAGGACGATATCTTTGCTTCCATCAATTATCTGATCTGCCTGTCGCATGAGATCGGCGTGACCGATGATATCGATCACCTCGGAAACCGCCGTCTCCGCTCGGTCGGTGAGCTGCTTCAGAATCAGTTCCGCATCGGCTTCTCCCGTATGGACAAGATCGTCAAGGAGAGAATGAACATCCAGGATAACGAGACGCTGACGCCGGAGGGCCTGATCAATATCCGCCCCGTCGTCACCGCCATCCGCGAGTTCTTCGGCTCCTCGCCGCTCTCCCAGTTCATGGATCAGAACAATCCCCTTGCCGAGCTGACGCATAAGCGCCGCCTCTCGGCCCTCGGCCCGGGAGGTCTGTCCCGCGACCGCGCTTCCTTTGAGGTGCGCGACGTTCACTACACCCACTACGGCAGAATGTGCCCGATCGAGACGCCGGAAGGACCGAACATCGGTCTGATCTCCTACCTTGCCACCTATGCACGGATCAGCGACTACGGCTTTATCGAGGCTCCCTACCGCCGTATCGACAAGGAAACCGGCGTCGTCACCAACGAGATCGAATATATGACCGCCGACGTCGAGGATAATTACATCATCGCGCAGGCGAACGAGCCGTTGGACGAGAACAGCCGCTTTGTGAATAAAAAGGTCACCGCGCGGCAGCGCGCCGAGATCATCGAGGTCGATAATTCCGTCCCCGATTATATGGACGTTTCTCCCAAGATGGTGGTCTCGGTTGCCACCGCCATGATCCCGTTCCTCGAGAACGACGATAACTCCCGCGCTCTGATGGGCTCGAACATGCAGAAGCAGGCGGTGCCGCTTCTGGTCTGCGATTCCCCGATCGTCGGAACCGGTATGGAATACAAGGCGGCAGTTGATTCCGGTGTCGTGGTCTGCGCCAAGGAATCGGGCGTGGTCGAGCGGGTCTGCGCCGATGAGATCGTCGTCCGTACCGATGACGGGAAGAAGAATTCCTACCATCTGATCAAGTTCAAACGCTCCAACCAAAGCACCTGCATCAACCAGCGCCCCATCGTGGATCAGGGTGACTATGTCGAAAAGGGACAGGTCATCGCGGACGGTCCCGCGACATCAAACGGCGAGATCGCGCTGGGCAAGAACGCCCTGATCGGCTTCATGACATGGGAGGGATATAACTACGAGGACGCCGTCCTTCTGAACGAAAACCTTGTCAGAAACGACGTTTATACCTCCCTCCATATCGAGGAGTATTCCCATTCGGCAAGAGACACCAAGCTCGGGCCGGAGGAAATCACAAGAGAGATCCCCAACGTCGGAGACGACGCGCTGAAGGATCTGTCGGCCGACGGTATCATCCGCAAGGGAACTGAGGTCCGCGCCGGCGATATTCTCGTCGGAAAGGTCACCCCGAAGGGGGAGACCGAGCTGACCGCCGAGGAGCGGCTGCTCCGCGCGATCTTCGGAGAAAAGGCAAGAGAGGTGCGCGATACCTCCCTCCGTGTTCCCCACGGCGAGAGCGGCATCGTGGTGGACGTCCGGGTCTTCTCAAGGGAAAACGGCGACGAGCTTCCCGCCGGCGTCAATAAGGTCGTCCGCGTCTATATCGCGCAGAAACGTAAGATTTCGGTCGGTGACAAGATGGCGGGACGCCACGGAAACAAGGGTGTTGTCTCCCGCATTCTTCCGCCGGAGGATATGCCCTTCATGGCAGACGGAACGCCGCTTGATATCGTGCTGAACCCGATGGGCGTGCCGTCGCGTATGAACATCGGACAGGTGCTGGAGGTGCATCTCGGCATTGCCGCCAAGCGCCTCGGCTGGAAGGTCATGACCCCTGTCTTCGACGGCGCGAAGGAGGACGATATCACCGAGTGCCTGAAGATGGCGGGCATGAGCGAGACCGGAAAGATGACGCTGTACGACGGACGGACCGGCGAGCCCTTCGATAACCCCGTCACCGTCGGTATCATGTATTACCTCAAGCTGCACCATCTGGTGGACGATAAGATTCACGCCCGCTCCACCGGCCCCTACTCCCTCGTGACGCAGCAGCCTCTGGGCGGTAAGGCTCAGTTCGGCGGACAGCGCTTCGGGGAAATGGAGGTCTGGGCGCTGGAGGCTTACGGCGCTGCTTATACCCTGCAGGAGATCCTCACCGTCAAGTCGGACGACGTAACGGGACGTGTCAAGACCTACGAGGCGATCGTCAAGGGACAGAATATCCCGACGCCCGGTGTGCCGGAGGCCTTCAAGGTTCTGGTCAAGGAGCTGCAGTCGCTCTGTCTCGATATCCGCGTGCTGGATCACAACGGAGACGAGATCGAGCTTTCCTCCATCGGAGAAGAGGAGCTTGACGCCCCGACCTTCATCACCGCCGACGACGTCGGAGAGACGGTTGAGACCGACGATACCTTTGATTCGATGACGGAAGAGAATATCGACGACTTCGACGACGATTCCGACTTCTTTGACGAGATGGCGGAGGACGAGGCCTTCGACGACTTCTCCGGCGATGACGATATCGATATGTAAGAGATAGGAGATACTGCTTTGGAACATAATGTGTTTGATTCAATAAAAATCGGACTTGCGTCTCCTGAAATGATAAGAAGCTGGTCGCACGGCGAGGTCAAAAAGCCCGAAACGATCAATTACCGCACGCTGAAGGCGGAGCGGGACGGTCTGTTCTGCGAGAAGATCTTCGGGCCGACCAAGGATTGGGAGTGCCTTTGCGGAAAATACAAGAGGGTGCGCTATAAGGGTAAGGTCTGCGAAAAGTGCGGCGTCGAGGTCACGACCAAGAAGGTCCGCCGCGAGAGAATGGGACATATCGAGCTGGCTGCTCCCGTCTCCCATATCTGGTATTTCCGCGCGATCCCGTCAAAGATGGGGCTGCTTCTCGATATTTCCCCCAGATTGCTGGAAAAGGTGCTGTATTTCGCACAATATATCGTGATCGATCCCGGCACGACCCCCCTCTCCAAGTATCAGATCCTGACCGAGCGGGAGTACCGCGAGATGTATGAGCGGTATGAGAAGGATTTCCGCGTCGGAATGGGCGCGGAGGCGGTCAAGGAGCTGCTGGCGGAGCTTGATATTGAGGAACTGTCCCGTCAGCTCAAGAAGGAATTGAGCAACGCCAGCGGACAGAAAAAGCTCCGCATCATCAAGCGGCTCGATGTCGTCGAGGCGTTCCGCCGCTCCGGGAACAAGCCGGAGTGGATGATCCTCGATGTGATCCCGGTCATCCCGCCGGAAATCCGCCCGATGGTGCAGATCGACGGAGGACGCTTCGCTTCCTCCGATCTGAACGATCTTTACCGCAGAGTCATCAACCGCAATAACCGTCTCAGCCGCCTGCTTGAGCTTCAGGCGCCCGAGATCATCATCCGCAACGAAAAGCGGATGCTGCAGGAGGCGGTGGACGCCCTGATCGACAACGGCCGCCGCGGAAAGCCGGTGACCGGCCCCTCCAACCGTCCTCTCAAGTCGCTTTCCGAGATGCTCAGAGGTAAGCAGGGACGCTTCCGTCAGAATCTGCTCGGAAAGCGCGTCGACTACTCCGGCCGTTCGGTTATCGTCGTCGGCCCGGAGCTGAAGATCTATCAGTGCGGTCTGCCGAAGGAAATGGCGCTGGAGCTTTTCAAGCCCTTTGTCATGAAGCGGCTGGTCGAAACCCAGAAGGCTTCGAACATCAAGGACGCCAAAAAGAAGGTCGACAAGGTCGACGCCTGCGTCTGGGATGCGCTCGAAAACGTGATCAAGGAGCATCCCGTTCTGCTCAACCGTGCGCCGACGCTGCACCGACTCTCGATCCAGGCCTTTGAGCCGGTGCTGGTCGAGGGACGTGCGATCAAGCTCCATCCGCTGGTCTGTACCGCCTTCAACGCCGACTTTGACGGCGACCAGATGCCGGTACACGTTCCGCTCTCTGCCGAGGCACAGGCGGAGGCCCGCTTCCTGATGCTCTCCGCGAACAACCTCCTCAAGCCGATGGACGGAAAAGCGGTGACCGTGCCCTCCCAGGACATGGTGCTGGGGTCTTACTATCTGACCATCGACAAGGCGGGAGAGCCCGGCGAGGGTCATGTCTTCCGCGATTTCAACGAGGCGATGATGGCGTACGCCAACGGCGTGCTGGGACTCCATGCCCCGATCCGCATCCGCGTCAGCCGTGAGATCGACGGTGTGATGCACACCGGGATCATCAACGCGACGCTGGGACGGCTGATCTTCAACGAGCATATCCCGCAGGATCTCGGCTTTGTCGACAGAAGCGATCCCGCCAAGCTGCTGGATCTGGAGATCGATATGACCTGCGGCAAAAAACAGCTCGGTCAGATCATCAATCTCTGTATCGAAAAGCACGGCTTCTCCGTCGCGGCGCAGGTGCTTGACAACATCAAATCGATGGGCTATAAGTATTCCACCAAGGCGGCGATCTCCATCTCGATCTCCGATGTCACCATCCCCGACGAGAAGTATTCCTATATCGAGGAGGCCGAGAAAAAGGTCGATGCGATCCACAAGCACTTCCTCCGCGGTCAGCTCACTGAGGAAGAGCGCTACAACAACGTCATCAAGATCTGGGAGCAGACGACAAAGGATATCGTCGCTGCCCTTCAGAATAAATTCGATCGGTATAACCCGATCAAGATGATGTCTGATTCCGGGGCGCGCGGGAACATGACGCAGATGCGTCAGCTCGCCGGTATGCGCGGACTGATGTTTGCGACCAACGGCCGCACGATGGAGATCCCGATCAAGTCAAACTTCCGTGAAGGCCTGAAAATCCTTGAATACTTCATCGCGGCGCGCGGCGCGCGGAAATCGCTTTCCGATACCGCGCTGAAGACCGCGGACTCCGGCTATCTGACCCGCCGTCTCGTCGATGTTTCGCAGGATGTGATCGTCCGCGAGAGCGACTGCGGCACGAAGAAGGGAATGTGGGTCTCGGCCATCACCGACGGAAAGGACGTGATCGAGCCGCTTCAGGATCGCCTTGCAGGACGCTTTACGATGGAGGATGTGATTCATCCCGAAACCCACGAGGTGATCGTGCCTGCCGATACCATGATCTCGGAGGCCAAGGCCACGGAGATCGTCAAAGCCGGCATTACGAAGGTTTATCTCCGCTCGGTGCTGGAGTGCCGCGCCCGTCACGGCATCTGCGCCAAGTGCTACGGCGCCGACCTTGCCAACGGCCGCCCGGTCAACGTCGGAGAGGCGGTCGGCATCATCGCCGCACAGTCGATCGGAGAACCGGGTACACAGCTTACGATGCGTACCTTCCACACGGGAGGCGTCGCCGGCTCCAACATCACGCAGGGTCTTCCCCGTGTCGAGGAGCTGTTCGAGGCCAGACGTCCCAAGAAGACGGCGGTCATCGCGGAGATATCCGGCACCGTCAGCTTCGGCGAGATGAAGAAGATGCGCACCATCAATATCACGAACACCGATACCGGCGATACCGCCTCCTATCAGATCGCCTTCGGCACGAGGACCCTCGTTTCGGAGGGTCAGCCGGTTGCGCAGGGTCAGCCCCTGACCGAGGGGGATATGGCGCCCGCCGACATCCTCCGCATCAGCGGACTCGACGCGGTCTACGACTATATTCTCCGCGAGGTGCAGAGAGTCTATCGGATGCAGTCCATTGACGTCAATGATAAGCATATAGAGGTAATCGCGCGTCAGATGACAAGAAAGGTGCGGGTGGAAGAGCCCGGCGACACCGATATCCTTGTCGGCTCGACGATCGATGTCGGTGACTTTGAGGAGGAAAATGAGCGGCTTCAGGCGCGGATTGACGCGGGTGAGCGCGATCTCCGCCTTGCGACCGCGCAGCCGGTGCTGCTCGGAATCACGAAAGCATCGATCCAGACCAATTCCTTCCTGTCCGCCGCCTCCTTCCAGGAGACCACCAAGGTGCTTACCGAGGCTGCCATCAAGGGCAAGGTCGACCATCTGCTCGGCCTTAAGGAGAACGTCCTGATCGGAAAGCTGATCCCCGCCGGAACCGGCATGGAGCGCTATCGGAGCGTGGAGGTCGAAAAGGTCGAGCCGGAGGAGGAAGAGCCCGAGGCAGTCGAGGAGGGCTGATTCCTCCTCGTCGGAATCGGCTGATCGGCAGATCCCCGAAATGATAAAACTGAAACCGGCGCCGTCCTCGGACGGCGCCGGTTTTTTGATCGCAAAAATTGCTTGCAAGGAATCCCTTCGCGGAAAAATTCAGACCGATCAAAGTGTCCTGGGGGAGACCGGGCGAACGACGCGGCGCGCCCGACCGGCGACTTCCCGACGGAGCGGGAGAGAGGGAGGCATTACTGCTCCTGCCCCGGCAGGATGAAATCGAGCTGACAGAGGGCATATTGCCGCAGACGGCCGTTTTCGATCACCGGGACGAAATCGTTTTCGCGGTGATAGGAATAGCAGGCGCCTTCCCACGTCTTGACCATCAGAATATCGTAGGACCAGCGGTGGAAGATCGAGATGCTGCAGATATCCTGACGGGTCAGAATCCCGTTCTTCGTCGGGAAGCGCAGAAATTCATCGCAGATCAGGCAGATCAGATCCCCGTCCTGATCGTTGCAGTGAAGAAGATCGGCGGCCCGGCATCGCTCGAAGAGGTCGGCGGCTTCCGGTCCCCACGGACGGGGCGGGGCATTGTTGAGATAGGAGATAAGATCGCTCATGCGGTCGAACCATGTCCCGTCGCTTTGGATTCTGATCCGATCGGCCTCCTCAAAACAGACGATCGGTTCGATCCAGGCGCGGGAGGGATGCTGCTTCTTGAGCAGACTGATGGCACGGTTGAGCTGGCGGAAGGGGGACTTCAGCGATTTGCTTGTCAGCAGAAAGGAATTGTCGCTGCGGTGCTGCAGAAAACTGCCGTCGTCGTTCTCGATGATCGTTCCCCGCCAGCGCTTGACCTCAACGGCAAACAGCATCGAGCGGTAGAGGATCAGACAGTCGATTTCCGCCTCTCCCTCCGGCAGAGAGATATCAGGTTGGATTTGATCCGACAGTCCGGCAGCCGGACGGACAGCGCTTTGACAAAGAGATTCTCGCCGTCGTTTCCGTATCGCTTGATCTCGGAAGAGCGGGAAGCTGCGGATGGTATTTTCTGGCAAACCGACTCTGAGCGTGTGAAATAATGAATGAAACAGCCCCATCGATACCTCCTGCGCGGTGACGCCGACAAATTGATCCGCCTTGAAAGCTGTTTCTTTCAGTATAGCATTTTCCGCGGGAAAAGGCAAGGCCTCGGGGCGTGTTGCCGATATCCGGGAAGCCTTTTTCGGGCGGGAAGCGGAACAGAGTTGAAAAAAGGATGAAAAAGTGGTATAATAGAGGAGGGAAAACCGGGTTTTCCACTTAAAAATTAAGTGAATGCAAGGAAAGGAACAGGCGGGCCGGGGAAGCGGTTCGCTGTGAGAAAAAGTGAGTATTATCCGAAATGCGGAAGAGGTCCGCGCCATTTATCGGGAGGCGGGGAGAAAAAAGTGGGTCATTCCCTGTCTTTGCACCGAAAACCTCACCACCTCCGAGGCCATTCTGACCGCCGCGGAAGAGTTTCGCCGCGAAAAAGGGCTGGAAACGCTGCCGATCACCGTTGCTATCACCTGTCGCTATGACCACAGGAGTCAGGCGGTCAACTATACCCATACCCGCCGCTGGGATATCGGCCTGCGGCTTTTCACCGAGGAAATGAAGGTCCTTTGCGAGGGGGAGAACGCCCCCTTCCGCTCCCTTCAGGTGCTGCTGCACCTCGATCATATCCGCCCGGAGTCGGACGGGGAACTGCTGGAGCAGGGGCTGGAGGACTATGCCTCCATCATGTATGACGCCTCCTCTCTGCCGCTGGAGGAGAATATCGAAATGACCGCCGCCTTCGTCGCTGCCCGCCGGGGGGATATTCTGATCGAAGGCGCCTGCGACGAGATCGTCGATGCGGCGGGATCCACGCATAACGACCTTACCACGCCGGAAAACGCCGGGCGATTCCTGGAGCGCACGGGGGTGGATCTTGTGGTCTGCAACCTCGGCACGGAGCATCGCGCCTCCGGCAAGAGCCTGCGCTATCACGGGGAGGTCAGCCGCGCCATCCGCGATGTGATCGGAGATCGGATCGTGCTGCACGGCACCTCCTCCGTTCCGAACGACCAGATCCGGGGACTGTTCGGGGACGGGGTCTGCAAGGTCAATATCTGGACGGCGCTGGAGCGGGACGCAAGCCCGCTTCTGCTTGAGCAGATGCTGAAGAATCCCTGCAAGATCGCGGGGAGCGACAGGGTGCGGGGCTGGATCGGGGAGGGGCTGCTCCCTCCGTCGGCCGACAGCGGCGAGGCGGCGCAGATTTCGCATTTCACCACGCTGTACCGGCAGTCGCTGGTTTTTGATTCCATGAAAAAGGCGGTGCGGGAGTACCTCGACCTCTGGTATACCTGAATATCGAAAAGGAAGCCATGCCGGACGCAGACTGCGGCATGGCTTTTTTGCCGTGGAATCGGGAAGGCGGCGTGGAAGCCCCGCGCCTTTACGGGGATCTCCGCCCGGCCGATCCCATGCGGAGGCGCCTTGCGTCACGCCCGTCCTTACATTTTGCTCAGATTCATGGCCGCTTCGTCGGAGTTGCGGCGATAGACGCCGTCGCGGTCGCGGAAGAGGCGAATCGTGCCGTTGTCCATCTTGAAAATCCGATCGGCATGCTCGGCGATCGTCAGATCATGCGTCACCATGATGATGGTCTGGCCGATCGCCTCACGGGTCTGAAGCAGAAGCTGCAGCACTTCATCGGCGTTTTCACGGTCGAGATTGCCGGTCGGTTCGTCGGCAAAAAGCACCTGCGGGCGATTGATCAGCGCCCTTGCGATGGCGACCCGCTGCTGCTGACCGCCCGACAGCTCGGAGGGGAGATGATGCAGACGGTCGGACAGCCCCAGCATCTCGATCAGCTTCTTTAAATGCTCCTCATAGCGGATTGCGTCCTTGTTGCACATGACGGTGGGAATCAGGATGTTCTCCAGCGCCGTGAACTGGGGGATGAGGTTGTGCTTCTGGAAGATGAAGCCGGTGTAGAGCCCGCGGAAGCGGCTCAGCTCATCCCGCTTCATCCGCATAATGTCCTGTCCCCGGATCAGCACAGAGCCGGAATTCGCCCGATCCAGTCCGGCGCAGACGTGGAGCAGAGTGCTTTTTCCCGAGCCGGAGGCACCGATGATGGCGACGAATTCCCCGTCCTCCACCTTGAGGCTGACACGGTTTACGGCCGTTACCGTCGTATCGTATTGCTTGTAAAGCTTGATGATATTGGATGCTTCGAGGATCGGCATAGCGCCACCTGCCCTTCTTTTCGTTACGAGGCGGGGTTATTCGGCGGTGAAGGGATCGTCCTTGCCGCCGTCCTCCCGACAATAAATGCGATGGGAGATCATGGCGGAGAGGAAGGTGAAGATCCCGGCCGCCGAGACAACGCAGAGATAAATCAGAAGAGGGAATTGGAATTCCAGATATACGCCGCCGTAAGAAGCGAGGCGATTGCTGACGGCGTGCAGCAAACGGAAGAGCAGCGGCGTAAGCAGTGCGGTAAAGAGCGCCGTGAGCAGAGCGTTGTACAGCCCGTCAAAGAGGAATAGCCGTTTGATCTCTCCGGTAACCGCGCCCAGCGCCGAGAGAATCTTCATTTCGGGGAAGCGCTTCCGATAGAAAACGAGCTGGGAGAAGAATCGGATCACCGGCATGATCAGAGCGATCAGCAGAGCGACTGCGAGACAGAGAACGGGGGTCTTCATGGCGGAGCGGATCTGTGCCTTTGCATTGGCGTGGAGATTGTTTACGGTAAAGCTGCCGCATTCTGCCGCCCAGCGCATCAGTTCCCCCTCCAGCCGTCGGATTTCCTCCTCCGACATCCCCGGCTCGGTGTAGATCGATATGGTGTCATAGCGGATGGGCTGCGCTTCCTTCTCTCCCTGCGGATCGGTGATCGAGAGATAGGTCTGCTCCGAAAGATAGAGCGGCAGCGCGCCCTCGGTCGGAATATTCTTGAGAACGGCGACCACCGTCAGCTCGACATAGCGGTAGTCATAAAAGTCGAGCTTCAGCCGGAAGAGCTTCTTCCCCGTCGAATAGTTCAGCTCATCAAAGGAGACGGTCGTGTCGCGGTTCATGCCGACCGGGATCGCCGCATATACCGTGTCGCCGGGATGGATCGTCAGCTTTTTGGTGTTTCGGATGCTCTCGCCGAGGATCACCCCGTTTTCCGTGGTCAGAAGCGCGGCGGGATCTCCCTCGCATTCATAGCGGGATAAGAAGCGGATAACCTCTTCGTCGCAGCTTTGATAGAGTACGTCGTCCGTCCCGAAGGAATAGTCGGGATAGCGGTTGCGGGGCGGGACGGTAAACCCCGAAAAGGGCGCGACGGTGCCTTCTCCGAACAGCAGATGGGAATTGATTTCGTCTGAGAGAATGCCGTGCAGCTTGTTCGTGGCGTAAACGCCGTCGAAGGAAAACAGCTCCTGCCGCAGCGTCTCGTCGTAAGGAATCCCCCTTGAGGCAAAGGCGAGGGAGAACTGCGCGTGGTCGGTCCGCTCTGCGGCCTCAGCGGGCGCGGCAGCGTAGAAGATGACGGCGGCCAGCGCGGTAACGGCGGTCGTGACCGCCATCAGCTTCAGATAATAGCGGCGGAAGCGAAAGACGGTAAAGGGCTCGTAGTGGCGGGTCAGGCTTCTGCCGAGCATCCGGAAGGAGCGTCGGGGGGAGGAGACGTAGTCGGAATTGTCCGCCGCGAGAATATGCTTCATCGGATAGATCCGCGAGACGACCAGCATCGGGAAAAGGACCGATATGACGGCGGAAATCAGCGCCGGAAGCAGCAGGAGAAGGAGCGTTCCCGGCAGGAACAGGAACCGACGGTGGAAGAGGCAGGAGAGCAGCCACGCCGCCGCCGTTGACGGCAGGAAGGTCAGAAGCGCGACGATCAGCATCTCGAAAACGGCGTTTTCCGTGAGCTTTTTAAAATCCGCACCGAAGGTCATATAGATCCCGTACTCGAATTTGTAATTGTTGATCCGCACCGAGAAGAGCAGCGTCAGAACCACCCACTCCAGCAGAAAAAGGAAGAGGCAGGCCAGGGCGGTTCCGCCCCGCACGGAGTTTCCGGGATTGTCGAGCAGCGGCGTGGTGGAATAGCCGAGGGGCACGCCCTCGTCGGCCAGCGCCGTCAGGGAGGAATGGAAGCGCCCCTTGAAGGCGTTGTAGGTTTCCCTCGGGGAGTCTCCCAGGAGGAAAACAGCCAGATCATGGTGCGGCTCGGAGAGGGAATAGCCGGGGGAATCGAGATCCTCAACGATGCGGAAGATGCCGTTCGGATTGTTTTCTCCCTGCTCATATCGGAGAAGATAAACGTACTGCTGATCGTTGAGATTCCGATACAGGACATGATAGGAGTAGTCGCGGTCCACGATCTTCTTTTCCTCCGCCGATGCCAGGTCGGATGAAAACAGCAGAATGCCGAACAGAAGCCGGAAAATGAGAACGGCGGCGAAAAAAGGGAGATATTTGCGTTTGTTGAAGCGAACGCTTTTTAAGGCAACCGCTAAATTGCGTCGGAGTCTGTCCAGGGCTTCCTGCAAGAAAATCACGCTCCCGAGAACGGCATTGCCGCTTATTTGACAAGAAACTTTATTTGTTATTTCATCGAATGAGACGTTATAACTACCTTTTTGATAAGAATATCACAAAACATCCTCTGATTGATGAATTTTTTGTAAATTCGGAACATTCTCCCGGATTGCGCTCCGACAGGAAATATGGTATGCTTGTGCTACAATAGTGACAAATAATTATTAATCCTTACCTTTTTCATCAAATTTGTAAAGCAAGGCAGGAATAACAGTCATACCATACTATAATGTATCCTTGTAAAACAAAGAAAAGTATGGTATGATTTCTTATGTAGAAGTATGATTTTTGTCATACATATTATTATCACCTTATTTGGAGGGATAAATTAAAATGAAGACGATTAAATGGTTAAAGATATCTGCAATTTTACAAGTTTTTTATTGTTTTTTCTGTATCTCGTCATCATTATGCTTTGCGATTAATCGATATCTTGATATTCATATCTTTTTTTCTTTAGGAAATATTTCGCAAATTGCAATAGCAAGTTGCAATAGTTTTCAAAATAGTAACAAATTCAGATAGAACGGAGATTCAACGCCCTGC
>CALWTY010000033.1 GCA_944384585.1 uncultured Clostridia bacterium | reverse complement strand
TCACTTTATCTTGGAAAGTGAAGTAAGGATTTTTCGGATTCCCTCATAAATTTCTTCTTGGTTCTTTTTGATTTCTTTAATGTCTGCTTCGTAGATATTGCCGGTGGAATTGACACGCTTGGCAATTTGGTTTTCGCTGTTGGAGATGCTTTTCATCTTGAGAGTCAGCTCACGAAGTTCGGGCATATCCAATTTTACAACGTATCCATCGATTACCATTTTGCGGATATAGGCACTCATGTTTTCAATGCCTGCCAGCTCCATTTTCTTTTTGATCAAAGCCTGCTCTTTTTCATCTACGAAGAACTTTACCTGTATCGGTCGTCTGCGATTTCTGTTATCTGGCATAAGTGTTACCCTCACTTATAACTGACAAAATCCTGTTCAACCAACTCATAATCGACCGAAGATTGAAGCCGACCAAGTTGATCTTTCCAAGTATCAATGTTGGTTCTTACCTTGCGGAAACCAAGTGATTCGTAAACGTGTTGCGCTCTTGTATTCGTCAAATTGGTATCAAGGATGATCTTCTGATAGCCGTTTCTGAACAGCCAGCCGATTAGCATACTCAAAACCTTTCTTCCGACACCACGGTTCTGACAATCGGTTTCGCAGATTTTAATGCCGATTTCCGCAACACCGTCCGCTACGTTACGGTAGTTGCACTCACCGATCAGACGGTCGCTTTACTCAATGACCATTCGACCGTTGCCAAGTCCTTCGATAACTTCTTCCTCAGTTGTTCCCAAGCCGTTGGGAAAGCCTGCGTGTGCCATCACAGCACCATCATTCCACCAAGCGGTAAGCTGCTTTGCATCGGCAACCTCGGCTTGACGAATAGTTAAGTTTCCATATTGAATTCTTGTCATTTCTTTTCCCCCACGAACAACAAGTGGTTAGTCATACCAAGCAGTTCCGGCTTTTCGCAGATATAGAAATGATAACGGAGATACTGTGCATAATTTTCGTCGTTCATTTCATTGATCCTTGCCGCCAAAAGTTCGCTTGCACCGTCAGATGCTACTTCGTGCAATACGTTTACACCGCCGTCAGCGAGAAGTTTTCTCGCAGCACCTATCGTATGGAACACAAACGGAAAGTCGTTTAGCTTGAAGGTTTCTTTGTCGTAATCACCGTTGCTGAAATAATTCACATCGTATCCGAACTCGGTAAGGAAAACAAAGTCGTTGGATATAAAGGCGAAGAAGATTTTACCGCCATCCTTGCAGACACGCTTTGCTTCGCTGATACATTTCTGTTTGTCCGCATCATTTTTCAAATGATAAAGAGGGCCAAACAGAAGAACAATGTCAAACGACTTGTCTGAATAACGAGAGAGGTCAAGTGCGTTGCCTTGAACAAGGTCAATCTTATCTTCGGGGGTGATCTTCTTTTTGAAAGCTGCGATATTAGCATCGGCAAGCTCAAGAGCCGACACTTCATATCCCTTACGGGCAAAGTAAAGGCTGTATTCGCCTGCGCCTGCGCCGATGTCGAGTATCTTGTCGCCATCTTTCAAGAATTTTTCTATGTAATGAACAGTAGTCAAAAATTCAACTCTCGCAGCTTTAGAATGATTGAGCCTTGCATCCTCGTTGAATATATCATAGGTTCTGTTTACACGTTCACTTTCGTTTTCTATTTTTGCAAGTTGTTCAAAGTCCATAGTTGTATCTTCCTTTGTCATTTATAGTTTAATAACCGCGTCAAGGCAAAGTGTAAGCGCATACTCGTATGCGTTGCCGCCCCAATTTCGCTCGTCGTATTTATCCACATCGGCAAGGCTGTCTGCGGTGTAGAGTATCATACCCCAAATAGCACCTCTGAAAGCGGAAACGGCAGCAAGAGCCGAACACTCCATTTCAACGACGGAGCAACCCTCGCTCTTGCGATATGCGACCTTTTCCTTGGTTTCACGGAAGAATCCGTCCGTTGACCAAGTGATGACCTCTTGATATTTCATTCCGTGTTCAAGTACGGTTTCTTCGATTGCTTTTCTCGCTTTTTCGCTTATCTCCATAAAGCGTGAAGGTGCTGCATAATGATAGGATGTTCCTTCATCACGGAGAGCCTTACTCGGTACAAGGAACGTGCTTTCAGGAAACTTTTCAAGCGCACCGCAAGAACCGGCAGAGATAATTTCACGCACACCGTAGCCGATCAGCCAATCAAGTATCTGCGCGGCAGGAGCAGAACCGACGGGAGCTTGACAGAGTACGATTTCTTCGCCCTTATATTTCGTTATGTAGATTGGGTAAAGCTTCGTTGCGCTGACAAACTCAGACACTTTCCGTGTTTCCGTCTTGCTTGCGTATTCGTCGATATACTCGCCAAGGAAAGCGAACACGCACTTCTTCGGGAGCTTCAAATCCAATTTTTCGTGAGTGGGGTTGATGACCGCTGTTTGCTCGGTGTCAAATTCCAATATAGGTATTTCGTTTTTAATAATGCTCATTTTTATCGTTCTCCCAATTATCACAGGTTAATCCAAAGGCTTGTACTCGGTGACAGATTTGAGATATGCCTCTGGGTCACCATTCAAAACGAGGTCGGCATATGCTAACGGGTCATTGTAGATAAGATAATCAAGCTCAGACCGCTGATACATATTGTCAGCAACTTCGTTTTCCACGGCGGTACAGTTAATGGCAATCATACTGCCATCGTTATATTTCAGCTCCACGCATCCGCTATCCATATTGAACTCACAAGACAACAACTTCTTCATCTGCTGTACCTCCATTCACATATGTGTGTACACACATTATAGCACGAAGGTGTGTCATTTTTCAATAGGTGCACCGAAATTTATCGCATTAAAGTGTAACTTTTCTATGAACCAAGGGCAGTAGGGCACTTTTTCGGGGGTTCGACGTACTCTGCATCAAAACAGACCACTATCGACTTAACGGTTTGGTGTGTTTGCTCACGAAGCCACAAATATTCGCACTGCCTAACGAATGGGGTTCATTATGACGTGATTCGCTGTTTTGTATGGTTTTTACCACGAAAACGGCAACTATTTCACCCGTTTCACTACCCTTGCCATACAGGGCATAAAAACAAGGTTTTTCGCCCCAAAAACAAACAACGGCACTCAGCCAAAGCTGAATGCCGTATGTTCGTTTGTTTTCCAACCCTGTCAGACAGATGCCGTAAAATAGTAATTTCTTAGAATTACTGTCTTACGAGCACCCATCTAATGGTGCGCTTGTTTTGTATCTTGGTGTGCGAACGAATGCGGGTATATCGAAAATGGTATTATCCCCAAATTTGCAGGCTGTGTACAAGGATCCAACTGGTTTAAGGAGCGCGGACTTTGGCAGGATAACAGCTACGAGCCGCGCCCCGGCGATATTATCTTTTTTGACTGGTCTGATGAAAGCGGGCAGGACGGGCTATCCGACCATGTGGGCATTGTTCAAAAGGTCGAGAATGGGCGCGTCTACACCGTAGAGGGAAATTCAGGCGACGAATGCCGCCCAAAACAGCTATCCTATCGGATATTACGAGATTTACGGATACGGTGTACCAGCTTATTAAAAAAGCAAAAGAGCCGGAGGTTTATTCCTCCGACTCTTTTGCTTTACATATCGCTTTGGCTGTTCCCTCAATAATCATGAGTTCCTTATCTCCGAATGTATCAAGGATTGAATCAATCTGTCGGCGTAAGGTTGTTTTCTCCGTCCGCTTATCTGAAAATATGTACTGATCTACCGATATATTAAACATCGTAACAAGCCTGATAAACAACGGAAAACTTGGATATTGCCCCTCGTTCTCAATAGACTGTATATGCCTTGGAGCCACATCAAGAATTTCAGCTAATTGCTCCCTCGTCATTCCCTTTGCTTCACGGGCTTTCTTAATGGCCTGTCCCAACGCCATAAAGCCAAATGTTTCGCTCATTCACTCACCGCCTATGCTCATTAGAATTGATACATCTATTATACAGAGACGTTAGTTCTTGTGAAACGAAGCACAATCTCCTACTTTGAGAGATTTAATATCCTATGAGGTAACTCATAGATCATCGGCAGTACATCAAACCTGTTGACATTTCAAAAAGTACGATATATAATATAATACGAAAATCGTACTTTATGAAAAGAGGTCTAATATGGAAAACATAGGTTTATATGTAGCCCAAATATGGCACGAGGTTCTAATGAATAGCTCAAATGAAGATGATGTTGCACGATATTCTGAATTGATGAATCGGTCTCCTGTTGAGATTCAGATAATACTTATGACCGGGACAAATAACGAATTACTTTTGCGTGATTATGCAAATATGTTGCATATTTCAAAAAGCACTTTAACAAGTATCATTAACAGACTTGAAAAACAAGGCTATATTCACCGTACTATTAGCAGTAAGGATAAGCGTTCATATTGTCTAACCCTTGATTCAAAGGGGCAGATGTTTTTGAATTCCTACATTTCATACCAAACAGATATAGGAAATAGAATTATAAGTGGCCTTGATGAATACGAAAAACAGCAACTGGTTATGTTGTTGGGGAAAATAGCTTCTTATATGGTTAGGAGATAAAAGCATGATCGTATTAAACCATAATATGTTGGATGGGAAGATTGTATTATTAACCGGTGCGGGCGGTGGTATTGGCTTTGAAGCCGCAAAAGCATTTGTTGAACTGGGTGCAAAAGTTCTTATTGCAGAAGTGGATCAAGAAAAAGGAGAACAAGCGACCACTTATGAGCCACTGTTTTGTCTTGCACTGCTTACAGGACTTCGGCAAGGCGAGCTGTGTGCATTGACTTGGGACGATATTGACTTTGAAGCGAAAACGCTGTCGGTCAATAAAACGCTGGTATATTCCAAGAATATAGGCGAAGAAAGCGCAAGCTATAAATTCAATCCGCCTAAAACCCAAAAAGGCAACCGTACCATTCCTTTAACGAATGAAGCTATCGTAGTGCTTCGTAAGCAGAAAGCGCAATGCGAATGGCTGAAAAGCCAAATTGGAACCCGAGACAATCTCACACCGGTTAAGGGATTTGAAAATCTTGTTTTCTACACGAGGATGACTACGCCGGTGTGCGAGCGTTCCATCGTGGCGGCGATCAAAGCGGCGCTTCGGCGTATCAATAAAAACCGGGCGGAGGACGAGCCGGAATTTGCATACTTCACGCCCCACACCCTCCGGCACACTTTCGCTACAAGGTGCTTTGAAAGCGGTATGCAGCCCAAAACCTTACAGGAACTACTGGGACATAATTCGCTGGAAATGACAATGGGGCTGTACACTCATGTAATCGAAGAAATGAAGCAACGTGAGGTCGAAAAAATCACCTTGACCGGCCTTTCTCCGATTGGCGTAAAACTGGCGTTAAAAACGGGAGAGAAAAAACTTCTCTCCCGAAAAAGCCCGTAAAATCAGCAATAGTTACCGCGCGTAGGGCTTAGTTACAAAAAAGTGCGTACTTTACAAGCCCGCGGCGGCGGGCTATAATGGAAGCATCCGGGGAATATCCCCGCCAACCATCACGGAGGTACTGACATGAACAAGAACACATTCACCACCATCCCGCTCTCCAAGGGGGAGATTCATCTTTACGAGCTCGGCGCGCTTCGCCTGCACGCATACCGCACCGACGATCCGATGAACGACGAGGTCTATATCCTCGAACGGGAGGGCGCCGCCCTCCTCCTTGAGCCCCCCTGCTTCCGCGACAACATCCGCGCGCTGACCGATTATCTGGCAAACCTGCGCGTCGAGGGGATCCTGGTCGCCTATCACGGAGCGGGCGCGAGCCTGCTGCCCGGCACTGCGCGGTACGCCACCCAAAACGCCGCCGACTTCTCCGCCGCCGGAGGCGGGAAGGCGCTGATCGACGGATTCGCCGCCGCCTTCGGGGAGAGCTTTGACGCATCGCTTCAGCCCATCACCCGCATCCTGGAGGCAGGGCGCGTCACCCTCGCCGGCATCGACCTTGTGATCCGTCCCACCGCCGAAGCCTACGACATCGAGATCCCCGCCATCCGCGCCCTCTACACCCATATGCTCGGCCATGACTGCCACTCCATCGTCGGAGGCCCCTCTCACGCAGACAGCATGATCGCCTCGCTGGAAGAGGCGGTTTCGGAGGGCTTTGAGCTGATCCTGACCTCCCATTATACGCCGGAGGATCTGAAGGATGTCCGGACCAAGATCGACTATCTGAAGGTGCTGAAGGAACTGGCGGCCTCCTGCCCCGACGCCGGACGCTTCAAAGAGGAGGCGCAGCGGCGCTTCCCGCACTATAAAGGGCTGAATTATCTTCAGATGACCGCCGACAGCTTCTATCCTCCGCGGACATGACCCAATCGGAACGCCGCCTCGCGCTGATCGGGGCGCTGCTTGAGGAACGGGGGGAGCAGACGGAGATCCCGCGGGAGGAGGAGGGGCAGCGGCGGCTGCTCCGCGCGCTCTTCAATCTGCGCCCGCCTGCCCCTGTCCCGCCGGCGCTGCCGGCGCTTCAGGACGACTATCTGCGGGAGGAGCTGCGGCGGCGGGGCGTCACCGACGCCTCCTCCCTGACGCCGACGGAGGAGGGCTTCCGCCTTTGGCAGGGGGACATCACGACGCTCCGCTGCGGCGGCATCGTCAACGCCGCCAACCGTCAGCTCCTCGGCTGCTTCTGCCCCAACCACGCTGCATCGACAATGCCATTCACACCTATGCCGGAATGCGCTACGTCCGGCCTGTGCGGAGCATATGAAGCGGTCGGGAGGCGAGGAGCTTCCGGGGCGCGCCGTGCTTACCCCCGCCTTCAATCTGCCGAGCCGTTTCGTTCTTCACACCGTCGGTCCGATCGTGCGGGGCGCGCCGACGGAGGAGGATTTCCGGCTGCTTGCCTCCTGCTACCGCGCCTGTCTGGAGACGGCGGAACAGGCCGGCATCGGGAGCCTTGCCATCTGCTGCATCTCGACCGGGGTGTTCCGCTTCCCCCGCGGCAGGGCGGCGGAGATCGCCGTCGGCACGGTCAGAGACTATCGCATGAGAACGGGAAGCAAAACGGAGGTGATCTTCAATATCTTCAGTCAAGCCGACTTTCTCCTCTATCGGGCGCTTCTACGATGAACTGTGCCGCCTGCGGGAGATTCTGCGCTCCGCCGACGCGGTACTGATCGGCGCGGGGGCGGGGCTGTCGGTCTCCGCCGGCTTCCGCTACGACGGGGCGCGTTTTTTTGAATGGTTTCGCGATTTTGCCGGGCGCTACCGCATAACCGATATGTACAGCGGCGGCTTTTATCCCTTCCCCTCCTCCGGGGAGCATTGGGCATATTGGAGCCGCTACGTCTATCTCAACCGCTTCATGCCTCCGCCTCTCCCCGTCTGCGAAAGGCTGCTTGAGGCGGTGAAGGGCAAGGATTTCTTTGTCCTGACGACCAACGTCGACCACTGCTTTCAGCGGGCGGGCATCGATCGGGAGCGTCACTTCTGCACGCAGGGGGACTTCGGGCTGTTCCAGTGCAGCCTGCCCTGCCATCGGAACACCTATCGGAACGAAGCCGTCATCCGCGCCATGCTCGAGGCGCAGGGCTTTCGGTTCGACAGCGACGGCAGCCTGCTCCCGCCGGCGGACGGCGCGCCCCGCATGACCGTTCCGGACGAGCTGATTCCCCGCTGCCCCGTCTGCGGGCGGGAAATGAGCATGAATCTCCGCTCCGATCACACCTTTGTCGAGGATGAGGCGTGGCATCCGGCGGCCGGGCGGTATCGGCAGTTTCTGATGCGGCACCGCCTTTCCCGCCTGGTGTTTTTGGAGGCGGGGGTCGGCTACAACACCCCGTCGATCATCAAATTCCCCTTTCAGCGGATGGCGGCGGAATGGCGGGACGCCGTCTATATCTGCCTCAACAACGGAGAAGCCGACGCGCCGTCCGCGCTGCGGGAGAGATCCCTCTGCCTCAACGGCGATATCGGGGAAATACTCGCTCGGATGCAGCAGCCCCCGTCAGCAGCCGTCCGATGAGCGCCGATCACTCCGGCGACAGCCGCCCGGCACGCCGTTCACTTCATACAGCAGCCGCCTCTGCGCGGTGCGCGGCCTGCGCCGCAAAAAAACTTCCGCCCCGCTTGACAACGGGGCGGGGTTTTTATATAATAATAGAATATGGTAAATTGATAAACAGCGACGCGTCCCGACAGCGCGTCGGAACGGGAGTGTGTCACTTGAACAGCAGTACAGTTAAAACAGTCAAATTCGGCGGAAGTTCGCTCGCCAGCGGCGAACAGTTCCGCAAGGTCCATTCGATCATCACCGCAGACCCCGCCAGACGCTACGTCGTCCCCTCCGCGCCCGGCAAGCGCTTCCCGGAGGACGACAAGGTCACCGATCTCTTCTACGCCTGCTACGAAAAGGCAATGCGGGGGGAGAGCATCCGGGAGGTCTTTTCCCGGATCATCGACCGCTACGACGGCATCATCCGCGACCTCGGCCTTTCGATGTCGCTGAAAAAGGAATACGAGGAGATCGAAAGCGCTCTGATCCACCGGACGGGGCGGGACTATGCCGCCAGCCGCGGCGAGTATCTCAACGGCAAGATCCTCTCCAAATATCTCGGCTACGATTTCATCGACGCCTCCGACGTCATCTTCTTCCGGGAAGACGGCGTGTTCGACAGCGAGAGAACAAACGAGGTGCTGTCGGCGGTTCTGAGGCGGCATGAGTGCGCCGTCATCCCCGGATTCTACGGCTCGATGCCGAATGACACCGTCAAGACATTCTCGCGGGGCGGCTCCGACATCACCGGCTCGATCGTCGCAAGAGCCTCCGCCTCCTCGATCTACGAAAACTGGACCGACGTTTCCGGCTTTCTGATGGCAGATCCCCGCATCGTCAAGGAGCCGAAATCCATCGAGACCATCACCTACCGTGAGCTGCGGGAGCTTTCCTATATGGGTGCGACGGTGCTGCACGAGGAATCGATCTTCCCCGTCAGGGTCGCCGGCATTCCCATCAACATCCGCAACACCAATCACCCCGACGACAAGGGGACGATGATCGTCTCTCACTGCGCGCCCGACGGGCGGGGGGTGATCACCGGCATCGCCGGCAAGCGCGGCTTCAGCGTCATCACCGTCGAAAAGGACATGATGAACCAGGAGACCGGCTTCGGGCGGCGGGTTCTGCAGGTCATCGAAAACAGCGGCCTCCGCTTCGAGCATCTCCCCTCCGGGATCGACACCATGTCGGTCATCATCAGCACCGCCGACCTCGCCCCCTACCGCAACATGGTCATCAACAACATCTGCACCGCCGTCGATCCCGACACCATCTCGATCGAGGATAAGCTGGCGCTGATCGCCGTGGTGGGGCGCAACATGGTCAAGGCCAAGGGAACGGCTGCCAGAGTGCTGTCTGCCGTCGCGCGGGCAGGAGTCAACCTCCGCATGATCGATCAGGGCTCCTGCGAAATCAACATCATCCTCGGCGTCGCGGAGGAGGACTTTGAGAAGGCCGTCGAAGCGATCTACCGGGAATTCGAAAACTGAAGCGGCAGTCACTGCCGATTCCGACTGAGAGGCTACGCCATGAAGCGATTCTTTGCCATACTCCTCTGCAAGCTGCTGCGCCGGATCGGCGCGAAATTCGGGCGGGGAAGCAGTCTGCCCGGGCAGGCCGCGCTCAGACTCTGCCCCGATATTCTCAGCAGGGTCACCCTGCCCGACACGATCATCGCCGTCACAGGAAGCAACGGCAAGACCTCGACCGTCGAGATGATCGCGCAGGTTCTCTCCTCCTGCGGCAAGAGCTTTGCCTATAACAAGGAGGGCTCCAATCAGATCGAGGGCGTGACGGCGCTGATCCTCTCCCACTGCAGTCTGCGCGGGAAATTCAAGCGGGACATCCTGCTGATCGAATCGGATGAGCGCTATGCGCGGCTCACCTTCCGCGCCTTTCATCCCACCCACTTTGTGATCACCAATCTCTACCGCGATCAGCTCACCCGCAACGGCCACCCTCAATGGGTCTTCGACGCCATCCGCCCCGCCATCCCCCCGGAGGCGCAGCTGATTCTCAACGCCGACGATCCTCTGGTCTCCCTCTTCGGGGTAGGACGGGACAATACCGTCTTCTTCGGAATGGAGCGGCAGTCCTTCTCGACCGAAGACTGCACCGCCGTCTACGACGACGGGAAATACTGCCCCCTCTGCGGCGCGCCCATGCTCTATGACTGGCGGCATTTCCACCATATCGGAAGCTATCGCTGCAGCCGCTGCGATTTTCACCGTCCCGACCCTGTCTGCCGCATCACCGAGGCGGCGCTCTCGGAGGGCTTCCTTATCATCGACGGAGAGGACCGCATCGGCCTGTCCTTCCGGAGTCTCTACAACGCCTATAACATCCTCGCCTGCTACACCCTCTGCCGCCGCCTCGGCATCGAGGGAAGCCGCATCGCCGCCGAGATCAGCGATTACGTTCTCCGCAGCGGGCGGGTGGTGACCTTCCGCCTCGGAGACACCGAGGGAATGCTGCTCACCTCCAAGCATGAAAACTCCGTCTCCTACGATCAGTCGCTTTTCTATATCGCCTCGCAGAAGGAGAGCCGCGCCGTCGTCATTCTCGTCGACGCGATCAGCCGCAAGTATTTCACCGGCGATACCAGCTGGCTCTTCGATATCAACTTCGGGCTGCTCAACAGCCCCGACACAGAACGGATTTATCTGACGGGACGGTATGCCTACGATCTTGCGGTACGCTTCTCCTACACCGACATCGACAGAAGCCGGCTGACGGTCATCCCCGACATCCCGGAGGCACTTGATGCCATCCGCGGCGCCGGACATCGGAGGCTCTACGCCGTGTCCTGCTTCTCGGACCGGGACAAGCTGCTCTCCCGCGTCGAAACGACCTGATGAGGTAACCGGATGGAATACAGAATTCTGCATTGGTATCACGATCTTCTGAATCTTTACGGCGATTACGGAAATCCCGCCGCCCTGGTGCGCGGTCTTGCCCGCCGGGGGCAGCCCGCCGTCATCGACCGCCTCTCCTTCCATGACGCTCCCGTCCTTTCCTCCTACGATCTTGTCTTTCTCGGATCGGGAACGGAGCGGGGGGCGCTTGCGGTGCTGGAGGATCTGCGCCCCCAACGGGAACACATCAGAGACGCGCTGGCGCAGGGGGTGCCGTTTCTCGCGACCGGCAACGCCTTCGAGCTGTTCGGGCGGGAGCTGATCCTGCCGGACGGCAGCCGACGGGAGGGGCTTGCCCTCTTCGACTTTTCGGTCGAGCTGACCGATCGCCGCACCCTCTGCGATCAGATCTGCCGCACCGCCCTCTGCGAGCAGCCCTGCGTCGGCTTTCTCAATCGGGCAAGCCGCATCCTCGGCGTCGCATCTCCTCTCTTCACGGTTCTTCACGGCGTCGGCAATACCGAGGGGGAGAAAGGCGAGGGAATCCGGGAGGGCAGCTTCTACGGCACGCATCTCACCGGCCCCTGTCTGATCAAGAATCCCCATCTTGCCGACTGCTTCGTCGCGCTGATGACTGCCCGGCGGGAGCAGGCCTGTCCGCCCCCCGAGGATGCGCTGTCAGGCGCGCCTCCCCTTCCCGAGGACGACGCGCTGCTTCGCGAATACGAGCGCCGCGCCTATTCCGTCACCCTGGAGGCGCTCACCCGCCGCTTTGCCGACGAAAAATAGTATACGCCCCCTGCCGCACCGAAGCCCCGCACGATCCTCCGCGGGAGTTCGGCGCGGCCGTCTCTTTTTTCAGAAGAAAATGGCGAAAAGCCCTTGTCAATTCCGCTTTTCTCTGCTATAATAAAGTATTACTATAATATAATTCGGAAAGGTACTTCAACATGGTCAAGGAAACAATCCAGTATCTGACCTCCTGCGACGAGGAGATCGGGAAGGCGATCGAGGCGGAATATGCGCGGCAGTGCGACGGGATCGAGCTGATCGCTTCCGAGAATTTCGTCTCGGAGGCGGTAATGGCGGCGGCAGGAACCGTCCTCACGAACAAATATGCCGAGGGATACCCCGGCAAGCGCTACTACGGCGGCTGTCAGTGCGTCGACGTCGTCGAAAACATCGCCCGCGAGCGCGCCAAGCAGCTTTTCGGCGCGGAGCATGCCAATGTGCAGCCCCACAGCGGCTCCCAGGCCAACACCGCCGTCTATGTGACGCTGCTTCAGCCCGGCGATACCGTCATGGGCATGAGCCTGGCCGACGGCGGGCATCTGACCCACGGCAGCCCCGTCAATTTCTCCGGCCTTTACTATCATTTTGTTTCCTACGGCGTAGATGAGGTCACCCATCGGATCGACTACGACAAGCTGGAGGCACAGGCGATGGAGGTCAGACCCAAGCTGATCGTCGCCGGCGCGTCCGCCTATCCCCGCGTGATCGACTTCCCCCGCATGGCGGAGATCGCCAAGAAGTGCGGCGCTTATCTGATGGTCGATATGGCGCATATTGCGGGACTGGTCGCGGCGGGACTGCATCCCAACCCCGTCCCCTACGCCGACGTGGTCACCACCACCACCCATAAGACGCTGCGCGGGCCGAGAGGCGGCATGATCCTCTGCCGTGAGGAGCTTGCCAAGAAGATCGACAAGGCGATCTTCCCCGGCATTCAGGGCGGTCCGCTGCTCCACATCATCGCGGCGAAGGCCGTCTGCTTCGGGGAGGCTCTCAAGCCGGAATTCAAGGCGTATCAGGAGCAGATCGTCCGCAATGCGAAGGCGCTGGCCGACACGCTGGTATCGGAGGGCTTCGATCTCGTTTCGGGCGGGACCGACAACCATCTGATGCTCGTCGATCTCCGCAAATTCAACGTCACCGGCAAGGAGATGGAGCATCGGCTGGACGAGGTCCACATCACCGTCAACAAGAACGCCATCCCCAACGATCCGCAGAGCCCCTTCATCACCAGCGGCATCCGCATCGGAACGCCCGCCGCCACGACCAGAGGTCTTGTGGAGGAGGATATGGTCAAGCTCGGCAAGCTCATCCGTCTGACCGCCTCCGATTTTGAGAACTCCGCCGAGGCGATCCGCCGGGAAGTTGCCGACATCTGCCGGAAATATCCCATGTACTGCTGAGCGGGATATGCCCCCAGTCCCCTCTGTGACCCTTCCCCCTAGTGACCCTTCCCCCTATCATAACGGCATCCCCCGCCGGCATGACGCCGGCGGGGGATGCTTGCGTTTTCAAAAGCCGACGCCGAAGCGCACGAACGCCTTCCGCGGAACGAAGGACTTGCATTCTCCGTCATTCCACTCCTTCTCAAAGGAGAAGGTGGACGGGCCGAGGCTGAGCGGCTCGGGATTTTCGCGGTTATGCGGGCCGAGCAGGTTGCGGTTGGAGAAGCAGAGGGTCACCGTCAGCCGGTTCTCCCCCTCCTTCAGATAGGGCGCAAGCTCGTATTCGTCGGAGAAGAGCTTCACGCCGAGATCAACGCCGTTGATGACGGCGCGGCAGACGGCAAACCGCCCGCCGAGACGAAGCCTCGTCGGATCGCCCTTCCGATAGGACAGGGACTTTGAGGCCGTCATCTCGCCGGCAAAGAAGGGATAGCCGTCCCGCACGATATCGGTCAGATCGATCCTTTCGCTCCGCTCGGTCAGCACAAAGCGTCCGTCGGCACGGTAGGTGCGGATCGGATTGAGGGCAGCGGGGCGATTTCTCTGATCCAGCCCGATGCCGCCGGCATAGGCGCGTCCCTCCTCCGACACGAAGACCCCATCCGACGCTCCGTCGCCGCGCATCCGCACATCGAAATCGCCGTAGAGATAGATCGGCTCGACCTCGGTATCAAAGGCGAGGCAGTTGCGGAGCGCCTCGTTGCCGCCGCCGTACAGCACCCGATAGACCTGCTCGCGCTGGAAATACCGGAAGGTCAGGAGAACGGTATTCTCCCCCCGCTTCACCAGCCCCGACAGGTCGATCATGCGGAAGCGGCGGTCGATCCGCCAGCCCTCAGTAAAGGCCGCCTCCCTGCCGTTGACCGTGATCTCCGTATAGCGCATCGGCTCCACCACGGCATACAGCGAGGAGGGGAGCTTCTCTCCCTCGACGGTAAAGGTATATTTCATCGAAAGCTGCCCCTCAAAGCGCTCCCGAAGCAGATTGTCACGGATTCTGACGAGCGGTCGCTCTTCGCTGAACGCCCCGCCGTCTTTCGCGATGCATGCCGCGTCGAGCAGCAGGATATTTTCGGGAAGAGTCTCAAGCTGCAGCCCGTCGAGCGAGATCGCGGGGGCTTTATCGGTGGGGATCGGCGCCTCGAACTCACCGTCGTCCTCCAGCAGCAGGCAGGAGGCGGAATCGGCAAAATCATACAGCACCGTCACCGAGCCGTCGTCGTTTCTGCGCCCTCTGACCGGCCGGCAGGTGAGGGTATCGAGATCCAGCTCGCAGAGTCCCTTCACGTCCGGGACGGTAATCTCGGTGTTCCGATACTCCCTTTCCGTCACGTTGGCAAGGAAAATCAGCCTGCCGTCGCAGGTCTTCTGCCTTCTGACGGCGAGGGGGACCTGCTTCCCGCCGCACTGCACCGAAAGCCCCGCCTCCCGCTTCAGCTCCTCATAGGACATGGTTTCCCTGAGGAAGGAGAGATCGGCGCGCCGCCCGTCGATACGGTCGGGCAGCCGTCCCATGACGCAGAGCTTGCCTCCGTTTGCGCAGAATTTTTCAAGCAGCGCCGCGGTGCTGCCGTCGATCGTTTCGGCATAGGGGATGACGACCTTATCGTAGCTGCACAGCCCCACCTTCAGCCATTTCCCCTCGACGCTTCCCATCTGCTTCAGGATCGTCTCGTCTCCGAAATGATAGGAGATGCAGTCGGCCGACAGCCTCGCCACCAGCTCCCGGTATCGATCGTCGGGGATCTGCATATTGCGGGGATAATGGAGATACGCGCTGCGGATCGGATGCAGCACCAGCGTATCGACGTCCTCCGTTCCCTGCGACAGTGCCGATCCGAGCAGCCTGAAATGCCTGCCGAACCCGGCGTAATACTTCTGCCACGGATTATGCTCCGAATAGTGATTGGGATAGTCGCGCTTGCGCTGTCCCCTCTCGGAATAAGCGTAGAGATGCTCGCAGGTCAGGTTGACGCCCCCCGCATACTGCAGATCGGTCAGCCGCTTCAGCTCCCGCGGGGTCACATCCCAGCCGCAGCAGGCATACATTTCGGAGAGCGCCGTCTTCTTCCCGGTCTGGGCGCAGACAGAGCCGAGCTGCTTCGCCCCCGACAGATCCTTGACGCCCCGTCCGAGATAATCGATGCCGGGGATATGCTCATAGAGATAGAAGGGCATGACGCCGCCGCAGCAGAGCATCTGCCCCGACAGTCCCCACTCCTCGATCCCGTGACCGGTGAGCTGCACGCCGTTTTCGCTGCACCAATCGTAGAGCTTTTTCATGAAATTCCGGTAAAACTGCTCGTGGCAGAGCAGCCAATAATCATACCGGAACTCCTCCCCGCCCTCCAGGTCGTCGAGGAAGAGATGGAGCAGGCCGCTCCGCACATCATAGCCGAAGCGCGCCTCAAAGGTGGTGAAGAAGGTATCCGACCAGGGCGTGCCGTAGCGGAAATACTGCGGCTCGTCGGTAAAAAAGCCGGGCATTACGCTGCCGAAGCCCTTGTCCGCGAAGCGCTTGCGGTACACCTCGTGGGTCGCCGCGATAAAGCGGTCGGTGACCGTCCCGTCGAGGGTGTCGACATAGGAGAAATCGCTCCCTCGGAAGACGGCATAATATCGCTCCGCCCCGCAGGGCTCTGTCACGCGGCGGCAGCGTCCCTCCGAGACGACATAAACCGCCAAAAGCTCCTGACCCTGCTGCGGAAAATCCTCCGTCTTCTCCATTTTCAGATATTTGGCGAAGTTGGCGGGATCCTTCAGCAGCTCTCCCCCCGCAAAGCCGGAGGGCCAGCCGTTCTCATCGTACGCCCACGCCTCCATGCCGAGTTTCCTCGCCTCGTCGATGGCGGCTCCGATCGCGAGGAACCATTCCTCCGACATATATTCGGTCTCAAGGCCGCCCCTTGCGTGCATGAAGAAGCCCCTCATGCCCAGCTCCTTCATATTGCGGATCTGTCTGCGCAGCTCCTCCTCCTCCAGCTTATCGTTCCAGCTCCAGAAGGGAATGCTGCCGTGGAGAGGCTCGTCCCTTCGAATTGCATCAATCAGTTTTTTCATGTGTCGTTTCTCCTATGTATTCGGCGTATCGGTTGGGAGACACGCCGTATCGTTCCTTGAACATTTTCGAAAAATTGCAGCAGTCGGTATAGCCGGTCGAATTGGCGACCAGCGCGACGGAATAGCCTCCCTTGGCCAGCAGCTCCGCCGCCGCCGACAGCCTCATATCCTTGATATAGGTCTGCGGCGGGACGCCGACGTATTTTTTGAAGACGGTGCTGAAATAGCTTCGGTCGAGATGCAGCCGCTCCGCCAGCTCCGCCACCGTGATCCCCTTCATGTATTCCCGCTCGATATAGCTTCTTGCCAGCGCCGCGTACTGCTCGCCGCTCTTCGGCTCATGCGCGGGATGCGTCCGGCAGAAGGCGGAGAGCAGCTCCCAGATCAGCGCCGTCACCGGCATCACCGAATCGTCGCTTCCGTCCCGGCAGATCGCAAGCAGCCGCTCGAAGACACTCGTCACGACCGGGCCGAAGATCACCGCCTGCTCCGCAAAGCGCTCCGGCAGCGCGAGCGACGACCGGAAGCCCACCCAGAGATAATGCCATGGCTCTTTTTCGTCGGCGCGGTAATAGGTGGTCTCATAGGGCCTGATGACAAAGCACTGCCCCTCCTTCACGGGATAGGTGCGGCCGTCCTTCTCAAAGCTTCCTTTTCCCGAAAGGATATAGTGCAAAAGCCAATAGTTCCGCACCGCAGGTCCGTAAAAATGGAACGGAGGGCAGCGCTGTTCCCCGATATCATAGGGGGTGATATCGAGATATCGGTCGGTAAAGATCAGCGCGGATCTTCCCGAATCATATTGCGGTTGTTTCATGACGGTATCCTCCTCTCCGTCCGGGTCATCCTGCGTATGACGATCATAGTTAATTATAGCAAGGAATTCCGAAAATTGCAAGGGCAAAAGAATATAATCCGGGAAAACAGACAGAGCGGGAAGAGCCCTTCTCCCCGCTATGTCTCTCATCTCTCGGAAAGAAACCGAAGTGCTGCCTCAAACCACTCCTCCTGCGGCTGTCCCCTGCAGAGGCCGCCGCCGTGATCGGCATGAGGATAGAGCCGGCATTCCGTGAGAACGCCCTCCTCCTCCAGCCGTCTGACGAACCGCAGGGAGCCGGACACCGGCACGATGCGGTCTGCCTCCCCGTGCCACAGGAAGGTCGGCGGGGTGTCCTTCGACACATGATGCTCCAGGCAGGTCAGCCGTCGCAGCGCTTCCTCCCTGACCCCGCCGAGCAGGAGATTGACAAAGGAGTCTTCATGATGCTCCCCCTCGTTCGAGATGACCGGGTAGCACAGCACCATCCGATCGGGGCGGCAGCGCCGCCTGTTCTCCCCGAGGTACCGGGCAAGCTCCTCCCGATCCCAGAGCGTTCCGCAGGCCGCCGCCAGATGCCCGCCCGCCGAGAAGCCCACCACAAAGACGCGGGCGGGATCGATCCCGTAACGGTCCGCCTCCTCCCGCAGCAGCGCGATCAGGCTCAGCGCCTCGCAGAGGCTCTGCGGGAACACCGCCGGCATACAGCTGTAGTGCAGCACGAAGGCCGCGAAGCCGTTCTCCGCGAGCTTCCTCGCCGTCGGCTCGCATTCATACTGTGCCACCACCTTATAGCCCCCGCCGCCGAGGACGACGGCGGCGGGCTTCCGTTCCCCCGCTCCGTCGGGCAGATACGCCGTGACGGTGGGGATATGATCGCTTGCCCCCGCCGTTCTGATCGGCAAGGAAAACACCTCGTGCCGGATCATTGCCCCGCCTCCCTGATCCTGCTGCGAAGCCGCTCGGTCAGGAGGTGGATCGCCTCCAGCTCATAGGCGGTCGTCTGCGGGTTGCTGTCGCTGACGCTGCGGCAGTAGGGCTTGATCGGAAGCCCCTCATAGCGCGCCAGATACTCCTTGCAGCAGATGGGATAGGAGCGGCACTCGATCAGCGACATCACCGTCAGATAAGGCTCAAGCTCCTCCGCGATCGGCGCTTCCCGATGACGGTAGACATACGCAAAGAGGTCGGGGTGAAAATTCGCCATGATCCCGCTGAAGCCGTCATAGCCGAGGCGGAGCGTTTTCAGAAAGGTGGCGATATTGGCGTTATACAGCCCGAAGCCGCTCCCCGCCGCGATCGCCGCACGGCGCTCCATCTGTCCGAGGTCGCAGCAGGTATCCTTGATGAACGCGAAGCGGCCGCTCTCCGCCAGCAGCGCGATCTCCCGATCGGTCAGCACGCGCTTGTAGGGCTGGGGGCATTCGTATGCGCCGAGCGGAAGCTCCTGCGGCAGCTTTTCGATGAAATCGTAAAGATTCCGCTCGAAGCAGTCCTTCCGTTCCCCGTCGATGCGGTTGGTCAGCAGCACCAGCGCGTCCGGCTCAAGCGCCGCCAGCGCCTCTGCCTCCCGAAGCTGCTCGCGGTGCGCCGAGGCGGTGACCCCGCCCATCACGACCGAGAGCCGCCCCGCCACCCGCTTCATCACGAAGCGGCCGAGGCCGATGCGCTCCTCCATCGTCAGGCAATGGGTCTCTGTGGAGTGGCAGAGGGCGAAGATGCCGTCGACGCCGCTTGCCGCATACCACTCGATCAGCTCCCCCATAGCGTCGTAATCGATCCCGCCGTCCTCTCCGAAGGCTACCGGCATGGTAGGATATATTCCCTTGTTGATTCTCTTCATCGCTTTGTTCTCCTTATCCGTCGGGGAAAAGCCGACCGGGAAGCGAAAGCGGTCCCGCTTCCGTTTCCCGGCTGCTTTGCCGTTTAACCGATCGGCTTATTCTCAAAATTGTTTTTGACCGATTCCACGATCCTGTCGATGGTCGCCTGAATGTTTTCCTGCGAGGAGGCGACGCCGGAGGTGAAGGAATAGGTCTCCGCCTTGGCAGCGTTCATGATGAGAGCGTTCGTCCAGCCGAAGAGGCTGCCGTAGTCGACGACGCGGTTCTCGAAGATCAGATCGAGCATCTCCATCGACTCCTCGTCCTGCGTCTTCTTGCGCTTCAGCGTGGTCTCGTAGTAGGCTTCCTTCAGGCTGGTGCCCTGGATCTCCTTGATGGAGGCAGCCGCCATCGCCTCCAGCAGCGCCGCAGCCTCCTCCGGTGCATCGTTGTTGACGATGATCGAGGCGCCGGTGGCGTTGCCGGGCTGATAGGTCGAGATGTAGAGATCCTGCTGTTCCGTCATCTTCGGGATCGGGAGGACGCCGAACTCGTCATCCATATCGCTGATCTGCGCCTGAAGAATGGTGCCGAGGGTGCAGATGCAGTAGAGGGAGTTGCCGGAGGCGAAGTTCGCGTAGAGATCGCCCCAGGTATTGGGCAGATTCTCACCGAAGATCTGCACATCGGGAAGGTGCATATACTCCCAGATGTCGGAGAAGACCGCTTCCAGCGCGGTATCCGCGATCTTCAGCTCCGGAATATCGTCGGCGTTCTTGATAACGGTATAGATATCTGCCGCCGCAAGGAAGGCGAGGGATTCCTCGTATTGTCCCGCGATGCCGGTCCGGTTGGCATCGACGTCGGTCGCCAGCGTCGCGCCCTCATACATCTTCTGAAGCGTCCAGACTTTGTCGTTCACCATCTCATAGTGATTCCCCATCTTGAGATCAGCCGCCATCTCCTTGTTGAAGAGGACCGCCCAGGTCGCGTTGTTGTCGACGATGTTCATCTCCCCCATGACGGTGAAGGTTTTTCCGAGAAGCGACATCGACTCATTGGAGGCCTGATCCCACCAGGGATCGCTGAGGGTCACCATCTCACCGAGGTCGACGTAGATCCCGTTGACCGCCATCGAGCCGAGCTGTTGGATGACCGGCATCACGACGATGTCGTAGGCGCTGTCGGCTGCCAGATAGTCGGCCTGCGCCGCCTCCAGATAGGAGGCATCCATGACCTGCGTGATGGTGCAGGTGAAGCGATCCTCCACCAGGCGGTTGCGGTTGTAAACCGCGACCTCGATGGCGTCTCCGTCTCCCGCGTCGTTATCCCAATCAATGGGCTTCCAGATGACGGTATCCGCAGCGCTCCGGGTGAGGATGAAGAATTCCTTCCCGTCGAAATTTTTCTTTTCCAGCGTATCGAAGCTCCGCTCCGGCTCGCCGCTTTGGGTTTCCGACGCCGTGCCGGAGGAGGCGCTGCCCGAGGTTTCATTCCCCTTGCCCTCTTCCCCGCCGCATGCCGCCAGCGAGATCAGGAGCAGGAGAAGTGCCATGAATATCGAAAATCCTTTTTTCATAAAAGACAGATCCTTCCTTGCGATGTTATGCGCGGCGCTTGTTCGCGACCGTCAGCACCACCGCCACCGAAACGACGGCAAGGAAGCCTGCCGCGATCGGAAGAGCGTCGGAGGTACCGGGGTTGGTCGTGCTCTCAGAGGAAGAGTCCTCCGAGACGTCGGGCGTCGGTGCGGTGGGATTGGTAACCTTGATGGTCTTGACCTCCGCCTCCGACAGGACCTTGTTGTAGATCCTGACGTCGTCGATGGTCAGCGTCACACCGCCGCCTCCGCCGCCGACGGCGGGAAGCTCCACGTTCGCCTGAGGATCAAGGGCATTGACCAGCGTGATATTCTTTCCGAGGGTGAGTGCCGTCTGCTTTTTGGTCGCAACGAGCGTGCCCCAGGTCTTTTGGGCGTTGGCGGTGTAGGGGGCCTTCGCCGTCCAGGTCGCACCCTCGTCGGTCGAGAGATAGGAGGTGATGGTGTACTTGCCGTCCTCCAGCTTCATGGTGATCGCCATCCAGATCGTCTGATTCGCCGCTACCTTCTGCTGTACCGGCCACAGGACATCCGTGCCGATGCTGTCGGGCGCGCTGATGGAGCCTTTGAACTGCATATCGCTGTGATCGATGATGATGCGTCCGCCGCCGTTCTGGCTTATCAGCTCGACAAAGGCGCTCGGCGTGCCGTCAAAGCTGTAGGCCATAAAGACGGTGCGCTCCTTCATCTCGGCAGAGGCGAGCAGATCCTGCGAGGCGGCGGCATAGAGATACGCCGCGCCCGCCGAGGGGATGACGGCCTTGCCGTTATCGATGGTCACGGCAGCCTCGTCGTTTCCGTGAAGAGTCAGGGTGTCGGAGACCTTGCCTGCCGTTGCTTTATCGGCGAGGGGATTCTCCCCCGCAAAGTCCCAATGGGTAACCAGATTGTCCTCGATCCCCGCAGCAGAGACAGGGAACGCGCACAGGATACTTGCTGTCAGGACAAGTGTCGTTGCCAGAGCAATCGCTTTTTTCATGGTAATTTACCTCCGTTTATATGAATTTTTATTGGGGTCGTCTTAGTCCGGCGCAGCGCTGCGCCGTGTGGAGTGAGAAGCCCGGCGGGCGCTGATCGTCTGCCGGTGAAGCCCGGCGAACGCTGATCGTCTGCCGGTGAAGCCCGACGGCTTATCGTTTTCCGGTGAAACCCGCCGCGGAAGCGCCTCCCGACGCGCCGCTCTGATCGGGGGAGAGCCAGAAGGAATAGAGGCGGCAGTCTTCCTTCTCGTGGAAGAACCGCAGGCGGAAGACACCCTCCTTCAGGAAGGAGAGATCCTCCCCGCCCTGCCATCTGATCTGCCGCGCCGTCTGATTGCCTCCTGCCGGCAGGCAGTCCGCTGCCGTGAAGCCGGGGATCGGCTTGCCGTCGGGGTCGGTGACCTCGACGCGGAGGCTCTGCGCCGGGGAATCGAGGTTGACGAACAGGAAGCGTCTGTCTCCCTGCACCGTCAGCTTCCTTGTCAGAAGCTCCCCCTTCCCCTCCATCGAGGCAAAGCCGTCCCGCCTTAACAGCGCCATTCCGATCGCGCCTCCCGCGTGCATCGACTTTTCCCCGGAGGGAAGCATGCCGCTGAAGCCGCTGTAATAGAATCGGATCTCATCCTCCCCGACGATCACGCCGGCGATGGGAGCGAAGAGATAGCCCTTGTCCCAGAAGCCGTCCTCCCGCTCCGCGGGGAGGAACGCCTCCCGGTCGGGACGGTCAAAATGGAAGCCGTCACGGCTGTAGGCGGCGATCACCTCGGTGATCTTCGGGGTTCTGAGTCGGGCGGCGATATGATTCTCCGGGCCGCGCCAGATCTGGAACTGACCGAGGAGGATGCTCTCGTAGGCGATGGCATTGAAGTTATACATCTGAGGCGGCACGCCGACTGCGCGGTCGGGATCGTCAAGCCCGTCGCATTTCAGCCAGAAGGGGCTGTTCTCCGGCGTCCAGTGCAACAGCTCCTCGAAGCGGTCATGCTCGCAGTACCATCTTGCCCGTCCGTTGAAGCGCTGTCCGCGCCACACCGTATCGCGGTAGCCGCGGAGGCTCCCGACCCACTTCCCGCGAAGCTCGTCGTAATAGGCGGTGGTCATATCGCCGCAGAGGTTCTCCGACAGGCCGCCGATCTGCCGCCAGCGCAGCCCGTCCTCCGAGAGGAAGAGGGTGCCGGCATAGTTGTTTTCATCGCGCGAGCCGTTCGGCACACGGTAGCTTCCCGGATAGCGGGTATGGTGATGATGGAAGCTGTGCAGGTACATCTTGTATCGCTCGGAGGCAGGGGCGTCGTAATCGATGAAGACCGAGCAGGTCCCGTTCTTCTCCGCCTCCTCCAGCACGATATTGCTTTCCTTGCCGGGCACCTTCACCCGCTCCCAATGGATGCCGTCGTCGCTCTCGGCGTAGCCCATCATCGGGTTGAAGGCGACATCGTACCACATCCGGTATTTTCCCCATTCCCTGTCATACCACACGCCGCCGCAGCTCATCGTCACGCCGCTCTCCCCGCGCAGCTCCTGTTCGGTCTGCGGGGTCAGGATCGGATTCCCGCCGTATTTGACGGGGCGATGACGGACGACCTTCAGGTCGGTATGATCGATCAGAAAACGATCGACGAAAAGCTGTCTTCCGACCGTGATATCGATCGTTCCGGGGTGCGTTCCGCCCTCTCCCGGCTCCTTCAGATAGGGTATTTCCTCCGGCTCGGAGCGTTCGGGATCGGTTTCCCGAAGGGGCGTAATCCCGATGCCGTTCCAGAGCAGCCCCCGGCTCCTCAGCCGGCGCGCCCTGTCGTATAGTGTCTCCATGTTCATTCTCCTGTCCTGTTCCGTTTCTTCTGTTCCGCTTCCGACGGTCAATTCCGCCCCGCATAGCCGGCGCCGACCGCGCCGCCGGAATTCCCGTCGGTCCCGTCGCTCAGCCAGAAGGCGTAGAATTTGCCTTCCTCCTCCATCGAGAAGCGGATCGAAAACTCGCTTCCGTTGAGGAAACTCACGTCGTTTCCGCCCTTCCAGGTCAGCATCCTGCAGGTATCGTCTCCTCCCACCGGGATGCAGTCCTCCATCGAGAAGCCCTTGATCACATTGCCGTCTGCATCGAGCAGCTCGGCACGGAAGGACTCGGCGGGGGCGTCAAGGTTGACGAACAGGTGCTTCTTGTCTCCGTTTGTCGTCAGCGTTCTCGTGAGCATCTCTCCCTTGCCCTCCAGCGAGGCGAAGCCGTCCCGCCGCAGGATCGCCAGGCCGATCGCACCGTTTGAGTGACCGCCCTTGAGGTTGCCCCGGAAGCCGGAAAAGCCGCCGTAGTAGAACCAGATCTCGTCTTCCTTGACGATCATCGAGCCGGGGGCGCAGAAGAGATATCCCTTGTCCCAATTGCCGTCCTCCCGCTCTGCGCGGATGAAGGCGGTCCGATCGGGACGGTCGTAGTAGAATCCGTCGCGGCTGTAGGCGGCGATCAGCTCTGTGATCTTGGGATTGCCGGAGCTGATGACCTCATGATTTTCCGGGCCGCGCCAGATCTGGAACAACCCGACCATGATGCTCTCATAGCCGATGGCATTGAAGTTATAGGCCTGGGGCGCCATGCCGATATCGGGGTCCTTTGCATCCTTGCCGTCGCACTTCAGCCAGAAGACCACGTCCTCCTGATCCCAATGGAGCAGATCCCCGAAGTTCTGATGCGCCGCATAATAGCGCACCCGTCCGTTGAAGGGAGTTCCGTAATAATTGGTGACGGCGTAGCTGCGGAGGCTGTTGATCCATTCGCCGGTGAAGACGTTGTAGATGGCGCCGGTCATATCACCGGAGAGCCCCTCCGATTCCCCGCCGACCTGTCTCCATTCCTTGCCGTCCGCCGAAACGTAGAGGGTATGCGCGTAGTTGTTTTCATCGTTGGAACCCGCGATCGTGAAATGCCCGTTTTCCCCGTTTTGATAGTGGTTGTTGAAGCTCTGCATCAACATCTTGTAGCGCTCGGAGGGATCGGCGGCGTAATCGATGAAGACAGAGCAGGTGCCGTTCTTGAGGTCCGGCCCCATCACGATATTGGTTCCTTCCTCGTTCACCGGGACGCGCTCCCAATGGATGCCGTCGTCGCTCTCGGCGTAGCCCAGCATCGGATTGAAGGCGACGTCGTACCACATCTTGTACTTATTGTCGATCATATCGTACCAGACGCCGCCGGCGCTGAGGGTCGCCGCCCATTCCCCCTGAAGCTCCTGCTTGGTCTCCGGCTTCAGGATCGGGTTCCCCTCGTATTTTTCGGGGTGGTGGTAGACGGTTTCAAGATCGGTCTCGGCAATCAGGAATTTGTCGACGAAGAGCTGCCGTCCCACCGTAATATCGATCACCTCCGGGCGGTAGCCGCCGTTTTTCTCGGGAAGAAGATAAGGGATCTTATAGTCGTTATAGGTATTGGGGTCGACGCTTTTCGGCGGCCATTCCTCCGGGCGTCGGATGCCGTTGTAGAGCAGCCCCTCCCCCGCCGTGTAGTCGATCAGCCCGTAGTTGTCGATCTGCACCGGTTCGCGCTGTACCGGCTCTGTCGTTCCTCCTTCCGAGGTCGGACGGGAGTCTCCTTCCGACGCGCAGGCCGCCGTCAGCACCGCCGCCGACAGAAGCAGCGCAGCCGTCAGAAGCCTTCCAATGGTTGCTCTCATAGCTTATCTCCTTCCTTCCCCGCCGCCCGGCAGGGGCTATTGCCGATCGGCGCACCGCTCCTTCCGGAGCGCGCCTTGACATTTACGCGCCGATGTTGTATAATGAAGCTCGGGCAATGCCCGATCATTCCGAATGTTAGGAGGGACGCCGTCATGTCAGCGCCCGACTCCGCACTCCTCTTTACCCGCGACCGCGAGCTGTGCATTGAGATCTCCGGCACCAGCTTCTCCCCGCCGCACAAGCATAATTTTCTCGAAATCGCCTATGTCGCGGAGGGCAGCGCGGTGCATTTTTTCAACGGCCGCTCGCTGATCGTGCGGAAGGGAGACTATTTCGCCGTCGATTTCGACGAAATCCACGGCTACACGCCGAACGGGAGCGACGCCTTTACCGTCGTCAATCTCATCTTCCACCCGGAATTCGTCGACGTCTCCCTCAAGGACTGCAAGGGCTTCTCCGATCTTGTGGCGAGCTACAGCATCAATTATCACTACTTCACGCTGGGCGACATTCCCACCAAGCTCATCTACCATGACGACGACGGCGAGGTCAAGGAATTGTTCGACAAGTGCCTGCGGGAATACCGCGGCAGGAATCCCAAATACCGCGAGCTGATCCGCTGCTATCTCACCGAGTTGATCATCCTGACGCTGCGGAAGGTCCACAGCACCGACGCCGACCGCGTCTACAGCAGCGAGATCGTCAAAAAGATCCTCTCCATCGTCAACCGCGATTACGCGCAGGATCTGAAGCTGAGCGACATCTGTGCCGAAATCGGCTACAGCCTCTCCTACACCTCATCGCTCTTCTCGCGGATGGTCGGCCTCAGCTTCAGCCGCTATCTGCAGAATATCCGTATCGAGAACGCCTGTCACCTTCTCTCCAACACCGACAAGAGCATTGAAGAGGTGGCGGAGGAGGTCGGCTACCGCGACATCAAGTTTTTCCGAAGCCTCTTCAAAAAGAAGCTCAAGCTCTCTCCCGCGCAATTCCGCAACATGGCAAAAAGAAATCGATGATAGGTTTTCACCTACCAAACGCTTTTACGGCAATCTTATTTTATCATTTTTGTATGAAACAAGAAAACCCCTTCATTTACTCAAAATGAGGGGGTATTTTTCTGCTGCTGTCGGGATTCGACCATGAACCTTCACAAAATTCCATATCTGTTGCATTTTTGATTTATCATATATGTCTGTGAGCCTGAAGCGGCGCAAGAGGGCGCGGGTCGCCGGGGGCGACCGAGCCGGCAGGCGAGAGCAGCCCCTTGCTGCGGCAAAGCCGCCATGTCGGGACGCGGGGAAAGATCCCTGTGCGGAGATACATACAGGGGTCCCCCGTGGAAACTCTTTGGCGGGGAAAGGAGGAGCAAGGGAGTGGACGCAGCTTTCGCCGCAAGGCGGAAACGGAGGCAAGCGGACTTTGCGACGACGCACGCACACGCCCGCAAGGGGGTATCGGTGCGTCCTTTGTTCCAAAGGGATTGCTCCGCGTTCCCGCCCTCGGCTCGTTTTCTAAAAAACTCCTGTACCGGCTCGTCAGGGCAAGCCGGGGAAGTGCGGCGGCTACCCTTCGGTCATGGTCTTGGCTTCCGGCACAATGCTCTCAAAGACCGCGCCCCGGACGATCAGACGGCGGCTGCGCGTCAGGCGTCCTCGCTGTATAGGGCGGTCAGACGGAAAGAGAAGCGGCCTTTCGGGGTATCAAACTCCATGCAGCCCGTTTCCGGGTCTGCGTCGGTCTGCTGGCAGATCGCCGGGTAGCGGCGGCTGTAATCA
>CALWTY010000032.1 GCA_944384585.1 uncultured Clostridia bacterium | reverse complement strand
TCGCCTGGGCTGCGCGCCCCGCTTTTAATTTAGATCTGAACTCTGTCCTCTTCATATCTGCCGCCGAAGGCGGCAAAGCCGGCGATGCTATTTTTGAAATTGCCGATTATGACGGAAACGAATGGAAGCTGACGCTGTTAGATGATAGCCGCGAGTTTGGCGTAACGGAAGAAACCGCCGGCGGCAAGCCCGGCGATACCATTACGCTGAATTACACAGGGGCGGCCACCGGGACGAATGAATACATCTCCGTCATCATTGCGGATAACAGCGGCGCCCGGTATTATGGCAGAGTGGCGCAGCCGGACAGCGCAAGCGGACAAATTTCAATGAAAATACCGGCTTCCCTTGCAGAGGGAACCTATACCCTGAATGTATTCAGCGAACAATATAACGGCGGTGAAAACGACGATACCAAACTGACCGATTACGCCAGCGCGTTTGAAGCAGTTACCCTTACCGTTTTCAGCGACACCACCGCCCCCGCCATCACCACCGAAAGTCTGCCCGCAGGCACGGTAAAGCAACCTTACTCGGCAACGCTGGAAGCCACCGGCAACCATATTACATGGAGTCTTGACAGCGGCACCCTGCCCGACGGTCTGACGCTGAACGGTGACGGCACTATCACCGGCACCCCCACTGCGGTGGGGAGTTCTACCTTTACGGTGACCGCCACCAACAACAGCGGCAGCGCCAACAAGGTATATACGCTGACCATCAAGGCTGTCTCCGTCAACAGCTTGGAGCTGAACAAGGGCACCCTGACTTTACAGGAAAAAGGCAGCGATACCCTGACCGTTACCGTAAAGCCTGCGGATGCCACCAATCAAGATGTAACTTGGGAAAGCAGCAACACCGGCATTGCCACGGTAAGCGCAGATGGAAGAGTGACTGCCATATGCGCAGGCACCGCCACGATTACCGCCACCGCTCAGGACGGAAGTGGGGTAAGCGCCTCTTGCTCCGTGACAGTGACGCATGGCAAGATGGTACATATTCCAAAGAAAGACGCTACCTGCACCGAGGACGGCACAAAGGAATACTGGAGCTGTTCCGTTTGCAACAAGAATTTTTCCGACGCAGAGGGAAAAAATGAAATTACCGACCTGACCATTCCCGCAAACGGTCACGACCTCACCCGCCACGACAAAGTGGAACCCACCTGTACCGGCGAGGGCACAAAGGAGCATTGGAGCTGCTCTGACTGCGGAAAGAACTTTGAGGACGAGGACGGCAACAAGGAAATAACCGACCTTGTTATAGAGGCTGAAGGACACAAAGCTACCCACATCCCCGCCAAAGCGCCGACAGCGACTGAAGCGGGCAATATCGAATATTGGTACTGCTCCATCTGCGGTAAAACTTTCAAGGACGAGGCAATGACCGAGGAAATCACCAAAGCCGACACCGTCCTCCCCGCCACAGGAGATACACAATCCCCCGCAACGGGTGATAACAGCAATCTCACCTTGTGGCTTGCCCTTGCGGGCACAGCGTTCTGCGGCCTGCTCGGCACTGCCGTCTACGGCAGAAAACGCAGAAGCGTGAAGTAAGAAAACTGGATAAGGAAACGATATCGCAAGCAATACGACCGCCGGATCTCCTCAGAGCTTCGGCGGTCGTTTGTTCCGGCGGTGGTCTCGTCACACCGGCTTTTCCAAACAGAAAAAGTTTGTTTTCGGGATTGGTCTACCGGGCGGATCACGGCTCTAAAATACCTTTTTGCGCTTCAAAGAGCCTGAAACCCAACCAAGAAATTTCCGTTGTGCCGATTATAAGGATCAACACGGAAAACCGCAGAAAAAAGGGTGTAACCCCCTTTTGAGGAGGGTACACCGCTTTTTTATTTACTTCCCTATCAGCGTCCGGCAAGCCCTTCCGACGCTTTCCCTCACGATCCGCCTATCCGGACGGCAGACGGCCGCAGCCTCCGGCACGTCGATCACAGCTTTTTCACGAAGAGGGCGCGGACGGCATTCAGAACGGCCAGAATCATCACGCCGACGTCGGCAAAGACCGCCAGCCACATATTCGCCAATCCGATCGCCACAAGAATCAGGCAGAGCAGCTTGATCCCGATTGCCAGCACGATATTCTGATAGACGATCCGCAGGCATTTGCGGCTGATGGCGATCGCCTTGGCGATCTTCATGGGATCATCGTCCATCAGCACCACGTCGGCAGCTTCGATGGCGGCATCAGAGCCCATTGTGCCCATTGCGATCCCGATATCCGCCCGCCGCAGCACCGGCGCATCGTTGATGCCGTCCCCGACAAAGGCGAGCCTGGCCTTGGCGGGCTTGCCGTTGAGCAGCTCCTCCACCTTTTCCACCTTGTCGGCAGGCAGCAGCTCGCTGTAGACCTCGTCGATCCCCAGTTCGGCGGCAACCTGCGAGGCGACCCTTTTGCTGTCACCCGTCAGCATCACCGTCCGGTGAACTCCTGTCGTTCTGAGGGCGCGGAGCGCCTGCTTCGCCTCCGGCTTGATGATGTCGGAGATCACGATATGCCCCGCATACTGTCCGTCGATCGCCATGTGGATGATCGTTCCGACGCTGTGACAGGGGATATACGGCACGCCGAGGCGATCCATCAGCTTGTCGTTGCCGGCGGCGACCTCTTTCCCGTCGACCTTGGCGATGACCCCGTTTCCGCTGATCTCCCGGATATCGCTGACGCGGCTGCGGTCAGGCTCCTTGCCGTAAGCCTTCTTGAGACTCTTGCTGATCGGATGGGAGGAGGCCGATTCCGCCAGCGCCGCGTACTCGACCAGGCGGGCGTTTTCCATCTCATTGTGATGGATGCCGTTGACCTCGAAGACCCCCTGCGTCAGCGTCCCGGTCTTGTCAAAGACCACAAGCCCGGTCTGGGAAAGGGTCTCAAGATAATTGGATCCCTTGACCAGCACGCCCGCCTTGCTTGCGCCGCCGATCCCCGCAAAGAAGGAGAGGGGAATCGAGATGACGAGCGCGCAGGGGCAGGATGCCACAAGGAAGGTGAGGGCGCGGTAGATCCAATTCTCCCATCCGGGATCACGCCCCATGCCGAGCGACAGCACAAGCGGCGGCAGGATCGCCAGCGCCAGCGCCGCATAGCAGACGGCAGGCGTGTAGATTCTGGCAAAGCGGGAGATGAAGTCCTCCGATCTCGACTTGCGGGAGGAGGCGTTCTCCACCAGATCGAGGATCTTCGAAACCGTCGACTCTCCGAATTCTCTTGTGGTTCTGATCCGCAGAAGCCCCGTCATGTTGACGCAGCCGCTGATGATCTCGTCGCCTGCCCTCACCTCTCTGGGGAGGCTTTCCCCCGTCAGCGCGGCGGTATTGAGGGTAGAGCTGCCCTCTGTCACGATCCCGTCGATCGGGACCTTTTCTCCCGGCTGTACGATAATCTCCGTGCCGATCTCCACCTCGTCGGGATCGACCCGTTCAAGCCGTCCCTCCCGCTCGATATTGGCATAATCGGGACGGATGTCCATCAGCTCGCTGATATTCCGACGGCTTTTTCCCACCGCATAGCTCTGAAACCATTCTCCGATCTGATAGAAGAGCATGACGGCAATCGCCTCGAGATAGTCCCCGTTCTCGTAAACGGCCAGCACAAACGCCCCCAGCGTTGCCACCGCCATCAGGAAATTCTCGTCAAAGACCCGACCGTTGCGGATTCCCTTCCACGCCTTTTTCAGAATATCATAGCCGATCACGGCATAATCGAGCAGATAGCAGCAGAGCCGCACCCAGCGCCCCGCCTCGCCCAAGGGATCGAAGAGCGCCTTGCCCGCAAGCTGAAGCAGAAGCAATATCAGCGCTGACGCCGTGATCCGCCACAGCATCCCTTTTTGCTTTTTGGTCATGCCGGAGGAGGGCTTGCATCCGATCCCGCGAAGGATCAGCGCGAGAAGCACCACCACAATCAGAAGACCGTTGATCACATATTCCTGCACACCGATCACCTTTCCATCTACTCCGTCCCCTCCGCTTCCCCGTCACGGAAGCCCCTTCCCTGCCGTGGGGACGCGTCCTCTTGCTTCAGAGGAAAATTTCGCAGTCAGGCTCGACCTTCTTGCAGGCCTTCACCACCTGCTCCATCACCGCGGCAGCCTCCTGCCTCTCCTCAAACTCGATGATCATCTTCTGCGTCATAAAGTTGACGGTAGCGGCCTTGACCCCCGTCGTTTTCGCGGCCGCGTTCTCCATCAGATTCGCGCAGTTGGCGCAGTCGACCTCGATCTTGTATGTTTTTTTCATGATCTTTCGCTCCTTTGAATCGATTCAACAATTGTTTAATTGTTTATTTACAGTATACTCCCCGCCTCTCGTTTCGTCAAGAGCCTGAGGCAAGATTCATCCGTTCGGAATAATTTCGCTTCCTTTTGGGCAAATTATTGCCGAATTTCCCGCCGCTTCGATGACCGAGCCGTCGAAAGGAGCGTCCTCCTCCGCTTTTTCCCCGCCGCACTTGCATTTTTTCCGATTTCATATTATAATAGAAGCAGCGGCCGTTCGGCCGACACCGGGGAAGAGCTTCTCTCCCCGCAAACAGAAAGGCTGCGGCATGAAGATCGGACTGGTCGTTGAGGGCGGAGGAATGAAATGCGCCTATAACGCGGGAATTCTTGACGAGTTTCTCTCCTGCGGAATCTCCTTTGATTACTGTATCGGCGTTTCGGGGGGATCGGGAAATCTCGCCTCCTATCTCGCCGGGCAGCAGGGACGCAATCTGCGCTTCTTCACGCAGCATCTCCATTCTCCCCGGTATTTCGGGTTGAGAAGCCTCCTTCGGACGGGGGATCTCTTCGGACTTCACTATATCTATGCGACGCTGAGCAATTCCACGGGAATGGATCCCCTCGATTTCCACTCCATGCGGGACAATCCCGCCGAATACCGCCTCGTCGCCACCAATGCGCTGACGGGGCTGCCGGAATATTTCGGGAAGAACGCGATGAAGCAGGATGATTATCGTCCCGTCATGGCCTCCTGCGCGATCCCCGCGGTCTGCCGACCGGTCATGCTTAACGGCGTCCCCTATTTTGACGGCGGTCTCTCCGACGCGATCCCGATCAGGCGCGCGATGGAGGAGGGCTGCACCAAGCTGGTGGTGATCCTCTCAAAGCCCCGCGGCTTCCGCCGCAAGCCGCAGGGGATGCGGCTCCTCTATGCCGCCCGCTGCCGCCGCTATCCGAAAATCGTTTCTCTGATCGACAACCGCCATATCGCCTATCAACGCAATCTGGAGGAGGTCTATGCCGCGGAACGCGCAGGCAACGCCTTCGTTTTTGCACCGAGCCGCACGGTTCGAGCCGGCACCTATACCGTCAAGGAAGAGACGGGATGGGAGTTCTATCGTCTCGGGCAGGCGGATTTCGCCGCCCGTCGGGAGGAGCTGCTGCGATTTCTCGGGTAACCCGCATCCCGTTATCTCAACAAAGAGGTGAACATCATGCCGTCTATGCTCCCCCACGATCACGGACAGATAATCGAACGCTATGCCGACCATATGCCGAAGACGGAGGAATTTCAGATTGTCTCCGATCTTTTCAAGCAGCTCTGCGACGGCAGCCGCATCCGCATCTTCTGGCTTCTCTGCCACTGTGAGGAATGCGTCATGAATCTCGCGGCGCTGGTGGGAATGTCAAGCCCCGCCGTCTCCCATCACCTCCGTCAGCTCAAGGCGGGCGGTCTGATCGTCAGCCGTCGGGAGGGCAAGGAGGTTTATTATCGGGCTTCCGATTCCGAGCAGGCACAGCTTCTGCACCGCATGATCGAAAAAATGGTAGAGATCAGCTGCCCGACCGAGCCGTGAACCGGGAGGAAATCGGAATGACGGAGGATATGACCCTCTCGCTTCGGGAGGCGCTGCGCTCCTGCCCGCCCGGCAAGGCGGAGCTGCGGTCGGCGTCCGACCGACAGGCGTTTGACTGTCCCCTGCCCCTTGCCGCCTCAAGCCCGGAGGGGAGGGCGCTGATCGACGGCTTCGCACTTTTCCCCGGCATCGGCCTGACGGTCGAGCGGCTGCTCGGCAGCCGGCTCCGCCTCTGCTATCCCGAAGGAACGGCGGCCCTGACACTTCGGTACTGTCGCACGGGAAGCGCAGGGCTGACATGCGCCGGGCGCTCCCTTCTCCTCGGCGCGGGGGAGCTGTGCCTGTTTCCCGCCGATTCCGACGCATCCGAGCTTTTCGCTCCGACGGGCTGCTACGAGGGCGTCACGATCACAATATCGCCCGATATGCCGGAGATAAACCGGCCCGCCTTCCTTTCGGAGGAGGAGCTTGATCCGTCCGCGCTGCTGTATCGGTTCGGGCATTGCAAATCGCCTATCCTCTTCCCTCAAACGAGTCTGCCCGCCCGTCTGACGGCCTCCCTTTGGGGAATCCCGCAGAAGATCCGTCTTGCCTGTTATCGGCTGATGGTCTGGGAGATTCTGCTCGCGCTGTCCCTTCCCGGGACCGCGTCGGAGCAGCCCGCCCTCTGCGGTGCGCCGCGGCAGACCGCACTGATCCGCGAGGTGCGGGATTTTCTGACCGAAAACCTCGACCGCCGCTTCACCATCGGGGAGCTTTCGAAAAAATACCTGATCAACCCCTCCTCGCTCAAAGCGCTCTTCAAGGAAGCATACGGAATGCCGATTGCCACCTATGTCCGCGACCGCCGCATTGCCCTTGCGATGACGCTGCTCCGGGAAGGAGGGGACAGCATCGCCGCCGTAGCGGAGAAGGTCGGCTATGAAACACAGGGAAAATTCACGCAGGCCTTCAAAAAGAAAACGGGGCTGCTCCCGTCGGAATACCGAAGGCTTCAGGCCCCGCGCCGATAAGCGCCTCGGGACAGCGGCTTCCGCCCTCCCCTCCCGTACAGCCCCGCCTGCGTCGGACAGGATATCATCAGAACAGGCTTCCGCATCTGTATCAGATGCGGAAGCCTTGCTTGATGGGGCTATCGGGCTCCTCCGTCACGCCGGAGCTCCCCTATCCCCTTCTATTCTTCTGTCCATTCTCCGTCCTCAGGCACCCGAACCTGCGTCAGATGCCTCGCCCGGATCTTCCTTCTCATCTCATCGCCCGTGATCCGCGCATGGTTCACGCTGTCGAAGTGCGTGGCGATCACACGGGCAGAGGGCGCTGCCCGACAGACCGCTTCGACGTCGGCAAAATCCATGATCAGCCGTCCGAGCGGAATCGTCGCCTCACAGCAGTTCAGCAGGATGACCTCCGGACGATACCGCGCAAGGGGTTTCCTCCACCTCGCGGCAAAATACCGTATCGCCGGCGATATAGAGCGTTTTGTCTTCCCCCTTCAGGAGATAGCCGCTGACCGACCCCGTCTTTTCCGCCACCGCCGCATTGCTTCCGTGGAGCGCCGGCGTTTTGGTCAGCGTGATCCCTCCGATCCTGAATTCATCGTCGGGAAGCGCGATCACGCCTTAAAAGCCCATTTGAATCAGCCTGTCGCGCTCCTCCCCGTTCCGGACGAGAATTTTCATCCCCTTCGGCAGATAATCGGCGGTGAAATGGTCGGGGTGCAGATGCGTCACCAGGCAGAAATCGACCCCCGCCAGGATCATCTCCGGCGACAGGGGAAGCTCGTTCATCGGGTTTCTGATGTTTTCCATACCGGGATCGACCGTCGGCGCGGAAAAGCCCGCCCCCTTATCCTGCAGCCAGGGATCGAGCAGGATCGTCAGGACGCCGTATCGGATCTTCATCGTAGCGTTTCTGATATGCAAAAGCCTCATACGGCTCCCCTCCGTTCTCTCCGGTCGGCTTCACTGCCGTCGACAGGCTTTCGTTTGCCGTGGTCCGCCTTCAGGCCTTTTCCTTTCCCACGGCAAAGATCGTTTTTTTCGTCTCGTCGTACTCCTTCGCACGCAGATGAATCAGCAGCTCCTCCAGCGAGGAAAGCCCCGCCGCCGCGCAGATCACCGCATAATAGATCACAACGTGCTGCCACTTCAGCACATAAGGCACCATGAAGATCAAAAGCCCCGTCAGTTTATTGAAATAGGTATGGAGCGAGGCAAAGCAGCGGTATTTGAAGAAGGCGGTAAGATAGGAGGCAGCGCGGATCAGCAGATCGATCCCGACCGCAATCCAAAGCCAGAGCGGAAGCTGTTCCGTCAGAACCGGCAGGATTTTGATGAGCATCACCAGATAAAACAGGATGTCGGCCACACTGTCAAGCCTGGCGCCGAGCATACTCACCTGCTTGAGCGTTCTGGCCAGGAATCCGTCCAGCGCATCGGTCACGCCGCTGAGCGTATAGACGATGTAAAAGGACGGCGTGCAAAGTGGACAGAACGGCAGCAGCACCGTTCCGATGATCCGCAAAACCGTCAGGATATTCGGCGTTGTAAACAGTCTTTTCAAAATCTTCTCCTTGTGAATCGGGTTCCTTTGATATATTACCACGCGCTTCGACATTTGTCAAGTATGCTTGCGCCATATCCGGAAAACTATCCCGCATACGCGGCGGCTTCGGGATTATTGTCCCTCCGCACGCTGCCGTTCATACCCGAATTTGCCCTCTCTGCCGAAAAAACGGCAAGAATTTGACTTCTTTCCCAACCCCCGTTGCGAAATCCGCCGCAATATGATATACTTCCCGACAAGAACCGTCGGCAGCGGAACAGCGAAATTCCGCCGAGACCGGGAAGAAAGGTTCGACAAATTACGCCGAAAGGAATGCTTTCCTATGAAAAAAGAGTTTACCGAAGGGTATCACGACGTATATTACCAGCCGGGCAGTGCGCCGGTCTTCTGCTACCGCAGCGGTCTGACCGTATATGAGGAGACCTTCAGCGGCGGCACGCTCAATGCCTCCGGCTGGAATGCCGCCGGTTATCCGCTCAACGTGCTGACCAACTTCCCCTCCCGTCTCAATCCCGATCTTTTCATTCATCCGAATTCCTTCCGTCTGGAAATCGACGGGGAATACTGCGACCGTGAGCTGACCTTTCTCTCCTTCGACAAGCGCGTCGAGGAGGGGAACACCCACGCCGTGATCACCCTCCGCTGCGCGCGCAAGGCGATTCTGATCCGGATACATACGCTTCTTGACGGAAGCCCGATCCTGACGCGGTGGCTGGAGCTGACAAATGAATCGGAGAAAGCCGTCGCGGTCAGCGCCCTTTCGGTTATCGGCGGCGGTATCGAAAGCACCCCCCTCTCGCTTCAGCGGGAAGGCGATCCCGACCGGGTCTATTCCCTCGGCTATATGGACGCCGATATGCACTGCACCGAGGGCGATTTCTCCTGGCATCCTCTCACGCCCGACGAGCATTCCTTCGGAGGGGACTTCACGCGCAGCCGCTTCCGCTATCCGATGTTCATGCTCCGCAACAATCTGCTCGGCACGATCCTGACAGCACAGCTTGCCTGGAGCGCCGGCTATCGCTTCGGCTTTGATTACAACGCCCACAGAGAAAAGGGAGAGACGGCCCTCTCCTTCCATATGGAGCTTGATTCCTTCAAGCCGCTGAATCTTCTTCGTGCCGGTGAAACGATGGTCTCTCCGCAGGTGCATATCGGCATGGTCGCGGGGGATCTTGACGACGCCGTCAACGCCATGAATCTTCATCTGCGCCGTTCGGTCTTCACCATGCAGGAGGCCGATGCGCGACAGTGTCTCATCGGATCGGGCATGGGACCGGAGCATGACATGAACTGCGACACCACAAAGCAGTTTATCGATCAGATGGCGGCGGCGGGAGCGGAGGTCTTTATCGTCGACGCCGGCTGGTACTGCCCGCCGGGGAAGGAAAACGAATGGTGGGGACGCGTCGGAAGCTGGAACTGCAATCCCGACCGCTACCCGAACGGAATCGAAGAGATCCGCGACTACTGCCACGAAAAGGGGCTGAAATTCGGAATGTGGATGGAGCCGGCGCGGGCATCCGCCGACGCGCTCCGCGGCGAGCATCCCGACTGGTTCCCGACCTACCCGAACGGCTCCCGTGCCTCCTTCTTCCTCGATTATTCCAATCCCGAAGCCGTTGCCTGGGCGGAGGAGCAGATCGCGCACGTCATCACCGATTATCGCCTCGATCTCTTCCGCATCGACTATAACGTCGACGCCCGCGACGTTTTCCATGTCAGAACGGAGGAGGGACGGGCGGAGTGCCGCGCCTTCCGCCACGTTCAGGGCTACCTTGCCATGTACCGCCGTCTGAAAAAGCGCTTCCCGCAGGTGATTTTCGAAAACTGCGCGGGAGGCGGCGGGCGCTGTGACGTCGGATTCATCTCCTCCTTCCACCACACCTGGGTCAGCGACAATCAGACAGCGCCCCGCTCCCTTCTCATAACAAACGGGATGACGATGGTCATTCCGCCCGAGCGAGTCGACCGTTTGGTCGCGGGCATGGGCTGCCACAAGCGCGCTTCCCTTGACTTCCATATGCGAAACGCCATGTTCGGTCACATGACCCTCAACGTCTTCGGCCCGAAGACCGCCGCCATGAATCCCGACGTATTCGAGTTTATCCGCCACAGCACCGATCTGTACAAACGCTTTCTCCGTCCCTATCTGCCGCAGGCGCTGATGTATCATCACACCCCCGACACGAAGGAAGCGATCCGATCGGGCTTCACCGTCCTTGAGGCCGCCGCCCCCGACGCCTCCCGCTCCTGCATCGGCGTCTTCACGCTGACCGCGCCGCAGGGAGAGTCCCTGACCGTCCGTCCCAGAGGTCTTTCGGCGGCTAAGCGCTACCGCGTCTGCTTTGACAACAGCCGAACCTGCTGCGAGATGTCGGGGATCGAGCTGATGAACGTCGGTCTGACCGTCCGCATCCCCTCTGCCCTTTCAAGCGAGCTGCTCACCTTTGAGGAGCTGTGATCCTTCGCCTCTTCCCGAAAAGCCCCCGCCGCACCGATCCGGTGCGGCGGGGGCTTGGTCGTTCTTAACGTTTGTGATGCCGTCAGTCGGATCGTGTCTCCTTCCGAACGGCGAGACGGGACGGCTCCTCTTCGCATGGCACACGGGACAGCCTCTCTCCGAATAGCGAGACGGAGCGGCTTTTCTTCACATGGTGCGGCGGAGCGTCGGCAAGCCGCCGACAGCGGCTTTGTGATCCTCAGCGGAGTCGTCCCGCCACCCGCTTCTCATGCGCGCCCTTTCCTCACCAGCCTTCTGCGGGCGGTGAGCGCGTTGATCAGGATATATAAGCCGATCAGCAGCAGCGTCGCCCCTCCGATCACGGCATACATGGCGGGGACGGTCACCTTTGTCCCGAAAAAGTAGAAATTGCAGTCGACGGCATCGCGAAGCCCCCGGATCACCTCCGGCGGAAGCCCCAACGCCTCCATCTCCCCGAACACCCCGCGCAGAGTATGATTCCGCAGGAGCGACGTCCCGTAGGTGCCGGGCAGGAAGGACAGCACCCGCTGAAGCCCCTCCGCAAAGCTCGACAGCGGCATATACGCGCCGCAGATAAAGCCGTACCCGGCGCTGATGATCGTGCCGACCGCCGAAGCCTGACCGTTTGTCGAGAGAGGATAGATCACAACCGAGGAGAGCGCCGTTCCGAACAGTCCCAGCAGCAGCACATCCGCTGTAAGGATCAGCACGTCGGACAGCGTCAGATACCACCCGATCACACCGAGATACAGGAGTCCCGCCGCCAGCGCGACGAAGCAGATAATCAGCGTCACCAGCGCGCAGGAGACAAAATAGCCGAGGGAAAGGGAAGCGCTTCCGACCGGCGCCATCGTCAGATCCCGCCTTGCGCCGGTTACCTTATCCTGTATCATCATGAGATTGGAGCAGAAGGCGACCGAAACGCAGCAGACGGCCAGCAGCGAGGAGACGAGCTGTCCTCCCACCGTCGCGTCGAGCAGCTCCTCCGGAAGCGAACCCCCCGCCGGCAGGCCGGAGGCAAAGCTGTCGCGATAGATCCGTCCGAGAAAGGCGGCGTAGAGACCGAGCAGGATCAACGGCGTGATCAGTGCGGTAATAAACATTCCCTTATCGCGGAAGAACAGCTTGGTATTCCGCAGAATCAAAGCAAAGGTCTTTTTCATGACAGCTCCCCTCCCGTCAGCGTCCTGCCCGTCACGGCGAGGAAGACATCATCCATCTTGCCCTTCACGATTTCATAATCCCGGAAGAGCGCGGGATACTGCAGGATCAGCTCGGTTGCCGCCGCGGTGTCCGGGACTGCCACCCGATAGCCGTCCCGGATCGCCTCATAGGGCATGGAAAGCTGCCTGACCTGCTCCTCCGTTACGCCGTACAGGGTAATGAAATCGCCGGTATAGGCGTTTTTCAGTGCAAGGGGTGTTCCCTCCGCCGCAATCTGTCCGCTTTCCAGGATCACGGCGTAGTCGGCCTCCGCCGCCTCCTCCATATAATGCGTCGTCAGGAAGACCGTCAGCTGCTCGTCGGTGCGGAGCTTTCTGATCACGTCCCAGAGCAGACGTCTGGTCTGGGGATCAAGCCCCGTGGTCGGCTCGTCGAGGATCAGAATGCGGGGGCGATGGAAGAGCGCCCGCGCAATATCCGCCCGTCTCCGCTGCCCGCCCGACAGTTTGCCGACGGGGCGGTTCATCACGTCCTCCAGCGACAGGAGCGTCGAGATCTCCTCCAGCCGCGCCCGGAAGCGCGCCCCGCCGATTCCGTAGAGCGCCGCGCGGCTTTTCAGATTGTCCCTGACCGACAGCGCCCGATCCAACACCGAATTCTGAAAAACGACGCCGAGCTTTTGCTTGGTTCTTCCCTCGCTGCGGTCGATCTCCTCCCCGTCGATGATCACGCTGCCGCTGTCCCGCGGAAGCTGGCCGCAGAGAATCGAGATGGTCGTGCTTTTCCCCGCGCCGTTGACGCCGAGGAAGGCGAACAGCTCCCCTTCCCTGACGCGGAAGCTCAGATCCCGCACGGCATGAACCTCACCGAAGTACTTGTTCAGTCTGTCTATTTCTATGATATTTCCCATGTCACACCTCATTTGATATCAGGCGGCTGTCGGAAGCCGTCCGCCGCCTGTCAGCCGGATAACGCCAAAGGCCGATCGGGGAGAACCCCGACCGGCTTACGGATCATGCCATGCAGAGAACCATGATCGCCTTCTGTGCGTGAAGACGATTCTCCGCCTCATCAAAAATCTGCTGCGCGTGCGCCTCAAAGATCTCCGCGGTGATCTCCTCCCCGCGATGCGCGGGCAGGCAGTGCAGAACCAGCGCGTCTCTGTGAGCCGCCGCCATCACCTTATCGTTCACCTGATAGCCGGCGAAGATCGCCTTGCGCTCCTCCGCCTCGCTCTCCTGTCCCATCGACGCCCAGACGTCGGTATAGACGGCGTCGGCGTCGGACGCAGCCTCAAGAACGTCCTCCGTACAGGTGAAATCGCCGTTCTCCGCCGCCCACTTCATAATCTCTGAATCGGGCTTGTTGCTCGACGGGCAGGCGACTGCGACCTTCATGCCGGTCTTGATCCCCCCGACAATCAGCGAGTTTGCCATATTGTTCCCGTCTCCGATAAAGCAGAGCTTCCGCCCGTTCAGGCTTCCCTTGTACTCACGGATCGTCTGCAGATCGGCCATCACCTGGCAGGGATGGCAGTAATCGGTCAGCCCGTTGATGATCGGAATGCTCCCGTACCGCGCCAGCGCCTCCACCTCCGCCTGCGCGAAGGTGCGGATCATGATCCCGTCAAGATAACGGGACAGCACCCGCGCGGTATCCTCTACCGGCTCTCCCCGTCCGATCTGCAGATCGCGGGAGCTTAAAAACAGTCCCGCTCCGCCGAGATCGTGGATGCCCACCTCGAAGGAGACGCGGGTTCTGGTAGAGGATTTTTCGAAGATCATGCCGAGCGTCTTCCCCTCAAGCAGTCTGTGGGGGATGCCGTTTTTCTTTTCGCGCTTCAGCCTGTCGGCAAGATCAAGCGCCTCGTAAATTTCATCGGTGCTCCAATCGGAGAGCTTGAGTAAATGCTTCATGGTTTCAAACGGCAGAGGCAATTTCTCTGCCTTCCTTTCCTCAAATCATCAAAATGTTGGATTCCCGTCCGCAGCGAAGCGGGCTTCCTCCTCCCGCAGCCGTTGCTCCGATTCCTCCCTGGAGCGAAGCACGACGAGCTCCCCGTCGAAGCTCTGCAGCATGGAAAGGATCGCGGGAAGCTGGTTCTCCCGGAAGCCGAGAATGAACTGACGGAACTCCTCGTCAAATTCGGTTTCGATCCAGGGCAGATCCTCCCTCTTTTTTCCGATCCGCTCCTCCGCACCCTTCAGGCATACCTCGGTCGGAAAATCGAGCAGATAGACCCGCCGGCAGCGACGAAGCCGCATCGGGATCGTTCTCTGATAATTTCCGTCGATGATCCACCGATCGGTTCCGATGACGTCGGACAGGCGTCGGTCAAACTCCTCCCGCGTAGTATGCGTCCCGTCGGGCTTATGCCAGATCATGTCCAGATGCAGGAGCGGGAGTCCCGTCATCGCATGAAGACGCCGGGCAAACACCGTCTTGCCTGCGCCGGGGCTTCCGATCACCAGGATCCGCTCGGGAAATCGTCCCGCAGCGGAAGGGGTCATAGCGTGATCCCTTTCAGCGCGCCGGCAATGTAGCAAAGCTGCCGATCAAACGATTCTCTGCCGCAGCCGCCGAGGGAATTGCGCCTTCCGACGCAGACCTCAAGCGAGATCTCCCGATACAGATCCTCCTCAAAGAGCGGGTCGGCCGCCCGGTATTCCTCCATCGGCAGCTCGTCCAGCACCGTTCCCAGCTCAAGGCAGCGCGCCACAAGCTGTCCGACGGTCTTATAGGCGGAGCGGAAGGGTCTTCCCTTTCCGACCAGATAATCGGCAAGATCGGTGGCGTTGATAAAGCCCTTCTGTGCCGCCCGCAGCATATTGTCGGGCAACGGCTTCATGGTGTCGATCATCGGAACAAAGACCGACAGGCAGTGCTTCACGGTTTCCAGCGCGTCGAAGACCGCCTCCTTATCCTCCTGCATATCCTTGTTATAGGCAAGGGGAAGCCCCTTCAGCATGGTCAGCGTTCCCATCAGATCCCCGAAGACTCTGCCGCTCTTGCCCCTGACAAGCTCCGCCATGTCGGGATTCTTTTTCTGCGGCATGATGCTGGAGCCGGTGGTAAAGGAATCGTCCAGCTCGATGAACTTGAATTCCCAGGACGACCAGAGTATGATCTCCTCCGAGAAGCGGGAGAGATGCACCATGATCAGCGAAAGCGCCGAAAGCATCTCCACGCAGAAATCACGGTCGGAGACCCCGTCCATGCTGTTCTCGCAGAGTCCGTCGAAGCCGAGGCGCTCCGCCGTAAAGAGGCGATCGGTCCGATAAGTCGTGCCTGCCAGCGCGCAGCAGCCGAGCGGCGAATAATTCATCCGCCTGACGGTATCCTGCAGTCTGCCGAGATCCCGCAGGAACATCATGCAGTAGGCAAGCAGATGGTGAGCGAAGGTGACGGGCTGCGCCCGCTGCAAGTGCGTATAGCCCGGCATGATGACCTCGCGATGTGCCTCCGCCTTCCGTTTGAGGGTATCAATCAGGGAGCGGAGCAGCCCCGCAATCTCCTTCGCCTCATCCCGCAGATACAAACGCAGATCGACCGCGACCTGATCGTTTCGGCTTCTGGCGGTATGGAGCTTTTTCCCGGTCTCCCCGATGCGCTGCGTCAGCACGCTCTCAAGGAACATATGGATATCCTCCGCTTCCGGATCGATGGCAAGCGCCCCCGATTCCAGATCGTCTGCGATGCCTCCCAGCCCCTCGGTGATCTTTTGGCATTCCTCCTCGGTGAGGATGCCGCACTTTGCCAGCATCGCCGCATGCGCGATCGAGCCGGCGATGTCCTGTCTGTACATCCTGCTGTCAAAGGAAATCGATGAATTGAAGTCGTCGGCTTCCCGATCGAGCGCTTTGGAAAAGCGCCCTGCCCACATTTTTTCCATGACCGTGTCTCCTTTTTCGGCGTGTGGTTCTTGATAACAATACGCTGTCCCGCGGGGACGCCGCGGGACAGTCCGGGGGCTTTTCCGGCAGGCTGCCGTCCGCGCGGAAAAGTGCCTCCTCAGTTCTTTTTCGCGTTGCGCTGATCGACCTGAGCCCGGACCTTGATCGGCAGGCCGTAGAGGTTGATGAAGCCGGTGGCATCCGCCTGATTGAAGACGTGATCCTCCCCGAAGGTTGCAATCTCCTCGGAATAGAGGGAATAGTCGCTCCAGGCGCCCGCCTTGATCATGTTGCCCTTATAGAGCTTGATTCTGACCTTACCGGTTACCTTCTCCTGCGTCTTGTCGACAAAGGCCGAGAGCGCCTCACGCAGCGGAGTAAACCACTGGCCGTTGTAGACCAGCTCGGCAAAGGTGACCGAAAGCTCCTGCTTCTTGTGCGCCGTCATCTTATCCAGGCAGAGGGTCTCAAGGTAATTGTGCGCGAAATAGAGGATCGCGCCGCCGGGCGTCTCGTACACGCCGCGGCATTTCATGCCGACCAGACGGTTCTCCACGATATCCAGGAGGCCGATGCCGTTCTCGCCGCCGAGCTTGTTGAGGGCGAGGACGATCTCCTTGGCGCTCATCTTCTCGTCGTTGAGGGCGACCGGGATCCCCTTCTCAAAGGAAAGGGTGATATAGGTGGGCTGATCCGGCGCCTCCAGCGGCGAAACGCCCATCTCAAGGAATCCGGGCTTTTCATAGAGCGGCTCGTTGCCCGCGTCCTCCAGATCCATTCCCTCGTGAGAGAGATGCCAGAGGTTCTTATCCTTGGAATAGTTGGTCTCGCGGTTGATCTTCAGCGGGACGTGATGCGCCTCAGCGTAATCGATCTCCTCCTCGCGGGACTTGATGCTCCATTCGCGCCAGGGCGCGATGATCGGCATATCGGGGGCAAAGGCCTTGATCGCAAGCTCAAAGCGAACCTGATCGTTTCCTTTGCCGGTGCAGCCGTGACAGATGGCGTCCGCCCCCTCCTTCAGCGCGACCTCGACCAGCGCCTTTGCGATGCAGGGACGGGCATGGGAGGTTCCGAGCAGGTACTCCTCGTACTTCGCGCCCGCCTTGACGCAGGGGATGATATAGTTGTCGACGTAATCGTCGGTCAGATCAAGGACATACAGTTTCGAAGCGCCGGTCTTGATCGCCTTTTCCTCAAGCCCCTCCAGCTCGTCGGCCTGTCCGACGTTGCCGGAAACCGCGATCACCTCGCAGTTGTTGTAGTTCTCCTTGAGCCACGGAATGATGATCGAGGTATCAAGACCGCCGGAATAAGCCAGCACTACCTTTTTTATATCTTTCTTTTCCATAACCTTTTCCTCCGCATGAAAAATAAAATGTTCTCTGGACTTGAATAATTATACAACAAGAATGAATATAAATCAATAGTTTTTCCGAAAAAGAATTGATTTCTATGTTCTATACATCGGATATTCACGCAGTATCTCAAAATGTGTGCATTTTTGCCGTTGCGGCCCGCAAAAGCGGAGACACTCGGTCGGATTCCGTTCCTCAGTGCCCGCCTCCCTTCCCGCTCCGCACGCCCGGAAGACCGGGCATCCGCTCTCTTTCCGTCGGTTCCGTCCCGGAGAGCCCGGCAAGATATTCCTCCAGGCATAGCCCTTCCGACTGCATGGCCTTGGCATGACAGCGGCCCACATAGCGGAAATGAAAGGGCTTGAAGGAAGTGCCGACTTCCTCGGCTTTGTTTTTCGGATACCGCAGGATAAATCCGAATTTCCAGGCATTTTCCTCCAGCCATCCGAACACCTCGGATTTCTCGAAAGGAACGCCGCCCGTATCGCGGAAATCGAAGCAGAGCCCGCTCTGATGCTCGTCCCGCCCCGGTCGGGGCACCGTAACCTCCGCAAGATCCTCCGCCATCCTGTCGGACAGCGTGGGGTCGTTCCTTCGGATTCGTTCCACCTCCCGCGCGAATTTTTCCTCCTGCTCTACATAGGAGACATAGCCGACCCCGACGGTCAGCGTCTGTCCGCTGCGCGGATCGGTCAGCGCGACCTTCTGCGTCTGCATCTCAAGAAACATGGCCTCCAGCGACTTGGCGGCGTAAAGATTGAGCAGGATCTCCTCACCGCGCTCCCCCGTCAGCGAGGCGGGAAGTGCGACAAGCCCCTCCGGCCGGTAGGAGCTTGTCACGGCGTTTTCCCGGTTGATCAGACGCAGGAAGGCATCCCGCTGCTCCCGGATCGGATTGATATATGCCTCATACCCGCTCATATCGGCGGCAAAGCCGTCGCCGTAGGGAGGGGCGGGAGGAGGCTCCGCCGGCGACAGATCGGTATCGGGAAGCGCGTCGGTGATCACGCTCCATTCGGCGCTGTGACGGCAGACGGCGCAGAAGAGCCCCCACCCCGCAAGCGCCGTCAGCAGCGCGGTCGCGAGGCAGAGCAGCACCCGTCCCGCAAGAGTCCCCGCCCTTCTGCGCGCTTTTCCCGTGCCGCCCGTTCGCTTTTTCCTTATCGAAGGCGGCGGCGTCGGACGGGATGTCGGTCTCAAGGGAGGCCGGTTTGAGGGCGGGCGGTTCGTGGGCGGGCGGTTATTCATTGCCGTCCCCCGCTCCGCCCGTTGTCCCCGTTCCCGACGGCGCTCCCGGCTCGGCGGCGGGCGGCTCGGTGCCGGGCTCGGCGGGCTTATTGATCTCCTCCCGGCGGATGATCTCCTCCTGAAGCTCGGGATCAAGCGAGCCGAAGAGGATCGCATCGCTCGTCTGACTCTGCTGGAAGGGGAAGGTGATTTCCAGATATTCTCCCGTCTCCTCGTCGGACTCCCGGATGACCGTGATCTTGTTCCGCTCGGAATCGAGGGTAGCGCTCAGACCGCTGAAGCAGCGGTTGATGAATTCCATCGGCACATAGACCCTGCCGTTGCGCAGATAGCAGATCCCCTCCATCCGTTCCGGGATCCCGTTGATATAAGCAAGGCTCTGACCGAGGACAAACTCGATGGCCTCGCCGCTGCTGCGGACGGTGTATTTCATGCTCACGGAATCACCGGTCGTCGTCATTTCGCATAGCTCCGCAAGGCCGGTCATATCCAGATAGTAGACGCTGCCGGAGCGAACGGTATCCCACGGATAGACCTTTCTTGACAGCACATTGTCGTCCGGCCCGATCTGATAGGTATAGTTCTGCGTCTCCGGCGTGGTATGGCGGGGCAGCCACATCCAGAAGAGCGCCATCGACAGCGGCATCAGCACCGCATAGAGCATCAGCACCGCCAGAATGCGCTTGCCGAGCAGAGAGCGCTTTTTCCGGCGCTCTTCCTTGATGCGGTAATACTGCCGCTTGTTCATGCGCCGTCTCGTTCCCGGCTCTGCAGGCGGATTCTGCTGGCTGAGCTTCCGTCCGAGCGGGGTCTGGGAGCGCAGATTGTTCTTCAGATCCGAGCCGCTCTGCGTCGGGCGGTGCCACTCGGTGCGGCGGGGGTCGCGGCGGCGGTCCGTCTCTCTCGGGGAAGCTCCGTCCCGCCCCGCATCATAGCCCTGCCGGGCGTCGGGGGGACGTCGGTCTGCCGCATTCTGTCCGGCGGCAGGGGGGCGTCGGACTGCCGCATTCTGTCCGGCGGCGGGGGGGCGTCGGACTGCCGCATTCTGTCCGGCGGCGGGGGAAGATCTGCCCCGGTCTGCGGCATCGGCGCTCCGCGGCGCGTTTCCTCCCTCATATGCGCCGCTCGCCCGGCCGAACGACGGCGGGACCTCCTTCCGACGAATGCGCCGAGGCTCAGACGGGTCTGTTTTCTGGCGTCGATCGGGTGTATTCACTGTATTGTATCCCTTCCATGGTGATATCGGATTTCGGTGTCGGCGCTCCTTCCGAACGGACCGGCGCCTTTTCTACTATTATATCACAGCGGCGGACGGAAATCAACCTGCTCCTTGCCCGATTTGTGCGCTTTCCGCGCGGGGCAAAATTAACAAGATGTGAATTTTTTTCTCGATTTATTTACAATTATTTTCAGACTTTCTCTTGTAAGCACGCCGCTTTTGCGGTATAATAGTAGCAGTCGGAACCAATCTGTACCAAAATCGTTTCTGAGGGGGATACTATGATGTTCAAGAAGAAAGATGATAATCGGACGCTTGAGATTCTTCTCAAGATTTTCCTCGCCGTCGGAATTGTGGCAGGCATCTGCGTGATCGCCAAGATCCTTTACGATAAATATAAGCAGAAGCTCTGCCTGCTCTGCGACGACGATTGCGACTGCAACTTCGAGTGCCTCGATAACGACGGGCTCGACTGCGACTGCGACAACTGCGAGTACGCAAACGGCGAAGCGAAGGAACCCGAGGATTCCGCCGAGGCAGAGGCCGAGGCCTGAGGAAAGAACAGGGCTGTTGCTCCGGCAGCAGCCTTTTCTTATGACTGGATTTCAGCAGCGGAGGGCAAATGAACACCGATAAACCGATAGCCGCCGTCTCCACCCCTTACGGCAGGGGCGGAATCGCCGTGATCAGAATGAGCGGCGAGGGCGTTTTAAGCATTGCCGACCGTTTTTTTCATCCGACAAAGGGCAGAACGCTGGCGGACACCGAAGGCAACCGCACGGTGTACGGCCATATTTTTCATCAGGGAAGCCGCATTGACGACGGAATCGCAGCGGTCTTCCGCGCTCCTCATTCCTACACCGGCGAGGACACCGTCGAGATCAGCTGTCACGGCGGAATCGTGCTGGCCGGCACCGTGCTGTCCGCAGCGATTGCGGCGGGCTGCCGCCCTGCCGATGCGGGAGAGTTCACCAAACGCGCCTTTCTGAACGGAAAGATCAGTCTTTCTCAGGCAGAGGCCGTCATGGGACTGATCGATGCCGCCTCCGAGGAGGGGCTGAAGCTCGCCTCCGCACAGGCAAGGGGCGTTCTGGCAGACAAGATCGACGGGCTGAAGCGCCGTCTGACCGAACTGCTTGCCTCCGTCTATGCCTATGCCGATTATCCCGACGAAGATCTGACCGAGCTGACGACGGAAGAACTGTCGGAGGAGCTGTCGGCGCTTCTTGCCGAAATGAAGGCGCTCCGCGCCACCTACGGCATCGGAAAGGCGGTCTGTGAGGGCATTCTGACGGTGATCTCAGGCAAGCCCAACACCGGGAAATCCTCGCTGCTCAACCGCATTCTCGGCCGCAGCCGCGCCATTGTCACCGACGTGGCGGGTACAACGCGCGACACGGTGGAGGAGAGAGTTGAGCTTGGCGGCGTGCTGCTCCGCCTCTGTGACACCGCCGGCCTCCGCGAAACGGAAGACGTCGTCGAGAGGCTTGGGGTCGGAAGATCGAGGGAACTACTGGAGCAGGCGGAGCTGGTTCTGGCGGTTTTTGACAGCTCTGCGCCCTTTGACGAAGAGGATCGGGCCTTTCTCTCGTCGCTCCGCTCCTCGAAAGCTGCGATCATCCCGATTCTCAACAAATGCGACCTGCCCGACGTCTGCGATTTCGGGGAGCTTCGGCAGCTCGGAGAGCCGCTCCGGTTCTCGGCAAAGACGGGGGAAGGGCTTGAGGCGCTCCGGCAGAGGATCTCTTCCCTTTTCATTTCCGAAAGGATTGACTACGATACCACTCCCGTCATCGCAAATGCCCGGCAGAACGCTGCCCTGACCGCCGCCTGCGAATCGGTGGAGTCGGCAGCCCGTGCGCTCTCCGACGGCTTTCCCCAGGACGTGGCGGGGCTGGATCTTGAGCTTGCGCTGCAGAGGATGGGCGACCTGGACGGGCGCTCTGTCTCCGCCGAGATCACCGACTGCATCTTCAGCCGCTTCTGCGTCGGGAAATGATCGCGTTGCCTTAAAATACAGCCCTGCCCTCTTAAAAAATTAAAACGGGATCAGATTCCGCTCTGCCGGCATATTCCCCTCTTCGCAGGATATAATAGTAGTATCAAGGATCACAAGGTAAGAGCGAAAGGCTGGTAGAATCCATGGAACTGAACAAGAATCGGCACAGCGAACACAAGGACGTCATTCAGCGCTACTGCCCGCGGAGGGGAGAAAACGTGGTGATGCTCCGCAGTTATGACGAGGGCTGTCATATTGAATGCATGAATTACGACAGCTGCCGTCTGGAGAAGGACGGCTTCTGCGGCGCGGAGGGAAAAAGCGGCGCTTCCGGGCGGGCTTGAGCCGCGCGCAGAAGCAAGCGGTACGGATGCGGGCTTTTCCGCATCCGTTTTGTTTAGTCCGGGAAAATAAAAAATTTTGAAATTAGGTATTGACATTTCCCCGCCGATATGATATAATAACCACCGTTGCGAGGTACGGGAGTGCCGAGATTTGCTGGTGTGGCTCAATGGCAGAGCAGCTGATTTGTAATCAGCAGGTTGATGGTTCGACTCCGTTCACCAGCTCCATATACGGGAGCGTTCCCGAGCGGTCAAAGGGGGCAGACTGTAAATCTGTTGTCAGTGACTTCAGTGGTCCGAATCCACTCGCTCCCACCAAAAAATGTGATCGATTTTATTATCGGTCACATTTTTTAATGTTTATGTAAGTGTTGAATGAATCCCCTCTCATATTTCGGTGAAAAAAGAGAGGAAAAGTTCTGCATTTTTTGCTATGCTCTTAATTGTAAGGAGGAAATGCTATGGATTGGACAATGCGAATCAATCGGGCAATCGACTATATTGAAGAAAACCTTGAAGATGATATTGATTTAAAATATGCGGCACAGCTGGCTTGCTGTTCACTAAACAATTTTACCAATATGTTTCTGGTTACTACAGGAATACAAGTGAGTGAGTATATTCGCCGGCGTCGCTTATCACTTGCGGCACTTGAACTCAAAAATAGCAATGAAAAGATTATTGATATTGCTCTGAAATATGGTTATTCATCACCTACTGCATTTAACAGGGCTTTTCAAAGCCAGCATAAAGTATCTCCTCAATATGCGAGAAGTCGGGGGGGTCCGCTTGTGACTTATCCACGCATTTTCCTCCAAATAAAATTAAGAGGGGATATTAAAATGAAAGTCAGAATTGAAAAAATGCCATCATTCACTGTTGTCGGAATTAAAAAATCCTTTAGAAACGACTCTGTGGCCAACAGGATTCCTGATTTCTGGAGTGATACGCCAAAAGAGACTTACGAAAAACTGGTTTCTTTAGAAGATAGCAATCCCAAAGGACTGATTGGTCTCTGTGCTGACTTTGACGGAATTAATACGTTCGATTACTACATTGCCGTTGCTACGACGCATCCTGTGCCGGAAGGATTTGTACAGTATAAAGTCCCTGCGGCAACATGGGCTATACTTGAGCAAGATGGCGACCTTTGGGATTTGCATACCCGGTTTTGGCAGGAATGGCTCCCTTCTTCCGGATACAGACGGGCGAAAGAAACCATCCCGGATGTTGAAGTGTACCCGGACGAGGATATAGTGAAAGAAAACTGTAATTATGAACTCTGGTTTCCAATTGTCAAGGAGTGAATCGGCAGTAAAAATAGAATCTATAAAAATTTATAGATTTTGTGTCGTTTGCTTGGCTCATAATATCTTGCTAAAAAATTATTTGTTCCATAAGCTTGATGCAAAATCAGGTGTAATCGTACTTTTTGGTAACACTGATAGTGCCAGTAAAGACGGTTATCAAAGACATGATTTGGACATTAAGTTTGTTACTGGTATTGGTGTCCAGATTTTTTTATTTTCATAGTTTTATTCGTCTGAGGAGGTGTATGTATTGAAAGAAAGTATGTATACACATTATTTGTCAACGGGAATCTATACAAACCCCGGAGCATACACAGACTATTTTCGTACTTTACCAGATAATATCCCTGATTTGGGGAAACTGATTTGTGATCAGATCGTGCATCCAACTGTTTTGATGTTTCCTAACCCTTATTTAGAAAAATATTTCGGTTCTTTTTCGAAATACCCGATTGAACGAGTCAAAAACGAAGATGAAATCTTTGTTACAGCTCCGGCAATGACTGCTGAAATATTTCGTTTAAATTCTCTTGGATTTATCGGTAATAAAGAAGTAAGTTCTCGACTAGCTGTTACTTGCAGACACGCCTCTGTGTTGATGGCATCAGTATGCAAAGCAAAAGGGATTCCTTGCCGCTGTCGGGCAGGGTTTATTGATTTCCAACATAATGGATCAGTCTGTGGCGATCATTGGATCAATCAAATATGGAATGAACAGGAAAATCGCTGGATTAATGTTGATGCAAGCGGATATTATGAATATGATAATCGTTTTGGCTTTTCACAATACGATATACCCAATGAAAAATTTTCGTTTTCCGCTCGGGCATGGTTGGATATCCGAAGTGGAAAAGTGAATGGGGAAAAATTTGTATATCAGGATGCCAAGGGTACCAATGGTCTGGAGGCTACCTTGATTTACTTGTTTCTAGATTTTCATGCATTGATGAACCATGAAATTTTTTATAGCTTTCGACCTCGATATGTGTATCATGGTCTTGAACAGATCTCAGAAGTACAATTCCAGGAGATCGATTATTTAGCAGAATTAATGGCTGAGCCTGATCATAATTTTGATGAATTGCTTAAAATATGGAATAAGAAAACACAGTTTCGGCTTTTGACAAGTCCATTTAATGAGGATTTTTAACAGTTGGTTCTCGGCGCACACTATTTAATTTTCGCATACTTTTATTTTAAAAGTCTCAGGGATGAGCCTTTCATATATAAATTAGTCACTTCATCAGAGGGAGAGTTTTTTGTTATAAACCTCGTAGTTATATGGGTTTTCTGCCTTTCAAATGTTACTTCCAAATGGGATACGAAAAAATAAACTGTTGAAAATCTAAAAGTAAACGAATGAAACGGGTGGATCTGATCCAAGAGACTAAATCCTCCTGATATTTTTACTTTGCGGCCTTGCGCACGCCCACGGTGGTTTTCTCAAACACATTGACAAGGCCATCCAGCCAATCCGGCAGCATATCGCCGTTTTCCGCCACCTGTTCCTTGACGAAGGCGGAGAGGCTGTTGGCATTGACGGTTTCATACACAAGGTCGCCGAAGCCCCCGGCGCGGAGAGCGGAGAACAATTCCTCTTTCCGGCCCGCCACAGCGGAAGCGTGGGTTTTGGTCGTCAGGCAGAACATCGTTCCGGCGCGGGTGAAATTCTGCGTTTCACTCTCGGCCATCAGCTCGGAGAGGCGGTAGTCCACCTCGTCCATTTCCGCCTTGATTTCTTTCAGGTGCTGCTCGACCTCGGCCTTCTCGTCACGAAGCGCCCGGAGCCGGTCAGCCAGCTCAAACATTTTTTCTGTATCCATCGTTCCTCCAAATCTAAGCAGCAAAGGGATTTCTCCCGCTGCGGTAATCGTCAACAAGGGTTCTCGCAAGGTCGGCCTTGCTTTCCAGTGCCGCCAGCACCTTTTCATCCACGGTGCCACGGGCCACCAGATATAAATAGGTGCAGGGCATCCGCTGGCCCACCCGGTGTATCCGGGCCTTGGTCTGCTCAAAGTTCGACATGGAATAGTCGAGGGAGTAAAAGACCATGGTGGAAGCGGCGGTCAGGGTGATGCCAAGCCCCGCTGTAGCAATCTGGCCCACAAAGGCCATGACCTCCGGCTCATTTTGGAACCGTGCCACCTGCTCGTCCCGGTTCTTTACCTCGCCGGTGATGCAGGAATACCCAAGGCCCCGCTTTTCCAGCAATTTGCAGATGGCTTTGATCTCCGGGATAAAGCGGGCGATGATAACCAGCTTTTTTCCCTCGGCCATGGCCCCGTCCAGAATGTCCTCCAAGGCGGAGAGCTTGGCCGCGCTTACCTGCTCCACGGCAGCGGTTTCGTCATTTCCGAGAAAGCCGCCGGTAAGCTGGGACAGCCGCAGCAGCCGGGTAAGGATGTTGGTGGCGGTTACTTCACCGCTTGCCAGCTCCGCATAGCTTTCTTTGACAAGGCCCCGGTATATCCGCAGGGCGGCAGGTTCCAACTCTATCTGCCGGATCACATCGGTGGTTTCCGGCAAATCCAGACATTCCGCCTTCGTCGCCCGGTAGGAAATGCTGTGGAGTTTCTCTGTCAGCTCGCCCTCCATGGATTTCTTCAAAACCGGGGTATGATTGCCATAGCCCACCATGTCGAAGTAGCGGTTGCGGAAGGCATAGAAGCTGTTCCCGTAAATGACCGGGTTCAGAAATTTATACTGGCTGAACACATCAATGGCCTTGTTGGTGATAACCGTACCAGTGAGCAGGAGCCGGTAGCTTGCCTTTGCTCCCATCCGGTGCATGGCCTTACTGGCGGCGATATTGTGGGTTTTGATCTTGTGGCCCTCGTCCGCGATAATCAGGTCGGGGTGCCATGCGGTCAAAGCCTTTTCCAGCCGCCATGCGGACTCATAGTTTACGACCACCACCTGCAGGGCGGTGCCGGTCATGTGCCGCAGGGTATCCAGCTTCTTGTCGCTGCTGCCGGACAGAACCGCCAGCGCATACGGGAAGGCGGCAAATTTCTGAAATTCCTCCTCCCATACGCCAAGGATGGAGAGCGGGGCCACAATCAGCACCCGGCGAATCCGGCCCGCCTGTGAAAGTGCGCCGGTAATGGCGATGGCGGTGAGACTTTTGCCTGTCCCCATTTCCATGAGAAGGGCTGCGCCTCGGCTTTTGAGGCTCATTTGCACCACCTCCCTTGCGGATCACGGCGCTGGGTCTTGGTATGCTCCGCCTGAGAGGGCAGCACCTCTAAATTCATCGGGTCGTTATTCAGCTTGTCCCCATCCCGATGATGAACGACCTCGCCGGGCCGCAGGGGCCTGCCCAGCATGGCTTCCGCCGCCACGCGATGCTCGTGCCTGCCGTAAAATTTCCGGTAAGCCTTCCCGGCACCTTGGCCGGACAACTTCTCCCGGTGCTTTCTTCGGGAGGACACCACCCCGCCCGGTTTGTTGAGGGGGTTCGCGGTGCGGTTGTATTCCGCCATGCGGCCAGCGTTCCATTTGCGGGCATGGGCCGCACAGCAGAAATTGTGCTGGCGCACCTCATGGACGGGCTTCTGGAAGCTCCGACCGCACAGGTGGCATTTCACCGTCGCTTGGGCCATCCCGATCACCTCCCGGCAGCAGGC
>CALWTY010000031.1 GCA_944384585.1 uncultured Clostridia bacterium | reverse complement strand
GACAGCGATGGGATCTTAACAGCTGATGTACTGTTTTCCAGTCCCTCATCAGCAGCTGGATTTGTTGGCGGTGCGTCTTTGAGCGGAAATGCACTCTGGAAAGATGCTGAAGGAAAAACGCTGAAAGAGCTTCTTGAAGCAGATTGAACCTTTTAATTTTGCTCCACATTTTAATTATTCCAAAATCACTACACCGCAAGGCTGACACCCCACCATATTGCCGGGCGGTAGCAGGACAACTGAACACATAAAACAAGGGCTTCCAAAGTCGGCGCATGACCTCGGAAGCCCTTATTTCAGGCCTTTTTCGGCGGCATTTGCCCTGGAGAGGGCTTTTCTTTTTGTATCAAAATCAGTAGGAACATAGAGCTGCGTTGTCGCAGCGGCGGTATATTCGTTTGCCGCCACGCCGGTCAGATGGCGGACGATCAGATCGGGAATCATCAGAAGCCGATCCGCCAAGGCTAAAAGCGCCGGCTTCCGAAGATTGGCAGCGCAGAGCTGGCAGGAGGTATTGAACCAGATATTCTGAATGCCGGAGCGCAGGAACAGCTCCTTCAGACCGATCCTTCGCTCAATCTCCTCCGAGATCCCCTCGGTTCGTCCGTCCCGATAGTGGTAGACCCCGCCGAGCAGATCCCCCTCCCGATCGAGCAGTCCGTAGTCCACGCCCCAGGTATCGACCCCGATCGCGGCGATGTCGCGGTGGCCGAGGTCGGCGCAGCGGATCAGCCCGTTTTCGATCTCACGGCAGAGCCCCGGAAAATCCCAATACAAATGCCCGAACAATCTGACCGGCTCGTTGCGGAAGCGATAGATCTCCTCGCAGAGGATCCCCTCCTCCCCGCACGTCACGATCATGCCGCGCCCGCTCGACGCCCCGAGATCAAATGCCAATACCTTCATCACAATTCTCCTCCGTTATATCGATATTCTCCCGCCCGCCACCGAAGGCTAAGGAAAGGCAGTTCGCCATGGAAAGAATCTATACCATCCTCTCACTTCTGAAAACCAAAAAGCAGCTCTCGATCGAGGAAATCTGCAAGCGCCTCTACTGCTCCCCCGCCACCGCCCGCCGCGATATCGCCAAGCTGACGGAGATGGGGACGGCCATGAAGATCCGCGGCGGCGTTCTGCTGATCGAGGGAACCAACTTCGATTATTCCGCCAATTACCGCAACTCGGTGTGTGTCCGGGAAAAGGAGTATATCTGCGAAATCGCCGCCGATTTCATCCGGCCGGGGATGTCGCTCTTTCTCGACTCCTCCTCCACCGCCATGCGCATCTGTCCCATCCTCTCCCGCATCGGCAGCGTGACGGTTTTGACCAACGGAATGGATACCGCGCTGCTGCTCAACGAATGCGACACGGTCGAAACCTATGTCACGGGAGGGCGGCTCAAAAAAGGGACGCATACCGTGCTGGGGGAGGCGTCGGACAGTCTGGCCGGCTTCCGCGCCGATCTTGCACTGATCTTCTGCCGCGGCATTGACGACGACGGCGCATACGACGCCGATATCGAGCAGAAGACCGTCAAGCGGCAGATGATGCGGAATGCGAAAAAAACCGTTCTGCTCTGCGATTCCTCGAAATTCGGATCGGTCTTCTTCCACAAGCTCACCGATTTCAGCGATCTTGAGGCGGTCATCACCGACCGAAAGCCCCCCGACTCCTTTCTTGAGTCCGTTGCCCGGACGGGTTGCGAGGTGTTATACGGATAACGCGCTCCTCTGCCGCGTCAGGCAGGCGTGGCCCTCCTCTGCCGCGTCAGGCAGAGGAGACGCTTCCCATCAGAGCCCCTCCGTCAGACGGTCAAGCGTCAGCCCGTCCTGCGGGACAAACCGCCTCCAATATCCGACGGAGGTCTGCAGGCTCTTTCTGATCTCATGCCCTGTTGCCGCATTGGAATAAAACAGCTCCAAGGTCAGATACAACTCGTCGACCGGCGGGGGCATGGAGGGATCGTCGGGCCGCTCATAGCTCTCACGGAGCGCAAGGAGCAGCTTTTCCCCCGTAATGCAGCCGGTTCTGTTGCTTTGCGGCGAAAAGTCCCGATGCGAGGAGGAGGTATTGTCGGTCTGCTGCAGATGGATCAGCGGCGAATACCGCCCCAGCTCCCGCAGCCATGCCCAGGTGTCTCCGTCTTCCCTGTCGGCAAAAAGACGGGAATCCTCCCGATTGAGCGTCAGAATCGCCTCCGCCGCCTCCGCCGCGCCGATCCTGCCTGCTTGGGCTTCCTCCAGGATCGCCCGGGATCGCTCCGAGCCGACATAAAGCGGACGCTTCTCCGCGATTGCCTCAAAGATCGCCTCCCCGGTCGGGGCTTCAAACCGCCGCTGGCCGTACTGATGGCCGGTATCGATCGTCAGATACAGAGGCGTTCCGCCGTCGCTCACCTCCCGCATCAGCCGCCGCGCGTCTTCGATCCGCCACGGATACTGCTGCGGGGAATACATCTGCTCCAGCACCGGGAGAACCCCCCGCTCCGCCGCATAGACGGCCGTCTCTTTCAGACTGTCGCGGAGCAGCTCCCTGTATTCCTCATAGAGGGTCGGGCTCTGCACCACCGTCTCGTCAAAGGCGTGGCAGTAAAAGCCCGCCATACACCCCAGCGCGGCGGCGTTGTCGATATGGGGAAGCAGCCAGCGCCGGAGCATTCTGTCACGACACCGGGGATCGGTATGGGTCAGTCCGAGGGTCGCATAGGTCCCGTGCCCCGTGTAGGTGCTGACCACCCGCATTCCGTTCCGTTCGCTCTCCGCCAGCACCTCCCGGCGCCACTGCGCCAGATAGTCCCGATCGGAATAGAGCATATCACATTCGGTATCGGCGCTGCTTTCGACGCAGTTCACGCCGCAGGAGCGGATCACCTCCATCCAGTCCCGCGGCCTCGTCCAGCGCTTCGACGCGAAGCAGTTATCGATCGACAGATACACCTTCGGATATTTCATAGTTTCCTCCCGGCGGCAATGGTACGTTGCGGAAAAGCCCTTGCGGATTTTCCTTGTCTCTATTCTGCCACAGTCCGGAGCAAATGTAAAGATATGACGCATTCTTTGGAATCTTATCAATTTTCCGATCATTTCCGATCAGTTCTTATCATATCCGATCACAAATGACTGAAAAGCGCGCCGACGTCGAAGTGACGTCGGCGCGCCTTTTCTTTGCCGCGCATCATTTCAGCGCGATCAGCAGCGCATCGGCATTCTTTTTCATGAGGGAGAGATAGCTTTCCCCGCGATCGAATTCGTCCTTTGAGAGATTGCTGCAGGAATGGAGCAGCAGAACCTGCGCCCCCGTCTCGGCGGCAATGCTCTCTGCGACCCGCCCGCTCGACAGCTCGATCCGGAAGACCGCCGGAAGCGCTTCCTCCCTGACGCAGCGGATCAGCGACGCGATCGTCGCGGCGGAAACCTCGCTCTCCTCCGAGCAGCCCGGGAAGGCCGCATGACAGCTCAATCCGTACTCCTTCGCAAAATAGAGAAACGGAAAGCGGTCCCCGAAGACAAGCGTTCTGCGGCTTCCTTGTTCCACGATCCGCCGAAAGGTCTCGTCGAGATCCCGAAGCTCCCCGCAATAGCCCTCGGCACGACTCCGGTACGCCGCCGCGCGGTCGGGATCCGCCTCTGCCAGCGCCTCCGCGATCCTCCCGGTCATGGCGACGGCATTGAGCGGCGAGGTCCAGATATGCTCGTCGTATTCTTCCTCGTGATGCGCCCCGTCGTCATGCTCCTCCGCAAGGGGCTCGATGCAGTCGATCAGCCGCACGACCTCAAACGATTCCCCCTCCGCCGAAGCCAACACCGTCTCCAGCCATGCGTCGGATTTCCCGCCGACGCAGATCAGCACGTCGCACCGACGGATTTTCAGAATATCCTGCGGCGTCGGCTCGTAGGAATGGGTCTCCTCCCCCGGCTTGAGCAGGAGCGTCACCTCTCCGTCCTCTCCGGCGACATTCCTTGCAAAATCATATACCGGGAAGACGGTGGTCACGATCTGCAGCCCCTCTTCCGCCTCCTGCGGAGCGCCGCAGCCTGTCAAAAGCCATGCGCAGATCACCGCCGTCAGCATCGCTTTTCCGATCCTCTTTCTCATATCGTGCCTCCTTGTTTCTGCCAGACGGTTTCAGTATACCCCATTCCCTCCGAAAAATCAAGGGGATGGGGGAATAATTTGAGAATTATTCTCAATTTCTCGCTTTGAGATAACCCGCCCCGCCGACCGCGGCGTCGGTTTGTCGATAATGTCCAAAGGGGTCGATTTATTCAAAGTTTGTTTACTTTTTAGCTCCGATCCCCTCTTGACATTAAGATTCCGTAAGTCTATAATGTTAGTACGCTAACAATCAAAGGAGGATCGATATGGAAGATGCCCCGCATATCGGCATTGTGGTGCGCAGTCTCAGTCATGAGATCGGACGGGCCGTTTCCGCCGTCGTGCAGAACGAGCTCGGAGATTCCGCCACAGGCGTGCAAAGCTGGGTCGTAAGATATTTATATGACAATCGCGACCGTGAAGTATTTCAAAAAGACCTTGAGAGTAAATTTTCGGTGCGCCGCTCCACAATGACCACCATTCTGAAGCTGATGGAAAAGAACGGAATGATCACGAAAGAGCCGGTAAGCCGCGACGGAAGACTGAAAAGGCTTCTTCTGACGCCCGCCGCAATCGAGCTGCAGGATCGGATCAGAAACGGCGTCGATGCGCTGGAGGCGCGCATGAAGGAGAATATCGACGACGAGGAGCTGGCCGCCTTTTTCAGAACCGCCGAAAAGATCAGAGCCAACCTTCACAAAGAAGGCACATCGGCTTCTGTCAATCCGTAAGCAATCAGCAAGGAAAGGATTATGATATGCTGAAAAGACTCGCACAGTGCGTAAGGGAATTCAAGGTTCCGACGTTCCTTACGCTGATTTTTATTGTCGGGGAATCGGTGATCGAATGCGTCATCCCGTTCCTGACCGCCGAAATGGTCAACAAAATTCAGGCGGGGGCGGAGCTGCAGGAGATCCTCCGCATCGGCGCCGTTCTTGTCCTTCTGGCGGTGCTTTCGCTCTGCTGCGGCGGTATCGCCGGCTTCACCAGCGCCAAGGCGTCCTCCGGATTTGCAAGAAATCTGCGCTCCGACATCTTCGGAAAGATCCAGACCTATTCGTTTGAGAACATCGACAAGTTTTCCACCTCCTCTCTTGTCACCCGTCTCACGACCGATGTTTCAAACGTACAGATGTCCTACATGATGATCATCCGTATCGCCATCCGCGCCCCCCTGATGTTCATCTTCTCCATCATCATGGCATACCTCATGGGCGGCGCGCTCGCCACCTCCTTCGTGATCCTCATCCCGCTGCTTGTGGCGGGTCTGCTCCTCATCAGCAGCAAAGCCATGCCCGCCTTCCGCAGCGTCTTCCGCAAGTACGACCGTCTGAACGAATCGATCGAGGAAAATGTCCGCGCCATGCGCGTCGTCAAGGGCTTCTCGCGTGAGGAGTACGAAAAGGAGAAATTCGGCAAGGCCGCCGAAAACATCCGCATGGATTTCACCAAGGCGGAGCGCATTGTCGCCATGAACTCGCCTCTGATGCAGTTCTGTATGTACTTCAACATGGCGTTTGTGCTGATCATCGGCTCCAAGCTGATCATCACCAATCAGGGCTCCACCATCGGCGTCGGTCAGATTTCCGGTATGCTCACCTACGGAATGCAGATCCTGATGTCGCTGATGATGCTCTCGATGATCTATGTCATGCTGACCATGTCAGCGGAATCCGCCAAGCGTATCTATGACATCCTCCGGGAGGAGTCGACCCTGACCAATCCCGAAAATCCCATCGTATCCGTTCCCGACGGCTCGGTCGATTTTGACGGTGTCAGCTTCAAATACTCCCGCACCGCCGATAAGTTCGCGCTGTCCGACATCAATCTCCATATCCGCGCCGGCATGACGGTCGGGATCCTCGGCGGGACCGGTTCAAGCAAATCGACGCTGGTTCAGCTGATCCCCCGTCTTTACGACACGACGGAGGGGACGGTCAGAGTCGGCGGGATCGACGTGCGGCAGTACGACATCGAAACCCTGCGGGAATCGGTTGCGATGGTGCTTCAGAAGAACCTGCTCTTCTCCGGCACGATCAAGGAAAACCTGCGCTGGGGCAACGAGAACGCCACCGACGAGGAGCTGGCAGAGGCCTGCCGTCTGGCGCAGGCAGACGAATTCGTCCGCTCCTTCCCGGACGGCTACGACACCCGGATCGAGCAGGGCGGCACCAACGTATCGGGCGGTCAGAAGCAGCGACTCTGCATTGCACGGGCTCTGCTGAAAAAGCCGAAAATCCTGATCCTCGACGACTCCACCAGCGCCGTGGACACCAAAACCGACGCCTTTATCCGCATGGGCTTTGCGAAATACATCCCCGAAACGACCAAGATCATCATCGCGCAGCGTGTTTCCTCGGTTCAGGACGCGGATCTGATTATTGTGATGGAAAACGGTAAAATCTCGGCCTCCGGAAAGCATGAGGAGCTGCTCAGAAGCAGCGACATCTACCGCGAGGTCTATGAGCAGCAGATGAACGGAGGAAGCGAAGATGAATAAGCCCATGAATCGGAACGGAATGCACCCTCCGAAGAAAAAATTCAACATGAAGATCCTCTCCCGGCTGATCCGGGAGCTGTTCCGCAGCTATCCCGTCCTCGTCCCGCTCACGATCTGCTGCATCCTCTTCTCCGCCATCGTCTCCTCCATCCCCGCGATCTTCCTCCAGAAGGTCATCGCCGTCATTGAGGAATGGTATTCCTCCGGCGATTGGGCGGCAGCCAAGGAGATCATCATCCCCAAGGTGCTGATCCTGATCTCGCTGTATGTGCTTTCGATCCTCTCCATCACCGCCTATACCCAGCTCATGGCGTACATCACGCAGGGCTTCCTCTGCAAGATGCGGCGCAAAATGTTTGACGGAATGCAGAATCTGCCGATCAAATACTTCGACACCAACAAGCACGGCGACATCATGAGCTACTATACAAACGACATCGACACCCTCCGTCAGCTCGTCTCTCAGTCCCTCCCCAGCCTGCTGCAATCGAGCGCCATCGTTCTCACGGTGCTGTGCATCATGCTCTGGTACAGCCTCTGGATGACGATGGTGGTGCTGGCCGGCGTCGTCGCCATGTTCTTCGTCACGAAAAAGGTCGCGGGCGGCTCCTCCAAGTACTTCGTCCGTCAGCAGAAATCCATCGGAAAGACCGAGGGCTTCGTGCAGGAAATGATGAACGGACAGAAGGTCATCAAGGTCTTCTGCCATGAGGAGCAGGCGAACGAGGATTTCAGAAAGATCAACGATGAGCTGTATCACGACAGCTTCCGCGCCCATGCCTACGCCAACATCCTCGGTCCGATCATTCAGAACATCGGCAATATCCTCTACGTCATCTGCGCCACCGCAGGCGGGATCTTTATCCTCACCAAGCTGCCGAACCTCTCGATCTCGGCGATCTTCCTCGGCGTATCGGTCCTGTCGATCGATATCGCGGTGCCCTTCCTCAACATGACGAAGCAGTTCACCGGCAACGTCAACCAATTCTCTCAGCAGATCAATGCCATCGTCATGGGTCTGGCGGGCGCGGAACGGATCTTTGATCTCATGGATCAGAAGCCCGAGACCGACGAGGGCTATGTGACGCTGGTCAATGCCGAAATCGATGAGAACGGCCGGGTGACCGAAACCGAAAAGCACACCGGAAAATGGGCATGGAAGCATCCCCACGGCGACGGCTCTCTCACCTATACGCCCCTTCAGGGCGATGTGCGTATGGTAGGGGTCGACTTTGAGTACGAGCCCGGCAAGCTGGTGCTGCACGATGTTTCGGTCTATGCCGAGCCCGGACAGAAGGTCGCCTTTGTCGGCGCGACCGGCGCAGGCAAGACCACCATCACCAACCTGATCAACCGCTTCTATGACATCGCGGACGGCAAGATCCGCTACGACGGCATCAACATCAACAAGATCAGAAAATCCGATCTTCGCCGCTCCCTCGGCATCGTGCTTCAGGACACCAACCTCTTCACCGGCACGGTCATGGACAATATCCGCTACGGCAAGCTCGATGCGACGGACGAGGAATGCATCCGCGCCGCCCGTCTGGCGGGCGCAGACGATTTCATTTCCCGACTGCCGAAGGGCTATGAGACCGAACTGTCCAATAACGGCGCGAATCTCTCGCAGGGTCAGCGCCAGCTCATCGCCATCGCCCGCGCCGCCGTTGCCGATCCGCCGGTCATGATTCTGGACGAAGCGACCTCCTCGATCGACACCAGAACCGAGGCCATCGTCCAGCGCGGAATGGATAAGCTGATGGAGGGACGGACCGTCTTCGTCATCGCGCACCGTCTCTCGACCGTCAAGAATTCCGACGTCATCATGGTGCTGGATCACGGACGAATCATCGAACGCGGCAGCCATGAGAAGCTCATCGCCGAAAAAGGTACCTATTATCAGCTTTATACCGGCGCCTTTGAGCTTGAATAACCGAAACGAGGCTTCCCCGGCAGCACTCCCGAATAAACCGACCGTCCGGCTCCGCCCACGCGGAGCCGGACCTTTTTGCGTTCCGCCGCTCCGTCCGACAGCGAAGCGGCTTTTCGGGCGTTCAGACGCGGAAGACGAGGACGCCGCTTTAGGCTGTCGCCCCCCATTCGCGTGCGGCCCGATACTTTGCCGCCGGACGATGCGCTCTCCCGCCTCTGCGGGCTGTCGCCCCCCCATCCACGTGCGTCGCGGCGGGGAGAAGGATGAACGAACTTTTTGAAAAGGTACGCGGCTGTGTCCGGATCGTTCGCTCTTGCTTCGGCCGCGCAGCAAAATATTCCGACATTTTACCGAGTAACGGCAAACAATTTTGCCGTTACTCGGCAATATGCACTATCGATTTTGTTTCCCGACTTCCACAGGTTCGGTAACAAAGAGAACTTTTTGCACATCCGCCTGAACTTGTCGGCATATACAAAGCGGCATATCGGTGCTACAATTAATCCAGCCAAAGAACATTCCCCTGCGGCAATCCCTCCCGCTTCGGCGGTCATCCCGCCGCAATGCATCAATCAAACAGAACGGATACACCATGAAATCGGAAGATCTGATCTACATCTCCCCTTATGTACGAGCCGCCAGAAACGAGATCGTACAGCTGACCTACACACAGTACATCGACTTCGACTACGCCTTCACCTATATCCTGAACGGCACGCTGGAATACAAAACCAACGACGCCGACTATAAGCTGACGCCGGGCAGCGGGCTGCTGATGCCTCCCTTTTGTCCCCATTTCGCCTTTACCGCCCGTCCCGTCGCCATGTGCGTCATCCACTTCGATTTCTTCACCGATCCCGACAGAATGTCCCTTGACGGCATCGGCGTTTCGGAATGTACCGACCGGATTCCGCAGGAAATCCTGCATCCCGCGCGGGAGCAGATCATTCTGAAGCCCTGCTTTTACACCTTCGATTCCGTCGATCGGATGTACGTTCGGAATAAGGTGGAAAAAATCGCTGCGCTCCATCGGATCAACTCCAATTTCCTCAAGCTGAAAAGCGAGATGATCCAGCTGATCGACATTCTCCGCCGCTCCGAGCCGGACGGACGGGAGATGGTCAGACGGAATCTCTCCTCCTGGCCGACCGTTATGAGAACCGTCGATTTCATCGAAAAAACTATCAGAATCCCGAGCTGTCAAACGAGATCATCTATACCGAGATCGGCGCCTGCAAGAGCTATCTTTCGACGATTTTCAAGAATTCGACGGGGCTGACCATTCATCAGTATCTGCTCAATGTCAGAATTTCCCGCGCCAAGGAGCTGCTGCTCAAGGGCTGCTCCGCCACCGACGCTGCCGCGTCGGTCGGCTTCATCTCCCTTCACTCCTTCATCCGCGCCTTCAAGCAAATCACCGGCTGCACCCCTTCGGAATTTGCGGCGGGCGGATTTGAAGCATAATCCCATTTCCCCTGACAGGGACGGAGGTATTCCACCATGCACCCGATCGAAAAAAAAACCCGTGACACCGAAAGCGAAAAGCTGAGCCGCCAGATCCGTTCCCGCCTTCTTTTCCCCGACCGAAGCGAAGAGGAGGAAGGTAACATCACGGACTATCTCTCCTACTGCGGCAGCACCGAATTCAACGGTGAAACGGTATCTCATGTTCTGGCTCTACACCGGCGACGTGTTCGGCACGCTCTACACCGGTCAGATCGAGCTGACCTCCTCCGGCACCTCCGATTCCGAGGAGCTGACATGGTCGATGTCCGTTCTGAAGAACAAGCTTCAGAACGGCTGGAACAAGGTCGCCCTTCCCCTCTCCGATGCGCAGAAGATGTCGGATGCCGACCTTTCCGCCATCAATTTCTTCCGCATCTATGATTTTGTCGCCATTCCGGAGGAGCCTGCAGAGTTCCGCATCGACAATGTCTGGGTAGGGACGAAGGAAGAGGCGCTGGAAGAGGGCTTCCTCACGGAGGAAGCGCTGACCACACCCGTAACGACAGAAAAGCCGGTTTCCACCGGGAAGCCCGCGCAAACTACCGCTCAGCAGACCCTGCCCGCAACGCAGGAGGGCTCCGCCGCGTCCGCCGAGACGAGCGGAACGTCCTCCGGGAGCGAAGGCAATATCGGGCCGGTCGTCGTCATCTCCGTTGTCGTGATCGCGGCGATCGTCGCAGCGGTGATCCTGGTCAGAAAAAAGCGGGGACATGGCAACGGGTAATGCCGGGAAGCCGCTCTTCCCCTTGCTGCTCTGCCTGTGTCTGACCCTTGGCTGCTGCGCCTCCCCCGCACGGGAGAATGAGGTCTCCGACGCCGGAGCATCAGCCGGTGAACCATCGGAAACGACCGCGCCGGCGACGGAGCGGCCTTCCGATGACGGCGCAGCGGGGACAGACCGTCAAACGGAGGAGGAACCGCCGATGATCAGCGATCCTGAGCAGAGAAAAGAAGAGGCCCGAAAGCAGGCAGTCCTGTATCGGGGCAGCGACGGAATGCGCTCCGCGCTTTCGGCGGTGATGAAAAAAGCGGCGCAGGGAGAGCGCGTGGTGCTGGCCGCGCTCGGTGACTCCATCACCTTCGGCGCCGGCGCAGAGCCGGGAGGGGAGTGGGCGAGCCTTGTGGCCGCCCGGTTCGAAGCGCTTGACGGAAATTCCGAAAACGGAAACGTCACCCTTGTCAACGCCGGAATCGGAGGAACCGAAGCCGTTTACGGAGCCGCGAGGCTGCGGCAGGACGTGCTTCCCTTTCACCCTGACCTTGTCATCGTCGATTTCGGGACGAACGACTTCGGCCTCCCCCACGGAGCGGAGGCCTATGAGGGGATCCTCACGCAGCTGATCGCCGCCGGCATCCCGGTCATCAACTGCAACGTCTGTCCGAGGAGCGGCAACAATCTTCAGGAGCAGCAGCTCCCGATCAACCGCGCCTACGGCGTTCCGCAGATCAGCTTTCGCTCCGCCGTTCAAGTCCTCTTGAACGATTCCGAGACCGTGGGACTGCGGGAGGAGGATCTGTGGACAGCCGACAATGTCCACCCGACCCCAAAGGGACACCGCCTTCTTGCCGAACTGATCCTCCGGTTTCTTGACGAGGAAATCCCGAACTGTCCGACGGACGCTCCCTTCCCCTCCCTTCCCGCCGCCGTCACCGCGAATCGCTTCGCTGATGCCGTTCTGATCGACAGGAAAACCCCCGATCCCCGTGTGAAAACGGAGCTTGGAGAGGGGTGGACGGCCGATTACGAAGCAAGGCTGGAGCAGATTGAAAGCAGCGGCTGGCAGACCTCCCGGCTCGGCTCGACCATCACCTTCACCACAGACAGCTCCTGCTTTTTCCTGTTTTACACCAATTCCAAAAAATCCGGCGGCATCGAGGTCCGCGTCGACGGAAAGCCGACGCACACCGTCACAAACGCCTACAATGCAATCGGCTACAAGTCGATGAGCATCGCGTTTGTCGTCATGGCCTTTGACGCCCCGGGCCGGCATACCGTCACTCTGACACTGACCGATATTCCCGAAACCGAAAAGGACTGGTGCGGGCTCTGCGCCGTCGGGGCTTCGGGATTCGGTTCGGAATAAACTCATAAAAAGGAGAAACCCATCATGAAAAAAGCTACAAGACCGTCTATCTGAAGGATCTGACTCAATTCGAGCTGCTCTGCAACTGGTACAGAGAGGCCGCCGCCTATATCGGGGAGCATTGGTCTGCCGACGAGGTCTCCATCCAGCTGATGACGGAGCCCTATGACAACAGCCCGCAGGTATCCTGGACCTGGATGAGCGACCGGATGTACCTCGCGGTACGCAACGAGCTGCCCGATCATACCATCATCACAAGCTCCGATTCCTCCGGCAACATCGAGTACCTGAAGAAAATGTCCCCCGTCACCGATCAGAACGTCATCTACTCCTTCACCACCTACGAGCCGTATATCATCGGCTTCGGAACGGCCAGAAGCGGCATGGGAGGCTATCGCGGCTTTGAGAGCTTCCTCAAGGATGTTCCCTACCCGGTGCCTGAAGGGTTGAGCGAGGCGGAAATCGATCGGATGGCGAAGGAAATCTGCTCTCTCATGCCGGAGGATCTTCTGGCAGAGGGACTCCGCTGCGTAACCGCTTATCTGAAGGGGGAATACGACTGCCACGTTCTCTACAGCAACCAATATGACGGCGGCTATACCGCCGATTGGCAGAGAAAGCGGATGGACAGCCTCGGTGATTGGAGCCGGAAATACGGCGGCAACATCCACATGATGTGCGTCGAATTCGGCTGTATGGATTCGGTAACCGCCAAAAAGTATTTCGGCGCGGCGGAGGGCTCCGGCATCCGGAACGAGGTCAGAATCCGCCTGATCACCGATCTCCGCACCGCCTTCGAGGCCAATGACATCGGCTGGTCCTATTGGCTGTTCAACGGGGTCTTCACGGTATTCGATCCCGAAAAGCGCGAAATGAACGCCGTGACCGACGATGCCTATATCGAAAAGGCTTACGACAAGGCGCTGATTGAGGACGCACTCGGACTGAAGCCCGTCTTCCCGCGGTCGGAATAACCGCCTCCATACCGGGACGACGTCGGCAATCTTGACAAGAAGCGGGAAGTGTGCTATACTGAAACAGGCTATAGTGCCGCGAAAGGAGTATGACGCATGAATACCGACGCAATCACCCGCAGCCTGAAGATACTCCTTATCCTCGGTACATTCATCTGGGTCATTTCTTCACTGAGTCCCGGAAGAAACTATCTCGACGAGCTGTCTCTTTCCTCCCCCGACGGTCGGCATACGCTGATCATACGGGAATGGGAGACCCTCGGCGGAACCGGCGCGGAAATCTTCTGCAAACCGGACAGCGGTAAAAAAGTCAAGCTCGGCCGCACCCATGCCGATGACTGCGTATTTCCCTTCCGGGACGGTCTGTATACAGTCGACTGGAAAGGGGATTCGGTGCTGATCCGCTACAACTCCGGCAGGGCGACGCAGACAGCCGACCCCGGCACATGGGATCGTCTGACGCTCACGCTGCCGTAACCGGAAGCCTCCCTCGCATAACGGAAACCCGGCGGTACAGCCTGCACCTGTACCGCCGGGTTTTTCCTCGGATGTCCCCGTTATTTGATAATCGAATGCGCGCGCCGGTTATTCCGCCCGATGGCGCAGGAGACCGCCGTATCCCTTATCGGCGCCCCCGTGCCTTTTCCTGCTTGTCGCAAAGGGCGTTGATCCGATCGGTAAAGGCTGCCAGCTCCTTGGTCTTGGCGCCCCGGCTGCGCTCAATCAGATTCATCAGCCGCATTCCGGCGGCATATAGCCTCGACCATGCCGCCGAAGCGGTACGCTTGCGCTCCGCCGACGCGCGCTTGATCCGTCTTCTGCTTCCGGCAGCAACCGTCTCTCCGGTCAGAAGGTCGAAGGAATCGCCGCTGTAGGGCGCGATCGCCTCGATGCCGAGGGTCTGTCTGACCACCTCCGCAAAGCCGTCGCACACCTCGTCATCGCCGTGATTCACATAGACCCGCTCCGGCGGCTTCTTCATCGAGCGCAGCCAATCGATCAGCATATTGCGGTCGGCGTGTCCGGAAAAGCCCTCCAGACGCTCGATTCTTGCCAGCACGCGGATTTCCTCTCCGAAAAGATTCACATAGCCCGCTCCGTCAAGCAGCCGCCGTCCCATTGTGCCCTCGACCTGATAGCCGACGAACAGCACGGTGCTTTCCGGCCGCCAGAGATTGTATTTCAGATGATGGCGTATCCGTCCCGCCTCGCACATCCCGGAGGCGGAGATGATCACCTTCGGCGTGGGATCGGCGTTGATCGCCTTCGATTCATCGCTGCTGACCGCCACATGGAGATCACGGAAGCCGATCGGATTGATCCCCTTTGCGATCAGAGCTGCCGCCTCGCTGTCATAATAATCCCGCAGCGTCGCGCTGTAGATATTGGTGGCCTCGATCGCAAGAGGGCTGTCGAGCCAGACCGGGAACTCACAGCGGGTCATTTTCCGCTCCTTGATATGACGGAGCATATAGAGAAGCTCCTGCGTTCTGCCGACGGCAAAGGAGGGGATCACGACGTTGCCGCCCTTTCCGATCGTCTCCTCGATGATATCGGCAAGGAATCGCTCGTGATCGACGGAGACGGTGCGCCGCTCCCGGTCGCCGTAGGTCGACTCGATCACCACGATATCCGCCTCGGGCGGCATGGAGGGATCGTTCAGAAGCGGGCGCTCCGATGTACCGATATCCCCCGAAAAGAGCAGGCGCTTGGTTTTGCCCTCCTCGGTAACGGTGATCAGGATGCTGGCGGAGCCGAGCAGATGTCCCGCGTCAAAAAACTCGGCGGTGATCCCCTTGGTGACCTCGACCGTCCTGCCGTAATCGGTCGGAGAAAAGTGCTTCATCAGCGTTTTGACGTCCTCCGTCGTATACATCGGCTCGTATCCGGCCTCGCCGGAGCGCTTGGCGCGGCGATTCTTCCAGATCGCCTCGGTCTCCTGAATATGCGCGGAATCGGCCAGCATAATCGCGCAAAGATCGCGGGTGGCGACCGTCGAATAAACGCTGCCCCGGAAACCGTTCTTGCTTAAGAGCGGGAGTTTTCCCGAATGGTCGATATGCGCGTGGGTCAGAAAGACAAAATCGATCTGCGCGGGCGGAACCGAAAGCTCGCTGTTTTCATAGATATCCGCGCCCTGCTCCATTCCGCAGTCGACAAGAAGCTTGCAGCCGCACGCCTCCAGAAGCGTGCAGGAGCCGGTCACCTCGTGCGCCGCGCCGAAAAATGTCACTTTCATCCTTCCAAGTACCTTCCTTCTCTGATCGTTATTCGTTTTGCGGAAGCCATCGGGCAGGCAGAACGGAATGAATTGCGTTTACCGCCCTGTCCTCCGTATTATATCACGTTTTGGAAAAAATATCAACGTTCCCGCCGAAAAAACCGTGAAAAATCATAGACCATCCCGTTCAAGCAGACCGATCAAAGCCCTTGTCCCGGCACGCAGGTTTTCTTCCCCGTGGCAAAGGGCATAAGCAAGCTCCTGTCCCTCGCTGATCGGAAGAATGTACCGCAGCGTCGGACAGCCCTCCGTATCAAAGGGCAGATATTGCCCGCAGAGAACGGCGACAGGGGTCTTGCCGCTGTGGGAGATCACCCCGCCGATCACCTTTCCCATCAGGCTCTGACGATCCAATCTCCCCTCGCCTGTGATGATCAGCTCCGCCTCGGCGGCAAGCCGATCATAGTCGCAGAGCGCCAGCACCGTCCCGATGCCGCTGCGCAGCGACGCGCCGAGAAATACGCGGCAGCCGAAGCCCAGCCCGCCCGCCGCGCCGACGCCCTCCTCGCGGGAGAGGTCGACCCCGAGGAAGGCAGCTGCCCTCCCGGCAAAGTGGGAAGCGCCCTCCTCCAGCCGGGCAATCATGGCGTCGTCCGCCCCCTTCTGACGAGCAAAGACAGCCGCACATCCGTCCGCTCCGCAGAGAGGATTCTTCACGTCGCACATGGCGGTAAAGGTCAGCTCCTTGAGCAGCGGCTCAAGTCCTTCCGCCGAGATCCCGACGACGTCCTTCAGCGTTTTCCCCGTCGGGACGAATTCCCGCCCGTCCGAATCGGTAAAGCGAACGCCGAGCGCCGACAGCATTCCCGCCCCGCAATCGTTGGTGCAGGAGCCGCCCAGCGTCAGGATGATTTCCTTTGCTCCCTGCTCCGCCGCAAAGCGGATCAGCTCCCCGACCCCATAGGTCGTGGTCAGCTCGGGATCCCGGCGCTCCCCGACCAGCGGCAGCCCCGCGCACTGCGCCGTTTCGATCACGGCTCTGCCGCCGTCAAGGAACAGGAGCTGCGCCGTCACCGGCTCGCGATACGGACCACTGACCGTGACGGTATGCAGTTCCCCGCCCGCCGCCGCGGCAAGACAATCCAGCGTTCCCTCCCCGCCGTCGGCAATCGGGAGACTCCTCACCTCCGCCGTCGGCCGGAGCCGTGTCAGCTCCTCCGCCACAATCCCGCAGAAGCGGCTGGCGCTGATCCCTCCCTTGAAGGAATCCGGTGCAAGCAAAAACCGTTGTATCACGAGTGAATCCGCCCCTCTCCACCGATCGGGCGACGATCGGCTGTTTTCTGTATTATACCATTGATCTGCCCGTGAAGTCAATCTCCATTCCGTCGCTCTTTTTCTCTTTCCCGACGGGTTTACGGTTGACTTTACCGCGGGAACGTGGTATAATGGTCATTGACTGAGCCGTGCATTCGCGCAGCATCACGCCGTAAGGTATTGCAGTGAGGAAAGTCCGGGCTTCGCAGAGCAGGGTAACGGATAACGTCCGCCGAAGGCAACTTCAGGGAAAGTGCAACAGAAATAAACCGCATGATCCGATCATGTAAGGATGGAAAGGCGAGGTAAGAGCTCACCGGCATTCTGGTAACAGCGTGCAAATGTAAACCCTACCCGGAGCAACGCCCCAATGGAATACTGCGCCTCCCCGCGAGGGGAGGACGCCGACTGCTTGCTCGGCAGCTTCCGGGGCGGCTGGAGCCGTGCGGTAACGTACGGTCGAGACAGATGAATGCAGGCGGTTTCAACCGCAACAGAACCCGGCTTACAAGCTCAGTCGATTGCCGTCTCCCTTCGGGGAGGCGGCTTTTTTGTTCTCTCCGGCCGCGCCGATCTTTATACCGTCTTAATCTCCCGCTCCCGATCTTTATGACACCAAAAGACGCGGCATGATAGAATGAAGGAGAGCAGGTGATGATAAAATGGAAATTTCAGGAAATCAAGCATCAAAAACCGACCGTCCGACGGAGGAAGGAAGGCTGAAAATCTTTTTCGGCTATGCGGCGGGGGTCGGGAAGACCTACGCCATGCTGCAGGCCGCGCATCAGGCGCAGAAGCTGGGCGTTGACGTTGTGGCAGGCTATATCGAACGACACACCCGACCCGACACCCTGGCGCTGCTGGAGGGGCTTGAGCAGCTTCCGGAACGCGAGATCGACTACAAGGGCATCCGCCTGAAGGAGTTCGATCTCGACGCGGCGCTCCGCCGCCGCCCGCAGCTCCTTCTGGTCGATGAGCTGGCGCACAGCAACGCGCCGGGCTGCCGCCACCGGAAGCGATATCAGGATATTGAGGAGCTGCTCCGCGCGGGAATCGACGTTTTCACGACCGTCAACGTCCAACACCTCGAATCGCTCAACGATCTGGTCGCCTCGATCACCCGCATCGCGGTCAGCGAGCGGATCCCCGATTCTGTCTTCGATTCCGCCTCGCAGGTCGAGCTGGTCGATATCGAGCCGGATGATCTCATCGAACGGCTGCAATCGGGCAAGGTTTATCGGAAAAAGCAAGCCGACCGTGCGCTCAATCATTTTTTCACAAGAGACAATCTGGCAGCTCTGCGGGAGATCGCCCTCCGTCGCACCGCAGACCGCCTCAGCCGCAACGCGCTGGAGGCCCGCAGCGAAACCGCCTCCAAAGCGGCGGAGCATATCCTGATCTGTCTTTCCGGCGCCCCCTCAAACGCCAAGGTGATCCGTACCGCCGCCCGCATGGCGGAAGCCTTTCACAGCGGCTTTACCGCCCTCTTCGTCGAAACGCCCGACACCGGAGAGCTGAAGGGAGAAAGCCTGACACGGCTGCGCGACAATCTCCGGCTGGCGGAACAGCTCGGCGCGCGCATTGCCACCGTCTACGGCGACGATCCCGCCGTTCAGATTGCGGAATTCGCCAGACTCAGCGGGATCACCAAGATCGTAATGGGACGCTCCAATCAGAAATACAGCCTTCTGACCGCGGGACAAACGCTGGCGGACAAGCTGACGAGGCTGACGGGCGATATGGAAATCTACATCATCCCCGACACGCAGCCGTTTTACCGCAAAAAAACGGGGCAGCTCCGCAAGGAGCTTCGGAGGTTCAGCGGGCTTGATCTTCTGAAAGCGCTGCTCATCACCGCCGCGGCGACCGGCATCGGATTTCTGTTCGACCGGCTCGGTCTGGGGGAAGCCAATATCATCACCGTCTATATTCTCGGCGTGCTTCTGACGGCGGTTTCCACACAGGGGCATCTTTACGGAGCGATCGCCTCCCTCCTCAGCCTTCTTGCCTTCAATTTCTTCTTCACCGTCCCGCGCTTCACTCTGCAGGTCACCAACCCGTCCTACCCGATCACCTTTCTGATCATGCTCCTGTCCGGCTTCATCACCGGCACATTGGCGGCGCGGGTCAAAAAGCAGGCACGGCAGGCCGCCAAGCGCGCCTATTACATGGAGCTGCTGATGAATGCAAGCCGCAGGATGCAGCAGGGACAGGACGAGCAGCAGATCCTTCAGCTCGCGGCAGAGCAGCTTCGGGCGCTGCTCGACCGTCCGATTCTCTACTCCCCCGCCGCAAAGGACGCCGCCCCCGATTTCCGTGTTTTCCCGGCGGAGGAAAGCGGGAATCTGCTTCGATCGCTGACTGCGGAAGAGCTCGGCGTGGCGGGATGGGTGGTCAAAAACAACAAGCACGCAGGCGCTACCACCGACACGCTTTCCGACGCGCAGAATCTCTACCTTGCGGTCAGAGGAAACCGGGAGGTGCTGGGCGTGGTCGGCATCCCCGCCAAATTCTACCCGCCGCTTGAGATGTTCGAAAAGAATCTGCTTCTCGCGCTGCTGAACGAATGCGGGCTGATCCTGGAACGCCGCCGACTGCAGGCGGAAAAGAATGCCGCCGACCGGCAGTCCGCCTCCTTCCCGCCGTCATCGGAGGAGGAGCCGCCCCGCGCCGACCCGCCGTCGGCCTGACGCCGTTTGCGCTGCTCGCCGCGCAGGGACGCAAGCCCTCCCTCCGAGGCTTGCGTCATAACAAAACCTTTATGCCGAAGGGCGGAATTTAATCTCCCTCTAACCTCCTCTGCGCTATATTGGGGAAAAATCTTCAGATCAGAGGAAATGGGAATGGAATACGGAATACTCACACTGCTGCCGATTGCGGTCGTCATCGTGCTTTCACTGATCACGAAGCGGATTCTGGAATCGCTGATCATCGGAACGTTTGTCGCCTATCTGATCGTCGACGGCTTCGGGTTTGCATCGGGATGGATGGACGCCTTTTTCCGGGTCGCATCGGACCGGGATCATCAATGGGTCATTCTGGTCTGCGCGCTCTTCGGAAGTCTGATCGCACTGCTCGGCGCCTCGCACGGAACGCTTGGCTTCTCCAAGCTGCTCGGCCGCCTCTGCCGGGGGCAGCGCTCCGGGATTCTCTTCACCTGGGTCATGGGGGTGCTGATCTTCGTGGACGACTATCTCAACATCATGACGCTCAGCACCTGCATGAGAAAGCTGACCGATCGTCACAAGGTCCCCCGGGAGGCGCTTTCTTATGTCATCGACTCGACCGGCGCGCCGGTCTGCGCCCTGCTTCCCTTCTCAACATGGGCGGTCTTCTTCGCCGGTCTCTTTTATGCCGAGGCCGGGATTGCGGAGCTTGGCTACGGAAGCGCCATCGACACCTTCTGTCACATCATCCCCTTCATTTTCTACGCCATTGCGGCGATCATCATGATGCCGCTCTTCGGACTGGGGCTGATGCCGAAATGGGGAAGAATGCGCAAGGCATATGATCGGATCCGCAGCGGCGGAAAGGTCTATTCTCCCGAAAGCCGCGATCTCAATCTTGACGAGGAGGAGGAGCTGAACGAAGAGCTTCGCGTCAAGGGAAACGTCTGGGATTTCATCCTGCCGATCGCCGTTCTGATCGCACTGACGATCGTGATCGGGGAGCTGTTTCTCGCGCTGATTGCCGCCATTGCCGTCTGCTTCCTGCTCTATATCCCCCGCAAGAAAATGACCATATCCCGCTTCTGCGATCTTGCCATGCACGGCTTCTGCAACATGATTCCGACCGTCGCCGTCATCTTCTTCGTCTTCGTCATGCAGGAGGGGATGAGTGAGCTGGGCATTGCCGATTATGTGATCGGCGTCGTTCGCCCCATCATCAGCGCGCCCCTGCTTCCCGTCATCACCTTCCTGCTCGTCGCGGCGCTCAACTTCAGCACCAGCAGCGCCTGGGGCATCCCGGCGCTCGTCAGCCCCATCATTCTCCCCCTCGCCTTTTCGGTCGGCGCCAATCCCCTTCTGATCATGGGTGCGATCGTATCGGGAGCGACGCTCGGCAGCCATGCCTGCTTCTATTCCGACGCCACGGTACTGACCTCAAGCTGCTGTAAGATGAACAATATGGATCATGCCCTGTCCCAGCTACCCTACGCGCTCTGCGCCGCCGGCATCGCGGCGGTGGGATATCTGGTCTGCGGCTTTATGATGTGAAGAAAGGAGGGATCTTCCGTGAAGATCCTGCTCGGTGATATCACAAAGGCGGAGGCCGACGCCATCGTCAACGCCGCCTCCCCCGATCTGACGCCCCAGCCCGGCATCTGCGCCTCCATCTTCGGAGCGGCGGACAGCCAACGCCTGTCCGCCTACTGCCGTCAGCTCGGGGGCTGCCGGATCGGCCATGCCGTCGTCACGCCGTCCTTCGGCCTTCCGGCGCGCTATATCATCCATGTCGCCGGCGCGGGCTGGTACGGCGGGCTGCGGCGGGAGCGTCTTCTGATGGAGCAATGCTATCTCAGTGCTCTGCGGAAGGGGCTGATGATCGGCTGCCGCAGCATCGCCCTTCCTCTGATATTTTCGGGAGACTGTCATATGCCCCGCGCCGAATCGATCCGCATTGCGGGTCAGGCGATCGCCGGCTTCGGGGAGCTTCACCCCGAGCTGCAGCTCAGCCTTGTCCTCTATCGGCGCGGCATCTATGAAATGGCGCAGCGAATCCTCAATCCTGTCCCCTGAACGGAAAAAGCGTCGGGTGCCCCCTCGGGCCCCGGCGCTTTTCTTAACGAAATCTTTATTCCCCCGAAGAAAAAATAAGACCAAATTCACGGAGAACCTGCTACAATGTCCGATGTAAAAAAGGAGGAATTCAATTATGATGGATTTGATCATGCTGGCAGTGCTTGCTGCCTGCACGGGACTTGTTTACCTGCTGATCCGCTGGTGTCGGCAGCAGGTGGACCGCAACGATTGAGGAGGGCGTCTATGATAGTTCTCGGATTGATCGTTTTACTGTTGGGCGGGTATCTGGTCTATGCGCTGGTACACCCCGAAAAATTCTGACACGGGAGGCAATCGCTCAGTATGCTACAGTTAATTCTGACCATTGTCCTGTATCTGGTCATGGTCGTCCCGGTCGGCATCTATGTCTATCACATCGCCGCCGGGAAGCACACCTTTGCCGACCCTGTATTCGACCGCGTCGACGGGGTCATTTATAAGATCAGCGGCATCCGTCCGCAAACGGGAATGAATTGGAAGCAGTACGCGGCGGCGCTGCTCGGAACCAACGCCGTCATGATTCTGCTCGGCTACATCATTCTCCGCATTCAGAGCATCGGTCTTTTCAACCCGAACGGGATCGGGAGCATGGAGGAATCGCTTTCCTTCAACACCATCATCAGCTTCATGACGAACACCAACCTGCAGCACTATTCCGGAGAATCGGGGCTGTCCTATCTCTCCCAGATGCTGGTCATTACCTTTATGATGTTCGTCTCCGCCGCCAGCGGCTACGCCGGCTGCGTCGCCTTTATCCGCGGGCTGGCGGGAAAAACCAAGGATGACGTCGGCAACTTCTTTGCGGATCTGGTGCGCATCACCACCCGCGTGCTGCTTCCCTTTTCCATCGTCGGCGGTCTGCTTTTAGTATGGCAGGGCGTGCCGCAGAATTTCTCCGGAAACTTCATCGTCGATACGCTGGAAGGAGCCAAGCAGGTGATTGCGACCGGGCCTGTCGCGGCGCTTGAGATCATCAAGCATCTCGGCACAAACGGCGGCGGCTTCCTCGGCGCCAATTCCAGCACGCCGATTGAAAACCCGACGATCCTGACCAACCTCATCGAGCTGTATTCCATGATGCTCCTTCCGGGCGCCAGCGTCATCACCTTCGGCAAGATGGTGAGAGACCGCAAGCGCGGGAACGAGGCTTCCAAAGCCGCCCTCCCCGTATCGGAGAAGGGAAAGCGCGGCAAGCTCCGCAGCAGCCTTACGGTATGGATGTACGGACGGGAGGGACGCACGATCTTCGCGGCGATGGGAATCCTCTTCGTCATCGGACTCGGCGTATGCTTCCGGGCGGAGAGCCAAGGCAATCCCGCTCTGGAGGAGGTCGGGCTGAACCAATCGATGGGCAGCATGGAGGGCAAGGAGGTACGCTTCGGCATAGCCCAATCCGCCATGTTCACGACGGCCACCACCTCCTTTACCACCGGTACCGTCAACAATATGCATGATACCCTCACCCCGCTCGGCGGCATGATCCCGCTGCTGCACATGATGCTCAACGTCGTCTTCGGCGGCAAGGGCGTCGGGCTGATGAACATGATCATGTACGCCATTCTGGCGGTCTTTATCTGCGGACTGATGATCGGGCGGACGCCGGAGTACCTCGGCAAGAAGATCGAGGGACGCGAGATGAAGCTGACCGCTCTCTGCATCATCATCCATCCCCTGCTGATTCTCGCCTTCTCTGCGCTGGCGGTGGGAACGCAGGCAGGGCTGGCCGGCATCACAAACGGCGGCTTCCACGGGCTGTCACAGGTGCTGTACGAATTCGCCTCCTCCGCAGCCAACAACGGCTCCGGCTTTGAAGGACTGGCGGATAACACCCTCTTCTGGAACATCACAACCGGCCTGGCCATGTTCTTCGGACGGTATCTCTCGATCGTAATCCAGCTCGCCATCGCGGGGTCTCTGATGAAGAAGAGCTTCGTAAACGAATCTGCAGGAACCCTGCACACCGATACCTTCAGCTTCTCGGTGATCCTCGTCTTCGTCGTCTACATTCTGGCGGCGCTGACCTTCTTCCCGGTGCTGTCCCTCGGACCGATTGCAGAGCATCTGACCCTTTGGGCGTAAGGAGGACGCAATATGAGCAAGAAAAAACAAAAGCTGATCACGCCGGAAATCTTCCGTCAGGCGATCCTCGGCTCTTTTACCAAGCTGAATCCCCTTTGCATGATGAAAAATCCCGTCATGTTTGTGGTGGAGGTCGGCTGCTTTATCACCCTGATCCTGTCAATCTTCCCCGGTGTATTCGGAGATGTCGGAGAAGGCTCGAATCTTCGGATCTATAATATCATCGTCTGCGCGGTGCTGTTTGTAACGGTTCTCTTCGCCAACTTCGCGGAATCGGTCGCGGAGGGGCGCGGGAAGGCGCAGGCGGCAAGCCTCAGAAAAACCCAGAAGGACACCGGCGCGCGTCTTATACGGGAGGACGGACGGGAGGAGATCATCCCCGCAGGAGAGCTGAAGAAGGGCGATATCGTCCTGGTCCTCGCGGGTGAAATCATTCCGGGAGACGGGGAGGTCATCGAGGGCATCGCCTCCGTCGATGAATCGGCCATCACGGGTGAGTCCGCCCCCGTCGTGCGGGAATCGGGCGGAGACTTCTGCTCGGTGACGGGCGGTACGACCGTTGTCTCCGACAGTCTCAGGATCAGAATCACCTCAGATCCCGGAAACAGCTTCCTTGACCGCATGATCGCGCTGGTCGAGGGTGCATCCCGCAAAAAAACGCCGAACGAGATCGCACTGAACACGCTTCTGGTATCGCTGACCATCATCTTCCTGATCGTGATCGTCACGCTGTATCCCATCGGCATCTATTCCGGCGTCAGACTCCGGACCTCAACACTGATCGCGCTGGCAGTCTGCCTGATCCCCACGACGATCGGCGGCCTGCTCTCCGCCATCGGCATCGCCGGCATGGATCGCGTCACCCGATTCAACGTCATCGCCATGTCGGGCAAGGCGGTTGAAGCCTGCGGCGACGTCGACACGATGATTCTCGACAAGACCGGCACGATCACCTTCGGAAACCGCCTCGCCGCCGATTTCTATCCCGTCGGGGAGGCCAAGCGGAGCGATCTGATCCGCTGTGCCGCGCTGACCAGCCTTCACGATGATACCCCGGAGGGAAAATCGACGCTGGAGCTGGCGCGCCGCCTCGGGGACGACAGCCGGGAGCCCGACGGGGCACAATTCGTCGAATTCAGCGCACAGACCCGCATGAGCGGCATTGATCTTCCCGACGGAAGAAAGCTCCGCAAGGGCGCTTCCGACGCCATCGCGCACTATGTGACGGCACAGGGAGGGAGCGTCCCCGCCGGACTGCAGGAGCAGGTGGAGCGCATCTCCTCCCTCGGCGGCACGCCTCTTGCCGTTTGCGAAGACGATAAGCTCCTCGGCGTCATCTATCTCAAGGACACCGTTAAGCCCGGTATGACCGAGCGGTTTGAACGCCTTCGCGCCATCGGAATCAGAACCATCATGTGTACAGGCGACAACCCCCTGACCGCCGCGACCATTGCAAAGGAGGCGGGGGTCGACGGCTTCATCGCGGAATGCAAACCGGAGGACAAGATCGACGTCATCCGCCGCGAACAGGCGGAGGGAAAGATCGTCGCCATGACGGGGGACGGCACCAACGATGCGCCGGCGCTGGCACAGGCAAACGTCGGACTTGCGATGAACAGCGGCACGAGCGCCGCGAAGGAAGCGGCGAACATGGTCGATCTCGATTCCGACCCCACAAAGATCCTGGAGGTCGTTGAGATCGGGAAGCAGCTTCTCATCACCCGCGGAAGCCTCACAACCTTCTCGATCGCCAACGATATCGCCAAATACTTCGCCATCATCCCCGCCATGTTCATGGAAGCCATTCCGCAGCTTCAGGTTCTGAACATCATGGATCTTGCCACTCCCTACAGTGCGATCCTCTCGGCGCTGATCTTCAACGCCGTGATCATCCCCTGTCTGATCCCGCTGGCAATGAAGGGCGTCAAGTATCGTCCCATGTCCTCCGGGAAGCTGCTCGGCAGGAATATGCTCCTCTACGGTCTCGGCGGCGTGATCACGCCTTTTGTCGGGATCAAGCTGATCGATATGCTGATCGCCCCGCTGCTGTCGCTGATCGGGCTGGGGCTTTGAAGAAAGGATACGGTATCATGAAGGATTCTGTCAGAAAAATGTTTCACGGCACCCGACAGGCGGTCGTCGTCTCGGTAGTGCTGATGCTGCTCTGCGGGCTGGTCTTCCCCTGCCTGCTGACCGGGCTGTCGATGCTGCTCTTCCCCGATCAGGCCGGCGGCAGCCTGATCAAGGTCAACGGACAGACGCTCGGCGCGGAGCACGTGGGGCAGGAGTTCACCGAGGACTTCTATCTCTGGAGCCGCCCCTCCGCCTATCACTACAACGTCTACACCGAGGATGAGGAAGGCAACCGCTTCTACCCCGACGGCACGCCCTTCCCCGGCGTCGCATCCGGCTCGAACAACTACGCACCCTCCAATCCCGCGCTGTCGGAGCGGGTGGAGGAAGCCCTTGAGAGCTTCCTTGAGAAAAATCCCGACGTGCGTCGGGAGGATATTCCCGCCGATCTTCTGACCGCCTCCGGGTCGGGACTTGATCCCCACATCTCCCCGAAGGCTGCCGAGATCCAGATTCCGCGGATCGCCAAAGCCTCCGGGCTGAGCGAGGGCGAGGTGCGTGATATCATCGACGACAACACCAAAGGAAAGCTCCTCGGTCTGTTCGGAGAGGAAACCGTCAACGTACTCACCGTCAACATCGAGATCGCCCGCCGCATGGGGCTGCTCGGAGAGGATACGGCCTCCTGAGGCACGGCTCGCTGCCCGACAGGTCGGCTTCCCGTCGGCTTGTCGGGAAATCGGGCGGCAATGCCGCGGGTTTCCGTCTTCGCCGCACCTCCGTCGGTTCAAAATAACCGGAAGGGGAAGATGCGGGGTGAGTAGTGATTTCCCTCATTCTCAAACGCCGTATGTCGTCTGTCGCAGCAGTGATCAACCTTGCAGAGCAGGAGGACTGACCTTTGCCGCTATTCCGGAAGGCGTCCGATATGTTCACAAAATTGTTCAAAAGCGTTCACATCTTACCGCCCCGAAACCCTTGAAAAACGGAAAGAAATATGCTATACTGTATGTGTATAACTATGTGTAAAAGGAGGTCTTGACAAACATGGCGGCAGTTGCGACAATTACAGCAAGCAAGCAGAACTGCGCTCTTTTCCCCTGTCAAGGCTTTTTTGTGAATTCATCAGGCGTATTCCGCCCTTTTGCAAGGGGCAGAGTGCGCCTTTTTGTTTTGCCGAATTTACACGGAAGATTTTTTCCCTGTATTATCAACCGAATGGTTGATACAAACGGAGGTGCTTGAAATATTACCGAACCGAAATAAAGAACGCAGCATTGAGATGCTGGAAATCTGCTTTGACACCTTTTGCGAACACGGGCCGGAAAACACCGGCATGGAAAAGCTCTCCAAGGCCTGCGGGATCAGCAACGCCGCGCTGGTCTGCTACTTCGGCAGCAAGGACAATATCATCATCGAGGCAACCGCTCACTGCATGGCGAAGGTGGAGCAGGATTTCATGGCGAAAGCGCCGCAGACCCGGCGGATATTGAGCGGTTTCTGCGGGAAATGCCCTATCTGACGGCGAAGCTCCACGGGGCGAAGTATCGCTTTATGTATCAGGTCTATTCCGGCCCGAAGTACCGGGAATACGGCAAGGAATTTTTCAAGGGCGTAAACAGGCGTTACCGTAAATATGCCGAGCAGCTCGCCCCCAAGCTGGGATTCCGGTGGAATTCGTGCAGGGCGTGATCCATCTGTTCATCCGTGCCTGCGTACACTACGCCCTCTTTGAGGACGAGGAATATCTGAACCTACAGCCGGCGGTCATCCGCCAGACGCTGACGCTTTACCAAAACACAAACCAAACGAAGACAACCCTTAAGGAGGATATACGATGAACCAAACAAAACAAACCTTATCCGCTCTGCTGGCGATTATTATGACCCTTGCGCTGCTGCCCACAGCGGCTTTTGCGGCAAATAACGATAAGGCTATTCAGCTTGGCGCAAGCAACATCAGCGGCTATGACAGTACAAATGGATATGACTATATCTA
>CALWTY010000030.1 GCA_944384585.1 uncultured Clostridia bacterium | reverse complement strand
GGAGGATGCAGCAATGAAACTGATTATTTCAAATGTATCTGGCGTCCCCATATACGAGCAGATTAAACAGCAGATCAAGGCGGCTATTTTATCTGGCGATCTTCAAGCCGAAGAAACTTTGCCTTCCCTTAGAACACTTGCCAAAGACTTAAAGATCAGCGTCTTAACAGTGACAAAGGCATACACAGAATTAGAGCAAGAGGGCTTTGTTAAAAATGTGCAGGGGCGCGGATGTTTCGTAATGGGGTCTGGTTCAGAACTGATTAAGGAGCAGCTTATTTGCAAAGTAGAAAACAATCTCACCGAAGCAATAAAAGCTGCAAGAATGGCAAATCTATCCACAGAGGAATTACATCGCCTTTTGGACATTTTAACGGAGGTAAAAACAGATGACTAATTATTTAGAGGTAACGAACCTTTCAAAATCTTTTGATTCTTTTCAGCTTCACAATATCAGCTTTACTTTGCCAAAGGGATATATTATGGGCTTGATCGGCCCGAATGGTTCTGGCAAAACAACGACAATCAAACTGATTTTGAATATGCTCAAGCGCACCGGCGGCACAGTCAAAGTGATGGGGCTGGATAATATCGCAGAAGAACAAAAAGTAAAATCAGAGCTGGGCGTTGTTTTCGATACAAATTATTTCAGTGATGATTGGAAAGTGTCGCAGGTTGAAAAATCCATTTCGGTATTTTATCCAAATTGGGACAGCCAGAAATTTGTGGATATGTTACGGAAATTTCACATTGCACCAACCAAAAAGGTATCATTGCTGTATGGGACGGTAGACCCAGCGGGACGGGCAAGACAGTCCAGTATGCCCAACGACAAGGTAAGCCGGTTAAAATTATCAATCCAAAAACGATGCTGATCGACTGAGTAAAAAAAGCCTCAAACGCCCTCTTTAAGGTTGCGTTTGAGGTTTTTTCTTTTTATTGCGCAGAGAAGTTGTTCAAAATAGCCTCGATGACTGCATCGGAATTCTCTATATCAAGTGCCTCGACAATATTGATAACACGCTCTAATAAGTCTGTCAGCTAATTCTTGTTGTGTCATACCACTCGCTTTTCGTAAAGCGGCTATAAACGTACCAATTGTTCTCTTTTCCATATTAGCCTCCAAAAAATAATAGAACATTAAATCTTGTTGTCTGTTGACGCTTTAATTCTACCGTGTAGAGACAGAGAATTAAAGACCGCAAAGCGGGATTTTGTCTCGCAAAACGGGAATGAAGACTAGTTTTCAATATTTCGTTTGTAATATTGTGAGTAAAAAGCTATAATTTGCTTTTCAGTCTGCCATCTGATGGCTTTTTCGCGTCTTTAGGAATAAGCCACACACGGCTCAATCGCACCACACCGTCAATGCGGTTTTCTTCACATAGCTTCTGTATGCGACGTTCTGAAATCTCCCACAGCTTCGCCGCGTCTTGTACTGTCATATACTCAAACATAGGTTATCCCTCCATAAAGTGATAGCACTATATTATATACGGTCAGACGAATAAAATCAAGGTCTTTTCTGTGAATAAATAGAATTATAATAGCTAACACTATGAATTGTATAATCATATCCAAATCAAAAGATGAACTGTATAATATAAGGGTAGGAATTATTATAGCATAAAGGAACGTAAAAAGTATGAAAAGACCCGTACCAATTTACGACTTTACAGCGTTTGGAAAGGCTATAAAAGAGGCGAGAACAAAGCGCGGCGAATCCCGCAAGAATGTCAGCGATCCTCCTTCCATTCCTGCCCCGGCGGCTTCAGGATCAGCTCACAGGAGCAGTCCCGGAATCTCCCGGACACCGCTTCGTTGACTGCCTGAAAGGCATCGGACAGATCGGAGACGGCAAGGCTCTCCGCTTCGATCCGGAAATAGACGGCGACCCATATATGGCGGCCGGTTTTTGTAATGTCATAAAAGACGGGAAGGAAACGGTACTTCTCCAGGATCGGACCGCAAAGTCCCTTGATTTCCTTTACCATCTCCCGATCGGGGGAGAACAGAAAGAGATCCCGGATCGCTTGCCATAGGATCCTGACGCTTTCGGGAAGCGCGAAAATCATGACAAGGACCGCCACGATCTGGTCGAAATACGGGGCGAGAAAGGCAAGCGGGGTCTTGACGAGAAAGAGCGACAGGAAAAAGGCAAGCGACATCCCCAGGCTGTACAGGATGTCGAGCTTCCACCCAAGCAGCTCCGCCCGGACGGTCGGAGAGGTCTGATTGCGGTTCAGCCGCTTCATGGCGAGATAAATCAGAATGCTGGCAACGCCGAGGATGAGCTGGAACAGCGAGACAAGGGCATTGTCCACGGGATTTCCGCCTGACAGGGCGGAGTGAATGACCTCGGCGGAGACGGCCAGGGTAACGGATAACATCATGATGGATTTGACCATGATGAAGACCGTTTCGATCTGGAAGTAGCCGAAGGGATGCTTTTCCGAGATCGGCTTATGGAAGAGGGGCGTCAGAAACAGGAGCAGGGCGATGAATACCAGCTCGGCCGTGTCATATACCGCATCGGTCAGGGAGGATTGGGAGTGGCTGTATACCGCGAAGATAAACTCCGCGATGGCAAAAGCGAGTCCCGAAAAGAAGGACAGCTCAAGAATCCGTTTTTCTCTTTTTTCGGTTATCATGGTTCACCTCTGTGATGGGAAAAACCTGCGGGTCGAAAACAAGCCTGCGTCTTCCCGCCGCCCGCCGCTTCGGCAGGCTTTTTCGTATCGAGGTCGGGCGTCGGCTACCTGCGCATGACCGACCGTCGCCGCGGAAGCGGCTTTAAATGGAACGCTCCGCGACGAATTACGATATCTTATCATAATTATAACAGAATCGGCAGGGAAAAGCAATAGGCGCGCCGGGAAGCGCTGCGGCCGGAGGCTCGGCGCACATTTTTCCGAAAAAAGTCGGAGAGGCACTTGACACGCCCCGGCGGATATGATATAATAAAGCAAATAAAATCTTTAAGGCGATTCAGAGAGATCGACAAGGTTTGGTTATACTGCGGGAAGGGACGTGCGCCGCACGTTGTTTTTTGCGCGTGCTGTTTCGGAGCCTTGCCTGTGCGGGTTCTTTTTTATCGCCCCGAAAAAAGGAGTACGGTGTGGATATCGTTCTGAAGAATGCCCTTGTTTATAACGGCCGCGGCTTTGAGGCTCTGGACGTTACCGTTTCCGACGGAAGGATCGAGGCGCTTGGACAGGCAGACGCCTCCGTTTTCCCGTTATCCGTTGACTGCTCCGGCAGATATGTTTTCCCCGGCTTTATCGATGTGCATGTGCATTTTCGTGAGCCGGGTTTTCTTTATAAGGAGACCATTGCATCGGGAAGCCGCGCCGCCGCGCACGGCGGCTGCACCACGGTCTTCCCGATGCCGAACCTCTTCCCTGTGCCGGACTGCCCCGAGCATCTCGCCCCGCAATCGGAAGCGATCGCGCGGGACGCCGTCATCCGTGTCCTGCCCTACGGCGCGCTGACCGTCGGGGAGCAGGGAGAGCGGCTGGCGGATCTGGAGGGGCTGGCGCCCTATGTCTGCGCCTTCTCGGATGACGGGCGCGGGCTGCAGGACTGCGGGCTGATGCGGGAGGCAATGCGGATCGCCAAATACCTCGGAAAGGTGATCTGCGCGCACTGCGAGGACAACCGCCTCCTGAACGGCGGCTATATCCATGCGGGGCGGTATGCGGAGGCGCACGGACATCGGGGCATCTCCTCCGAGAGCGAGTGGCGTCAGGTGGAGCGGGATATCGCCCTCGCCGCCGAAACGGGCTGCGCCTATCATGTCTGCCATGTCTCGACCAAGGAGAGCGTTTCCCTGATCCGAGACGCCAAAAAGAGCGGGGTGGATATCACCTGCGAAACCGCGCCGCATTATCTGGTCCTCTGCGACGACGATCTGCGGGAGGAGGGACGCTTCAAGATGAATCCCCCGCTCCGCGCCGCCGCCGACCGCGATGCGCTGCTTGAGGGGATTCTGGACGGGACGGTCGACATGATCGCCACCGATCACGCCCCCCATTCCGCCGAGGAGAAGAGCCGCGGGCTGGCGGGAAGCCCCTTCGGCGTCACCGGCATCGAGACGGCATTCCCCGTCCTTTTCACCGATCTGGTGAAGACCGGTATTCTGACGACGGAGCGGCTTCTTCCGCTTATGACCGAACGCCCCGCCGCCCGCTTCGGGCTGACAAGCGGGATCAGAGTCGGCGCGCCGGCTGATCTGACGGTCTTCGATCTCCATCGCACCGTGACGGTGAACGACGAGTTCTTCCTGTCGGGGGGGAAAAGCTCCCCTTTTGCCGGAAGACGGCTCACCGGAGCCTGCGAGCTGACGCTCTGCGGCGGCAGAATTGCCTGGCGCGCACCGCATTTTGCCGGAGAAATCCTTCCCGGCTGATTCCCCTACGGAGGTACTGTAACGCATGAAAAGAACCGATCTTAAGAAAATTCTGATTATCGGCTCCGGCCCGATCGTCATCGGACAGGCTGCCGAATTCGACTATGCCGGCACGCAGGCTTGTCTGGCGCTCAAGGAGGAGGGCTATGAGGTCATTCTCTGCAACTCCAACCCCGCCACCATCATGACCGACACGACCATTGCCGACAAGGTCTATATGGAGCCCCTTACCCTGGAATATGTCGCCAAAATTCTCCGCTACGAGCGCCCCGACGCCATCCTGCCCGGCATCGGAGGCCAGACGGGTCTGAACCTTGCCATGCAGCTTGAGAAAAAGGGCGTGCTGAAGGAATGCGGCGTCGAGCTGCTCGGCACAGACAGCGTGAGCATCGAGCGCGCGGAGGACAGGGAGCTGTTCAAAGAGCTTTGTCAGTCGATCGGAGAGCCGACCATCCCCTCCCGCATCACCTATAACCTCGAGGAGGCCAAGGAAGCTGCCCGCGAGATCGGATATCCCGTGGTGCTGCGTCCCGCCTTTACCCTCGGCGGAACGGGCGGCGGCTTCGCCGTCAACGAGGAGGAGCTGACGGAGACAGGGCTCAACGCCTTCCGCCTCTCGCCGGTGCATCAGGTGCTGATCGAGAAGAGCGTCAAGGGCTATAAGGAGATCGAATTCGAGGTCATGCGGGACGCAAGCGACCGCGCCATCACGATCTGCGGAATGGAGAATGTCGATCCCGTCGGCGTGCATACCGGAGATTCCATCGTCGTCGCGCCGATCATGACGCTGAGCGACAGGGAGATGAAAACCCTCAATGACAGCGCCATCAAGATCATCCGCGAGCTGAAGATCGAGGGAGGCTGCAACGTGCAGTTTGCACTTCATCCCCATAACGGCGAATATTTTCTGATCGAGGTCAATCCGCGGGTCTCCCGCTCCTCCGCCCTCGCCTCCAAGGCCAGCGGCTATCCGATCGCCCGCGTCACCGCCAAGGTCGCCGTCGGCATGACGCTGGAGGAGATCGCCGTCGCCGGCACCAACGCCGCCGTCGAGCCGAGACTCGATTATGTCGTCGCCAAGTTCCCCCGCTTCCCCTTCGATAAGTTTACCGCCGCGCCCAATACCCTCGGCACGCAGATGAAGGCGACAGGAGAGGTCATGGGAATCGGCTCGACGCTGGAGGAGTGCCTGCTGAAATCGGTGCGTTCTCTCGAAATCGGCGCCTGCCATATCCGCCTGCCGAAATTCGATCCGATGAGCGAGGAGGAGCTGCTGCAATACATTTCGGTCTTCCGCGACGACAATATTTTCGCCGTCGCCGAGCTGCTGCGCCGCGGCTGCAGCGTGGAACGGCTGTCGCAGATCACCATGATCACCCCCTTTTTCCTGGAAGCGATCCAACGGATCGTGGAAGAGGAGCGCCGCGTCGGGGAAGCAGGGATGAATCCCGAAATCCTGCTCGAGGCCAAAAAGATGGGCTTCTCCGACCGATATCTCGCACAGCTCTGGAAAACCGATGAGCTTGCAGTGTGGAGATACCGCCGCGATAACCGGATTATCCCCGTCTACCGCATGGTCGATACCCTGCATACCGGCGCCTACATCCCCTACTTCTACTCCTCCTATACGGGGAACGGGGAGTCCCGTCTGTCCCACCGCAGGAAGATTGTGGTGCTGGGCGCAGGCCCGATCCGGATCGGTCAGGGCGTGGAATTTGACTATTCGACGGTCCACGCCGTCTCCACCATCCGGAAATCGGGCTACGAGGCGATCATCATCAATAACAACCCCGAAACCGTCTCGACCGATTATACTACCGCCGATAAGCTCTATTTCGAGCCGCTCACGGCGGAGGACGTGATGAATATCATTGAATTCGAGCAGCCGGAGGGCGTGATTGCCTCCCTCGGCGGCCAGACCGCCATCAATCTTGCCGAGCCGCTGAGGGAGCGGGGCGTCAGGATCATCGGGACGGACTGCGACGCCATCGAGCGCGCCGAGAACCGCGACAGCTTCGAGCGCATCCTCTCGGCGCTGGATATCCCGCGCCCCGAGGGACGGGCGGTCTGCAGCATTGAGGAGGGGGTCAAGGCTGCCTCCGCGATCGGCTATCCCGTCCTCGTCCGTCCCTCCTTCGTGCTGGGCGGCCGCGCGATGCGGATCGTTGCCAACGAGGAGCAGCTCCGCCATTATCTCAGAACCGCCGTGGAGATCGATGCCGACAAGCCGGTTCTGGTCGACCGCTATATCCGGGGCAAGGAGGTGGAGATCGATGCCGTCTGCGACGGACGGGATGTCTTTGTCGCCGGCATCATGGAGCTGGTAGAGCGCACCGGTGTCCACAGCGGCGACTCCATCAGCGTCTATCCTCCCTTCAGCATCTCCGACCGCGTCAAGGGGACGATTCTCGGCTATGCCAAGAAGCTGGGGCTGGGGATCGGCATCGTCGGCCTTTACAATATCCAGTTTATTGTCGATCCGGAGGAGAACGTCTATATCATCGAGGTCAATCCCCGCTCCTCCCGTACCGTCCCCTTCCTCTCCAAGGCGACGGGCTACAGCCTGGCCGATATTGCCACCGAGGTCATCCTCGGAAAGAGCCTCAAGGAGCAGGGCATCTTCGATCTCTATCCCGAAGAGAAAAAGCGTCGGTATGTGAAGGTCCCGGTCTTCTCCTTCAATAAAATCCGTGGACTTGACGCCTACCTCTCCCCCGAAATGAAATCGACAGGAGAGGCCATCGGCTACGACGACAAGCTCAACCGCGCGCTCTACAAGGCATTACAGGCCTCCGGCATGAAGCTCCCGAACTACGGCACGGTTTTCGCCACCGTTGCAGACCGCGACAAGGAGGAGGCGCTTCCCCTCATCCGCCGGTTCTATAATCTCGGCTTCAATATCGAGGCGACCTCCGGAACGGCTGCCTTCCTCAAGAAGAACGGCATCCGCACCCATGTGCTGCACAAGATCAGCGACGGCAGCGACGAAATCCCGGAGGCGATCAGACAGGGGCATATCGCCTATGTGATCAATACCCGTGATCCCGGCTCGCAGAATCAGCTCAGCGACGGGCGTAAGATCCGCCGCTGCGCCGCCGACTGCAATGTGACGATCTTCACGGCGCTCGACACCGTCCGCGTGCTGCTCGACGTGCTGGAGGAGACCACCCTGACCGTCTCGACCATCGGCTGAACGACCGCAAAGGAACGTGAATCATGAAACAGACTGTTTTTACCGTCACCGAAAACCGAACGATCGCCCGCAATACCTGCCTGATGACGCTTCGCGGAGATACCGCCGCGATCACCTCCCCCGGTCAGTTCGTCAATCTCCGCCTGGAGGGACGCTATCTTCGCCGTCCCATCTCGGTCTGCGATCTCAACGGAGACTGCCTTACCCTGATCTATAAGGTCGTGGGAGGGGGGACCGCGCAGATGCGGGAGCTGAAGCCCGGCTGTTCCCTTGATCTGCTGACGGGGCTCGGCAACGGCTACGATCTGAGCAAAAGCACCGATTCTCCCCTGCTGGTCGGGGGCGGGGTCGGCGTGCCTCCGCTCTATCTCCTCTCAAAAAGTCTGGCGGCGGCGGGACGGAAGGTCAAGGCGATCCTCGGCTTCAATACCCGCGACGAGGTCTTTTTCGAGGAGGAATTCTCGCAGATCTGCACGGAGGTCGTCATCGCCACCGCCGACGGCTCTTACGGAAAACGCGGCTTCGTCACCGACGTGATGAAGGAGATGACCTACGGCTATTTTTACACCTGCGGCCCGGAGCCGATGCTGAAGGCGATCGACAAAATCGCCGTCACAAGCGGGCAATTCAGCTTTGAGGAGCGGATGGGCTGCGGCTTCGGCGCCTGCATGGGCTGCTCCTGCATGACCAAATACGGCAGCAAGCGGATCTGCCGCGACGGCCCCGTTCTGACAAGAGAGGAGATCATATGGTAAATACATCCGTCACGCTCTGCGGGATCAGACTTGACAATCCGATCATTCCCGCAAGCGGCACCTTCGGCTTCGGCTATGAATTTGCAGAGCTGTACGACATCAATCTGCTCGGCAGCCTTTCCATCAAGGGGACGACAAAGGAGCCCCGCTTCGGCAATCCCACCCCGCGCATCGCGGAATGCCCTTCCGGCATGATCAATTCGGTCGGCCTCCAGAATCCCGGCGCAGAGGCGGTGCTGAAGGAGGAGCTTCCCCGTCTGAAGCGCTGCTTCTCCAAGCCGATCATGGCCAATGTCAGCGGCTTTTCAACAGAGGAGTACGTCACGACCGTCGAACGGCTCGATACAGAGGCGCAGATCGGCTGGTTTGAGATCAATATCTCCTGTCCCAACGTACACGGCGGCGGGATGAGCTTCGGGACGTCGTCGTCGGCCGCCTCTTCGGTCGTCTCGGCGGTCAGGCGGGCGACGGCCAAGCCCCTGATCATCAAGCTCTCCCCCAACGTCACCGATATTACGGAGATCGCAAAGGCCTGCGAGGCGGCGGGCGCCGACGGGATCAGCCTGATCAACACCCTGCTCGGAATGCGGATCGATCTCCGCAGGAAAAAGCCGGTGGTCGCCAACCGAATGGGCGGACTGTCGGGTCCTGCCGTCTTTCCCGTGGCGCTGCGGATGGTCTGGCAGGTCTACGAGGCGGTGAGGCTTCCGATCGTCGGCATGGGAGGGGTCTGCTCGGCGGAGGACGTGATCGAGATGATGCTCGCCGGCGCGACGGCGGTGGAGGTGGGGGCGGCGAATCTCGTCGATCCCTTTGCCTGCCGCGACATCGTGCGGAAGCTGCCGGAGGTCATGGCGCAATACGGAATCCAGAATCTGAGTGATATAACGGGAGGTGCTCACTGATGGGCAAGGACGTCATCATCGCCTGCGATTTTGCGGGCGAACGCGAGGTTTTCGATTTTCTCGGGCTGTTTCGGGATCGGAAGCCCTTTGTCAAGATCGGCATGGAGCTGTTCTATGCCGCCGGGCCCGCCATTGTGCGGGAAATCAAGAAGAGGGGACACCGGATCTTTCTGGATCTGAAGCTTCACGATATTCCCAATACCGTCCGCAAAACGATGGCCGTGCTGTCGGGGCTGGATGTCGATATGACGAATCTGCACGCGGCGGGAGCTTCCGCGATGATGCGGGGGGCGCTGGAGGGGCTGACCCGCCCCGACGGAAGCCGTCCCCTTCTGATCGCCGTGACTCAGCTCACCTCCACCGATGAGGAAACCATGCGGAAAGAGCTGCTTATCCCGACCCCGATCGCGGAAACGGTGCTGCACTACGCGAAAAACGCCGCGCAGGCAGGGCTGGACGGCGTGGTCTGCTCTCCGCTTGAGGCGGAGGGAGTCCATCGCGTCTGCGGGAGCGGATTTCTCACCGTCACCCCCGGCGTTCGCTTTGCCGACGGAGAGCGGGGAGATCAGAAGCGTGTCATGACCCCCGCCGAGGCAAGGCTCGTCGGATCGGATTACATCGTGATGGGAAGGCCGATCACCGGCGCGGCCGATCCCGTCGCCGCCTATCACCGTGCCTGCGCCGAGTTTATCGGCTGACGAACAAAAAGGAGAGAAACCGATGGAAGCCTACAAGAGAGAATTTATCGAATTTCTGCAGGAGGCAAACGTCCTGAAATTCGGAGATTTCACCGCCAAAAGCGGCAGAAAGATCCCCTATTTCATCAATGCCGGCGAGATCAAGACAGGAAAGCAGATCGCGCGGCTGGGAGAATTTTACGCAAGAGCCTATCTTGAGAAGCTCGGCCCGCGAAAAACCGTCCTCTTCGGTCCTGCCTACAAGGGTATTCCGATCGCCGTTGCCGTCGCCTCGGCGCTGGCAAGGCAGGGAGGCCCCGATCTTCCCTTCTTCTTCAACCGCAAGGAGGCGAAGGATCACGGAGAGGGTGGCCTGTTTGTCGGCTATCTGCCGACCGCGGGGGAGGAGATCGTCATCACCGAGGATGTGATCACGGCGGGCACCGCGATCCGGCAGAGTATGGAGCTGCTCGCGACGCTGCCCGATGTGCGGGTCGCCGCCGTCTTCGTCATGGTCGACCGCAAGGAAAAGGGACAGGGCGAGAAGGGCGCGATGCGGGAGCTTGAGGAGACCTTCGGCTTCCCCGTCTACTCGGTCGTCGACGTCTACGATCTGATCGAATGGCTGGAGGAAAATCCCGCCAACCGCGAGAACGTGGAGCGGATCAGACAATATCTTTCTGTGAACGGAGCGAAGGAATGAGAAGCATCATCGATATCAAGGAGCTTTCGGTGGAGGAGATCGACGAGCTGGTCGCCGTCGGCAAGGATATCATCGCCAACCCCGCCGCATACGCTCATAAATGCGAGGGCAAGAAGCTCGCCACCCTCTTTTTTGAACCCTCGACCAGAACCAGACTGAGTTTTGAGGCCGCCATGTACGAGCTGGGCGGTCACGTTCTGACGATGGCGGACGCACAGTCCAGCTCTGCCTCAAAGGGGGAGAGCGTGGCGGATACCGCCAAGGTCATCTCCTGCTATGCCGACATCATCGCGATGCGCCACCCCAAGGAGGGCGCACCGATGGTCGCCGCCATGAACGCCTCGATCCCCGTCATCAACGCCGGTGACGGCGGGCATAATCACCCCACCCAGACGCTTGCCGATCTTCTCACCATCAGCAGAGAGAAGGGGCGCTTTGATCACATGACCGTCGGCTTCTGCGGCGATCTGCGCTTCGGACGGACGGTGCATTCCCTGATCTCCGCCATGTCCCGCTATCCCGGCGTGCGCTTCCTGCTGATCTCGCCGGAGGAGCTGAAGGTGCCGAGCTATGTCAAGCAGGAGATCAAGGCGCACGCGCTCTCCTATCAGCAGACCACCGATCTCGTTTCCGCGATGCCGGAGCTGGATATTCTCTATATGACCAGGGTGCAGAAGGAGCGCTTCTTCAACGAGGAGGATTACCTCCGCCTGAAGGACAGCTATATCCTGACCCCCGAAAAGCTCGCCTCCGCCAAACCGGATCTCTGCATCATGCATCCTCTTCCGAGAGTCAACGAGATCAGCGTTGCCGTCGACGACGACCCCCGCGCCTGCTACTTCAAGCAGGTTCTGAACGGGAAATATATGCGGATGGCGCTGATTCTGAAGCTCCTCGGCATCCGATAACGAAAGGGAGGCATCCGATATGAACATCGATTCCATCAAAAACGGCATTGTCATCGACCACATCACGGCGGGCAAGGGTATGGAGATCTACCGCCTGCTCGGACTCGACGCGCTTGACTGTCAGGTGGCGATCATCAAGAACGCTTCCAGCGCCAAGATGGGGAAAAAGGATATCATCAAGATCGACGCCGATATCACCGTCAATACCGATATTCTCGGCTATGTCGACCCCGGCGTGACGGTGGATACCATCCGGAACGGCGAGCTGGTCGATAAAAAGAAGACCGAGCTTCCCGAACGGCTGGTCAATATCCTCACCTGCCGCAATCCCCGCTGTATCACCACCACCGAGCAGGAGCTGCCCCATATCTTCCGTCTGACCGACAGAGAAAAGGGGGAATACCGCTGCATCTACTGTGAAACCAAGGGGAAGACCTCCTGACAGCCTCCTGATTCCGGAAGGGCTGAAGCGGCAACCGATACCGACGCAAAAACAGACGCCCCCGGGGGCGTCTGTTTTCGGTTGAAGCAGTTCGGCCGCTGTGGGAGAGGGCGCTATCGGTTCAGCAGAAAAACCGAAAGGTTCAGGTAGCCGGCGAAGGTCACCCACAGCAGATAAGGAACAAGCAGCCAGCCAGCCGCCTCCGAGAGGCGGAAAAACAGCGCGATCGTCACGGCAATCAACAGCCACAGCAGAATCAGCCAGAGGAAGGCGAAAAGGAAATTCCCCGCGCCGAAGAAGAGCTGAGGCCAGAGAAAATTCGCTGCCAGCTGAAGCCCGTAGACGATCAGCGCCTGCCGGCGGCTCTCCTCCTCCGCCTCCGATGTGAAGACCAGATAGGACGCAATCCCCATCAGGAGATAGAGAAGCGTCCAGACGATGGGAAACAACCATCCCGGCGGCGAAAGCGCCGGCTTTGCCACCTCCTCGTACAGCGACATGCTCTCCCTCGTCAACAGAGCCGCAAGACCGCCGACGGCAAGCGGGATCAGGATGCCGACGACAAGGGGCTTGATCCGAACACCCATACAGTCACCTCCCACGGTGTTTTCTCCTATTATATGAAAAAGGAGCGGCGCTTATTCCCCGGAGACGCAGAGGAGGGCGGCGGGTTACGGCCGGAAGACACGAGGTGTCTCTGATCCGGAATCGGGAAAGTCAGAACAGCCATCGGACCGGAAGCTCATACGTCTCACTTTCGGTATTGATCTTGCTGACCGCCCAGATGCACAGCTTTTCATCGTCGACAATCAAATGGATTCTCTTGCCGCTTCGGAAGCGCTTATGCCAGACGCCGTTTTCATAATCGAGGCTCATGTCGCAGCGAAGCTCCTCCCCGCTGTCCCCGATCGAGATCGGAACGGAAGCATACACGCCCTCCAGGGATTGGACGGGGAGATTGACCCAAACGGTCAGCTCGTTGTCCGCTTCGGGGCGGATGCAGTTGTCCCCGTTGACCGTCGCGCTTTCAATACGGACAGAGGGATCCAAAAGGGGCGCTTCCCGGGTCGGAAGGGGAAAGGGAAGGACGTCTGAAGGGAGCCGCTCCTTTTCGGCGCCGGGATAGTGGAGATATGTGCCGAGCAGGCTTCCCCCGCTCAGTTCCACCGTGATCCGGTTATCCTGCCCCCATGTCACATAGTCGGTCAAATCGGCAAAACAGACGCCGTTTTCCCGGAATTCAAAGGAGCGGATACAATCGATGCGATGCGGGACGACGGTGCCGTCGAGTTGAATCGTAACGCGTCCGACTTCATTTCCGTCTGCGAAAAAAAGCCAAAGCCAAAGCCGGTCGGGTCGGGTCCAGCAATCGTTGATCCGTCCCAAGGAGCGGCAGTATTCCTCCTCGACCGCCAACGTTTCGGCGGAAGATCGTTCCGTTTTCTCCCGATTCGGGAATCAGCAGGCGGGGAAGAGGCTCAACCGGGGGTTCCTCCCGCAGAGGTGGGGATGCTTTCGATACGCGGAGCACCTGGACCGAATACGGCGCAAGCGTTACCGACAGCTGGCCACCGCAGTCTGCGCAGCCGATATGACCCCGGAGCGGCCAGAGCCGATCCAGCCGCAGCCGCTCTCCGCCCTCCCTGATCCCGATCCGACGGGTAAACGGGATGGAAAGACCGGAGGGCCATGGATTTCCGTTGACGGCGAAGATATAGCCTTCATGGTCGATCAGCTTCGCATATCCCTCCGTGCCGCAGCCCGGCTGACTCCCGAAGGGGATGGTGCGGCGGCTGTACGGAAAATGAACTCTTGCCCAATCGATCCACTCCCGGTAAAAGGAGAGGTAGTCTTTGATCTTTTCCGGTGCGTCAGGGACAATCGGCATCGTAACCGGTCCTCCGACGGCGATGGCACTGAGCAGCGCAAATTTCCACCCGATCCGATCGGTCAGGCAGTTAAGACGTGGCTTTTTCATGTTGCATTCCTGAATCATCCGATGTACCAGACCGTGATTCAATGCTGCAGGCATAAAGCGGAAATAATAATTCCGGCAGCTTTGAAGCCGGATTCCGTCCGCCGTTGCGCGGTCGACCGACAGGTCGGGGAACATAGGGTGCAGATAATAGAGATCGTTTTCCCAGAAGGCCTCATGCTGATCGACCTCCCGGAAGCCCCAAAGACCGTATTCCTTGCTGCCGTGAAACGCCATATAGTAGAGCCCCGGAAAGGCATTTTTCAGTTCTTTCATCACACGCAGGGAATTGCGGAATCCGACATACGCGCCTTTTCCCGGCAGATGCCGATGATTGGGATTGAAGCAAAACATGGCATTCCCCGGGTCGGGGTCCCAGTTCCAAAGGGAAAGATGATAGCGGCCGATCGTATTTTTCTGAACGCGGATATACCACTCGACAAAGGAATCGTCACCAAGACAGTTTTCCTCCCCTGTTTTCCCGGCCGCATCGATTTTTTTCCATTGCGGAACGTCCCCGTAGGGAATCAACGCCGAGTTTCCGTGCAAGCCGTTTCCGGCTGTTCCCATATAGATTCCGATCTTCAAGCCCTTTCCCTCGGCATGTTGTCGGATCCTGTCCGCCGCCGTATGCGCCGGAAACAGCTCCCAAAACGAATCCTCGTCAGGAGTGGGGACGGAATTGGGGAACAACGGATTCAGAATGACGGTATCTCCCCCAAGTGCGGCAAAACAATCAAGCTGACGACGATAAAGGGCCTCTTCCGCCTCCGTTTCGGGGCGCTGGGGCAGATTGCTGAAATACTGATAGGACATAAAGCGGAATTCTTTTTGTTCGCAGCCGAAATAGTCGGAGGTAAACCGATTGAAAGCAAGAATCTCCGATTCCAAAAGCGGTGTTCCTTCTCCCGGACAACGATAGCGCGGATGCCAACGACCATGACGTCGGATTACCGTCTGCGCCGGCGTGGGGCGGACAAGTTCTCCCCAAAGTTGATACAAGCCGACGAAATTGAGGTCGCAGACAAAGGTTTCCCCCGCCTCTGTTTTCAGGGACGGCTCAAACTCTGTGCCATTCTCGGTCATATAACAGTACGGATTGGCAAAGCCATATCAAAGTCCTAACTTACCGTCCCGTTGGAACACGGCGGCAGAGGCGTTGTAAAAGGTCTTGTAAAGAAGACGGCTTCCCTGCATCGGGAAACGCATTCCGATGCGGAGCAGAATTGTTTTCTTCCGGAACGTCATCGAAAGTGTTCTCTTCAGAAAACAGGAGCCCGGTACCGGCTCATAGGTCAGCGTGAAGCACGCGTCCTCTGCCTGATAACGGAAGCCTTCCTTCTCCCGCACGCAGGGCAGCGTCGACAGTTCATACCCTCCCCGATCGGTCATCACATACAGCGTATCGCTTTCGACAGACAGCCAAAGCGAGTCGGCGCAAAGCTCGGTCAGAGCACCATGTTCATTCAGACGGTAGTTCTCCTTTCCGGGACATCTGGAAATTACAATCATCCCATTTTGCTTTTGCGAAGAACCACAATCCCCGCCAAAGCAGCCGCAGAAGCGATAGCCGCACTCAGAATTCTGACATCGGAGGTTTCCGGAGACCCGCCTTCCTCTGTTTCCGACATTGACAGAAGCACCCCGCGGAGTTCGGAGGCGACGGTCGTGCAGGCCTCTTCGTTGATGTAGCAAAGATAGAGATCGCGATTGATTGAGGCGGTATAGAGGTCGACAATTGCATCGACTCCGAGCTCACTCTGCGAACTCTTGATTTTTTCGGCAAAGACGCCGCTGTTCCCGGTCCAATCGATGCCGACTCCGCTCAGATCAGTCAACGCCTTGGTGGGGGTCAGCAGAATCACCTTTGCCCCCTGCGCGCGATAGGCTGCAGCAAGCGTTCCGATATTCTCTGCGTAGGTATCCCATGCGGCGTTGACGTCGGCGGTCTGGCAATCCTTTGTGCCGAGTGAAATCACCACATAATCGGGGTCATAGGCTTTGCTGTTTTCCAGCGAAGCGTCCTGCAGGAACACTACACTCGAAAAATCGTTCCCGCCGAAGGTTTTTACCTCATACCCGTTTCCGAGCGCTTCCGAGATCGGCGTGCCGAGACCGGTAAAGGCGCCGTCGCTGTTTCCGACGGCAAAATGATCTCCCACCAGCGCGACCTTAATCGGTTCGGCAGCCGATATGACGGTGGAAATTGAAAGCATTGTAGCAAGAAGAAGGACAAGAAATAAGCCGGTTCGTGTTTTTTTCATAGTGGATACCCTTTCTTTTCAAAATTTATATGAACATTCCATGCGGGCTGTCTTTCCGAATCAAACGCGGTGCTCCGGCTGTATCGGTGTTGGGCGGAGGAAAGCAGGCGAAGGGAGAAAACGACGGTATTCTATACGGAAGAAAGAAATGCAATCGTTTTCATTTTCGGGCAAAAGAAACTTCCCGATTTGCCGGGAGCAAGCTGGTTCCTTCCCGTTTTCGCGCTCGGCACTTGTAGCATGAGGCGGCCGCACAGCCGACGGACGCCTTTTCATACCGGATTATTTTGCGTCGAACCGCAGACGACAGTTTCGAGCGCTCAATCGGGAACGGGTTATGTAATCGTTTTCATTTGCCATTATACCATATCTGATCGCAATTGTCAAGATGAATTTTGATATTTTGACGATAAAAAGCGATCTTCCCGCTTCTATTCCCGTGTTTCATCCGCCTGGCTATGCAGATATCTGACGGATTTCCGTTCGATCAGATAAGGCATAATCTCGATTCGAACCGGCGTGATTCCTCCCTCCTGCGGACAATGGATGCGTTCCAGCAGCGTGTTGACGACATGCTCAGTCACGGTTTCAAGAGGATGCGCGATCACAGTGATCCCCATGATGCGGGCCCAGTTTGAATCGTCATAGGAAATAAAGCTGATGTCCTCCGGAATCCGGATTTTTTGACCGATCATGGTCTGAATCGCCGTTTGGCTGTTCAGGGAGCAAGTGAGAACCGCCGTGGGGTGGTGGTCCTGAAGAGCCTCAGAAAAGATTTCCGCAGTCAAGGGCCTGTCCTCTATGTAAATCAGTTCTTCCGGAACGGGGAATCCCCTCTTCCGATATGCGCGGCGATAGCCCTCCACTCGGTCGGAAAAGCCGAAATAGAGAATGCGGCGGTGTCCCCGCTTCAGCAGACAGTCGGCGGCAAGCTCCATCCCGTCCGCATCCCGGATCACGATGCTATCATATTCGTCATACGGGCGAGTAAACAGCTGAACGATTCGGATTTGCTTGTCGATCCTCTTGAAATACCGTTCGTTGTCGCGATTATCCGAAAAGATGATGATGCCGTCCACCCTCGCGCTGACAATCGGCTCAAGCGCCGCGCGTTCATCGATAATGCCGGGCTGCAGAAAACTGACAATCAGCTTGTAATCACGCTTATGAAGCTCCAGCTCGATATTCTTCAGCACCTCGATGTAAAAGAGGTTATCGATGGAAGGGATAATGATGCCGATGGTTTGGGAATGCGTGTTTTTCAGGCTTCTTGCCAAAGCGTTCGGCGTATAGCCCATCTCCTCTGCCACGGAGAAAATATTATGCTTAGTTTCCTCTTTCACTATATCAGGATTGGAAAAAGCGCGGGAAACGGTCGAAACCGAGCAGCCGCACCGTTTTGAAAGATCCTTCAAGCTAACCACAGAGTTTCCTCCATCCATAATTTCTCTTTTCAGTATATCGCATTTTCTTTTAAAATGCAAGAGGGACTGAGGTTTTTCTCCTTCCCGCCGGGTGCGGTCGCCCGACCGATTCCCTTTCGTTGCTCTGCGCCGCCGGGCAAACAAAGAAACATACCCTTCTTTTTACGGAAATAGTGATGTGCCGCGGCAAGGAGGGGAGCAGTCCATAGCGGGAGGATGGCGGAACCGGGAGGATAGCGGGAAAAGAAAAATCGAGGAAGTCTCTTTCTTTGTTTGACGGCATTCTGAAGCCCCCATGACGTTCAGGGCGGATTCAAAGGAGAGACACCGATCCGCCTGCCGGAGACAGGGGGCTGCAGTCGGAAGCGGAATAAACCGTCTGAAATCCCGATAAAAGCCGCTTTTTCCCCGACCGGCGCGGCTGGGGGACGGCATTCGTCATTCTCCGCAGATCGGGAACGCGGGGAAGCGGCGCTGTCGGACACAGGATATTCCGCCGTCGGAACGGGCGGTACGATATCTTGATGCCGCGAAAAAAATCGTTCGTCGAAGTTCCGCCCGCTTTTTCATTTTCGGCGGCATATCCGCAGGATTCCCGCCTCCTTTTCCCGTATCTCTTTCCTTCGCCCACGGCTCGTCCCGTTTCCCGTTCTCCCGCGCAGCCTCCTTCGACAGACTGCGCGGCATCTTTGCGCTACAATAGAGACGGAATCAAAACGAAGGAAGGAAAACAATATGCAGGAAATCGAAAGCAAGCAAAAGCATAAGGGGGCGTCGGGACGCGCGGAGCGCTTTCTCGGAGACCTCCTTTCGGGAATATTCCGGGGAGGCGGGTCAAGCGGGGGCTTGCCGCAAAGCGGTAGGGAGGAAAAGGAACGCGCGGGAGAGCAGATGCTGAAGGAAGCGGTCGGTCGGCTTCGGGAAACGGGGAAGGGACTGCTTTTCGCGGGAACCGCCTGCCTCTTCTCCCATGCAAGCCTGCCGGGGGACGTCCGTCCCTTCGGGATCGCGATGCTCTGCGCGTCGGAGGTGCGCGTGCCGTGGATTCTGGCAGGGCTGCTGCTTTCCGCCTTTTCCGATCGGGGGAGCGCGCCGATCCGCCTGGTATGCTGCTTGGCGGCGCTGCTGCTTCGGGTCCTGATCTGCCGTGTGCTGGGTCTGACGACGGGGAAGCTCGGCGTCCGCTTTGCGGAGCCCGTGTCGATGCGGGCGGCGACGGCAGCCGCCGCCGGCTTTATTCAGGGGCTGTATGGCATCTTTGACAGCGGCTTTGAGCGCTCCGCGCTGTATTCGGCGCTGTTTCTGATCGCGGCAGCCCCGGCGGTGACCGTCCTGTACAGCGGGATTCGGGGCGGGGAAGGGCGCTTCAACGCAGGGCGTGATCTCGGCATTCTGTCGATGATGTTTACGCTGATCCTGTCGCTTGAGGGACTGCGCGGCGGGGTCCTTGCTCCGATCGGCTTTTCCGCTTCCGTGATCGTGTCGGTTTTTCTGACGCTGTCGACGGCGTTTTCCGGCGGTGCGTTCCGGGGAGGCCTTGTCGGGATGGTGTGCGGGCTGGCCTGCGGCGGGACGCTTTCGCCGGTGCTGGGGATTTCCGGCGTCATCGCGGGGACGCTTCGCCATGCCGGCACGCTGCTTCCGATGCTCGCCTTCTGCGGATCGGGGGCAGCCTTCTCCCTGGCGGCGTTCGGGATTCCCTCCTTCGGCAGCACTATCCCCGACATTCTGTGGGGTGCCGCGCTCTTTGCGCCGGCCGCCAAGATGGGGCTTCTTTCGGGCATCTATCCCTTTTTTGCCCTTTCGGGCGGGGAGAAGAGCATGAACGATCTGACGGCGAGCCGTGTCCTGACGGAGGGGCGGCGAGGGCTTGATACCGAACGGCGGATCGCGGCGCTCTCGGAGGCGCTTTCCTCCCTCTCGTCGGTTTTCCACACCCTCTCCGATCGCATCGCTGCGCCGGGGCTCCATGAGGTGCGGGTGCTTTGCGAGAAAACATTCAAAGGCTACTGCGCCAAGTGCCCGACGGCAACCCTTTGCTGGGGACGGGAGTATGAAAGAACCGCCGATATCATGAACAAGCTGGCGCACGCCGTCGCCCGGCACGGCTGTGCCGATTCCGAATACATCCCCGACGATTTTTTCCGCCGCTGCCCGAGCGCTCTTCAGGCGATCTCGGAGCTGAATCTGACTCATGCCAGGATGCTGGAGGCGGCGGCCAGGGAAAACAGAACCGAGGTGTTTGCCCTCGACTATGAGGCGATGGCCAAGCTCCTTGCGAGCGCCTGCGAGGAATCGGCGGCGGAATATGAATGCGACCGGCTTCTCACCGAACGGGTGAAACGCGCGGCGCGGGAGATGAATCTGAATGCCGTCGGGATCGCCGTCTACGGAAGGCGCCGGAAGAGTGTGGTGGCGGGCGGGGTCGATATTGCCGACGTGAAGCTCACCTCCGAGCAGATGCGGGAGGCCTTCGGGAAAGCCTGCGGCGTGCGGCTGACGCTTCCGGAATTTTCGATGGAGGAGGACTATGTGACGATGACGGCGGTCTCGGCGCGGTCGATCTCGGTGGAGAGCGCGGAGTGCTCGCTGAAAAAGGAGAATGAAACGGTCAACGGCGACAGTGTCTGCTGCTTCGGAGGCAGAGACGATTACTTTTACGCCCTTATCAGCGACGGAATGGGGAGCGGGCGGGAGGCGGCCATCACCTCACGGATTACCTGTATCTTTCTTAAAAAGATGCTGGCGGCAGGCAATCGCAAGGGGGTGGTGCTGAAGATGCTTCATCAGTTTATCCGCAGCAAGAATCTTGAGTGCTTCGCCACTGTGGATCTTTTGGAGATCGACCTGCTGAACGGCTCGGCGGCCTTTGTCAAGGGGGGCGCCGCTGCTTCCTACATCGTGCGGGAGGGCAAGCTCTTCCGGATTTCCTCCTCCTCGCTTCCGATCGGGATCACGCGGGAAATGACGGCGGAGGAGATCCGCTTCGGGCTGCGGGAGGGCGATCTGATCCTGATGATCAGCGACGGCGTCGCGCAGAGTGCGGAGGAGGGAGTATGGCTGGCGGAGCTGCTCTCATCCGGGATCGATCCTGCCGCGCCGGCGGAGGATATCGCCGCGCAGATTCTTGAGAGCGCGAAGCTCAAAAACAGCCGGAGTGACGATATGACCGTCGCGGTGATCAGGATCACGAAAGAAAAGGGATAACCCTGCCGGCGGACGGTAAATGAAAAAAGGGGCGTACCCGGTTGGGTACGCCCGTCCGCTTCCCCATGGGGGAGGGAAGGGATCTTTTCCGGCACAAGGAGGCTGAAACGGACGGTCAGAGTCCGAAATTCTCCTTGAGATAGGCTCTGCTCTGCGCCATCGCGTCCATCGGCCCGATGCCGGTGAAGTTGTCCTGCTCGACGATGACATAATCGGCGTCGATCTCGTCGCAGGCGGTCAGGATTTCCCTGAAATCGTTGCGACCCGCGCCGAGCGGCACCAGCTTAAAGCCGTTTTCCTCTTTCGTCGGCTTCTTCATCTCGTTGCCGTTCCCGTCAATGAGCGCGTAAACAGGGCCGGCGGCCAGCTTGGTGCAGACAAAGTCCTTCAGATGCACGACCTTGATGCGGTCTCCGTACTTACGGATATACTCGGCGGGGTTGACGCCGCCGTAATTCAGCCAGCAGGTGTCGGGCTGGGGATTGATGCAGCCCTTCAGCTCGCGGAAGATGCGGTCATAGACATACTCCCCGGTTTCCAGCTTGGTAAACTCGAAATCGTGGTTGTGATAGAGAAGCTCCATGCCGTTTTCCTTTGCCATGTCGCTGACCTTGCGGAAGATCGCCTTGGTGTTCTCCCACTCCGCGTCGTCGGAGAGACGTTTGACATCGTACCACGGAATGACGATATAGCGGACGCCTGAGTCTTTCATGAAATCAAACGCCTTCTGCCCGTCGTTGAGGAACATATCGGTGCCCTGATGGACCGACAGACAGGTCAGTCCGATCTCGTCGAGGATCGCCTTCAGCTCCTTCCCGGTATAGCCACCGTAGTTGCCCGCGAACTCGACATAATCGTAGCCGATCTCCTTGACCCTGCGGAGCGTTCCGACAAAGTCCTGCCCCAGCGCCTCTCTGACGCTGTAGAGCTGAATGCCGACTTTCATTTTTTTCATGATTCGATCTCCTTTCTGCGTATTGATTCAGACTTCGGGAATGGTGATCTCGATCTCGCGTCCCGCCTCGGCGGAGCGAACGATCCCGTCGATGATCGCCTGGTTGTAGAGGATCTGGGAAGTGGGAACGGGGGCGGGGGTTCCGTTCTTGCAGGCATCAAGGAAGGTTCTGATCTTGAGCTCGAAGAGGTTGCCGTTTGTCTTGAGGATCGGGATTCTGGTCTCGGTCTGGACGCCCGCGACCTCATGATAGAGCGTCATCTCGCCGCCGACCGTACCGTTCCAGCAGTCGGTGGAGGGGATGCGAAGACCGCCCTTCGTGCCGAGAATGATGGTGTCGCCGGGGGTGTTGATGTTCATCGCCCATGCGATGCGGAAATCGAGGATGATATCGCCCTCCAGCCGGATGAAGGCGGCGGCGAAGTCGTCAACGCCGAACTTGCCGGCGTACTCCGCCTTTTTGCTGTCGGGATAGCCGGAGTAGTGCGGATCGGTTCCGAAGAAGGCGGATTTGTAGCCGCTGACGGTGAGGGGCTTGGGATAGCCGATGGCGTTGAGCACCATGTCGAGGGAATAGCAGCCGATATCGGCAAGCGCGCCGATTCCCGCCGTCTCGTCCTCGATAAAGGTCGTGCCGAAGGGCGTGGGAATGCCGCGTCTGCGTCCGCCGCCGGTCTGGATGTAATAGATCCGCCCCAGCTCACCCGAGCGGCAGATCTTGCCGATCATCTTCATGTTTTCGTCCATTCTCGGCTGGAATCCGATCGAAAGCACCTTGCCGCTCTTCTTTTCGGCGCGGCAGATTTCGATCGCTTCCTCCGTCGTGACGCACATCGGCTTTTCGAGCAGGACGTGGACGCCCTTTTCCAGCGCGTAGATGGTGGGGGCGGCGTGCTGACGGTTATAGGTGCAGATGCTGACGGCGTCGAGGGCGAGCGATTCATCGTCGAGCATTTCCTTGTGAGAGGGGTAGCATCTGACGTTTTCAACGCCCCAATCGGAGAAGAATTTCTCGGCTTTGCCGGGGATGAGATCGGCGCCCGCAACGATCTCGACATCGGGCTGATTCAAATAGGCCTTCATGTGAGCGCCTGCGATCCAGCCGGTCCCGATAATGCCGATTCTCATCTTTTTATCGGTGACGGGTCCGTTTTGTTCCACATGAGAGGTTTCGAAGGCGTTGAGGCTTGTTTCTGTTCCTGCCATATCGGTTTTCCTCATCTTTCTTTGAGCTGCTCTTCCTTAAAAGAGCGGTAATTTTCCCTTTCCTACAAGGAAATGGGGGATTCTGTATACGATTTTATCATGATTGCCGTAGAAAATCAATAACGGATTTTGCGGAAAACAGGGCGGATATTGCTTGTTTGAGGTTTTTGCGCCCGCTCTTGACTTTTGGGTGTGTTTATAGTATGATGGTAGAGGATATCCGCATCCATTCGATGCTTTGGTAAGGAGGAATGAACTGTATGAACCCGGAGCTGATGAAAAACGCTCCCCTTCTTGATTGCCGCGCGCTCTCCAAATCCTACGGCGGTATGTATGTCCTGAACGGACTGGATCTGAAGATTTTCCGCGGCAGAACCGTCGGACTTCTCGGTCCGAACGGAAGCGGGAAAACGACGCTGCTCAAGCTGGCGGCGGGGCTGCTGACACCGACCTGCGGGGAGATCCTGGTCGACGGGATGCCGGTGGGACGGCAGACCAAGGCGATCGTGTCGTATCTGCCGGAACGGACCTATTTCGACGGCTCGATGCGCGTGTCCGATACGCTGCGCTATTTTACCGATTTCTATTCCGATTTCGATTGCGATAAGGCGCGGGGGATGATCGGCCGGCTGAACGTGCCCCTTGAGGCGCGCTTCCGGACGCTGTCCAAGGGGACCAAGGAAAAGCTGCAGCTCTGTCTGGTCATGAGCCGGCGCGCTTCGCTGTATCTGCTGGACGAGCCGCTCGGCGGCGTGGATCCCGCAGCCCGCGATTTCATTCTCGACATGATCTTCGGGGAACGGAGGCCTGACGCGACGATTCTGCTTTCCACCCATCTGATCTACGATATCGAACGGGTGCTTGACGATATCGTCATGATTGCGGGGGGCGGGATCTATCTGGCCGACTCCTGTGACAATATCAGAAGGAAAACGGGCAAATCGATCAACGACCTGTTCCGGGAGGTGTTCAGATGTTAAGCAAGCTGCTCCGATACGAATTCGCGTTTTATCTGCGCGTTTGCGGCCTGTCCTATGCGGTCTTGGCGGCGGTGCTGCTTTTGGTGAGGCTGGTCACATGGCTGATGGAAAGCCTGCCGGAAGCCTCTGACCTGGCCGGTTTTGTCGCCCTGCCGGCGGTTCTGGTCTATCTGGCCGCTTTCTTCGTCGTGATGGCGGTTCTGATGCTCCCGACGGTGCTGGCGGCGGTGCGGTTTTATAAGAATCTGATCCGGGATGAGGGATATCTGTCCTTTACCCTGCCCGTCAAGGCGTCGTCGCACGTCTTCTGCAAGATCTTTACCCCTTCTGTTTTTACCGTTCTTTCGGCGGTTGTGACGGTGCTGCTGCTCAGCGCGGCGATCTTTGTCTTTTCTCCGATCCGGCCGGATGTTGTTCTCAAGGAGATTTCGACGGTATTGTCCGCGAATCGGGAGAATGTATGGCTGATCGTGATGATGCTGGTGCAGCTGCTTCTGTCCGCGATCATGACCATTTCCCTCATCGCACTCTCCTGCAGCCTCGGTCAACTCTTCAGAAAGCAGAAGCTGCTCGGATCCATCGGCTGCTATATCGGATGCAACATGGCGCTGAATCTGCTGAATTCCGTGGCATCCATCGCGATGATGATGATTCTGGCGGGCAACGGGAATCCCGGATCGGAGGCGGTGTTGCTTGACTATATGATGCCGATGTTCGGCGTTTCCTCCGTGATCAGCCTCGCCGTGATCGCCGCGTCCTCCGCCGTATCGTCCTATCTGATGACGCACAAGCTGAATCTCGAATAAAATCCGCCGCGCCCCGACCCGGGAATGAGCGGCTGCTTCCGACAAAAACAAGCCCCGTTTGCAAGAAAACGAGGCTTGTTTTTCAGCAATCGAAAGATGTCCTGTTCGGCAGGATGCTTTTTGCCGCAGAAACGGTGCGTTCCCGATCCAATTAACACAAATCCGCATTGCATGCTGTCAACAGTCCGGGAAAGATCCGCAACAGAGCGCTGCGCAGCGCCAATATCGATTTACCGAATCGTTCTTATCGGGAAAAACATATAATTCCTGCCGTTTGATGGGCAAGTGAAATCATGGACGGCTCCCACCAATGAGATGTTGTTTGCATCCATGTAGCGTAGTACCTCTGCAAAAGTATTCTCATTTTCGTTTTCCGCACAAATATATTCGAAACCCGGTATCGTCCATTTCGTCCACCCCTGCGGCGCTTCCGCATCATCAACACACTCCACACCGGCAAGGTACAGCCCTTTACTGAAGTGATCTTCCCACGGCTTGAATGAATGGGAACAATCTGACATGGCGCCCCAGATGCCGACCGGATTGCCGTTTTCGTCTTTTTTCGCCAACGGCTGAACTTCACTGAAATGAGCCTTCGCATCCGACCATAATTTTTGGATAAAGCCCTGACCATCCAAGGTGGAGCCTTCTTTGCCGATAACGACAAATGCCTCTTTGACACACTTTTCTATCTTCATATCAACATCCCGCATTCTGATTTGCCGTTTTGATTATACCACAAAAATGTGACTTATTCAAGTAACCGCAAAAAGCGCCCCGACAACCGGTCCGGCTGCCGGAGTCGGTATAAACATAAGAAAAACCTCTCATGCCTTGGCAGACAAAAGAGGTTTCATTCGTGGTGGAGCAATACTGTTAATATCCGAACCGAGTCGGGCGACTTCGGCAGCTTCTTCACTTGTCATAATAACAATGGGTTCATCACGGAAAGTGACCGTAATTATGAATTTATCATCGTCAAGCACGATACCTGTGACGAGAGCATCCACGAGACGCTCTCTGTTGCGTTCAATGGAAAGGTCAAGACTACGGAATCGTTCAAGAACGCAAAGGATCTGTTCCTTGCTGAGTCGAGGCACTTTGTTCTGCTCTATCAAAATCGACTCCTTCAAGGTTTCTTCTTCTGCCTCTAATTCCTCAAGACGAGCCTTGGTCGAGCGTGTGGCCAACCCCTGCTCCACAGCCTTGATGAGATTGGCAATGGATTTTTGAACCTCCTTGAGTTGAGCCTCGAGTCCGGGAAGAACAACATTGTCCTCTGCAAATAACTCGAGGAGCTTATCCGCCATGGCGGATAGCGTGGCATCATCATGTAAAATGATGGTCAGACCTTTGATCACCTCGTTCTCGATCCATTCCTTGCGAACCGCTTTTTTATGGCAGCCCTTCTTGCGTTTGGCAGAGGCACATTTGTAATAACGATAAATATTGCCGTTCTTCTTTTGTCCGCTTTCTCCCACCATCATGGTCATACATTTCCCGCAGAACAACTTGGTCGAAAGAATATATCGCTCCTTGCCTTTGTTATGTGCCGATGCGTGCCGGTTCTTTTTCTTCCGCTCTGCTACGCGGTTAAAAAGCTCTTCGGAAACGATGGCAGGAATACCGTTGGGAACGATAATCTCCCCAAAATGATACTCGCCGATATACATACGGTTTGTGAGAATACTGTGGATGCTATTGTTTCGAAACATAGCGCCCTTGGAGGTTTTGAGTCCTCGTGCGTTCAGATCGTCAATAATCGATTTGATGGCTTCGCCCGATGCATATCGCTCGTATATTTCAACGACGATGGGTGCTTGTGCTTTGTTGATTTGATAATTCTGATTTTCGTCGATCCGGAATCCAAACGGAACATGACTGCCGTTGTATTTGCACTTCAAAGCATTTTCGGTCATGCCGCGTGTAATCTTCTCGGCAAGCTCTGCGGAGTAATATTCAGCCATGCCCTCCAATACCGATTCCATCAGGATTCCGCTTGGGCCGTCGGCGATCGCTTCGGTAGCAGAAAGAATCTTTACCCCATTCTTTCGGAGTGTTGCCTTGTACTTTGCCGAATCGTAACGGTTGCGGGAGAAGCGGTCGAGCTTCCAAACGATAACAACGTCAAAGTTTTTCTTGGCGCTGTCCTTTATCATGCGTTGAAATTCCGGACGGTCGTCGGTTTTCGCCGAGAGTGCGCGGTCAATGTAGTGGCCTACGATTGTTATTCCATTTTTCTCTGCATACGCCGTATTCTCACGAATCTGCCCCTCAATAGACTCCTCACGCTGGTTGTCCGAGGAATACCGTGCATAGATTACGCCGCGCATGAATTCAACTCCTTTCCGCTTTATGTTATTGCGGTGTCAAAATTTATTCTTCCACAATCCCAATCACCTTACCACAACAATAAACGCTATCGTTCTCGGTAAGGGGGATTGGCCTGTACTTTTCATTGTGAGAAATCAAGCATTTGTTTCCAAGTTCCTTGATATAAACATCTCCATTGACAACGAAGATACCAACCTCACCGGTGCCGACGGAATCGCATTTCTCAACCAAGACCTTGTCTCCATCGTGATAGGTAGGCTCCATACTGTCCCCTGTAATCGGAATGACGTAATCGGCAGCCTCTGCCTCAGGGCTTTCCTTCACCAAGATCTGTTCGGGTGTTTCGGTGTCAAGGAAATTGCCTGTACCTGCCGAAGCCGGATAATTGTAAAAGTCTATCGTCAGCAAACGTGCTTTGGGCTTTCTTGCCACGGCAGTTACGCGCTTGTATTCGCTGTCGATCAAATAATCCACGACCTCTTTACCGTGCTCGTCAAGGGCACGGTATTTTTGCAATGTTCCCCACTCGGTAGCGGTAGGACGCTGTGCCATGGACTTGCATCCAATCAGCTCGTCGGCGGATACATCAAGCAGGTCGCACAGTCTCGCCAATTTATCGCAATCGGGACGACCGATGCCTTTTTCCCAATTATAGATCACTCTGCCGGAGCTCTCGCCGAGGGCGTCGGCGATATCCTGCTGTGTCATTCCTCTCAGTAAACGATACTCCTTGATGCGAGAGCCGATGGTATTCATGAATCATTCCTCCGAAACGGTATTCTTCTTCTATTTTATCATATAATTTTGGATTTGTCAAGAAAAAATCCAAAAAAGTTATATAAAACTATTGACAACCCAAAGATGTTGTAGTATAATGGCAAATACACAGCAAAAGAGGAGAAAATGGATGCCGGACAAGAGAAAGAACTTTTTTATGGTGGATAACCACATTTTCGATTATGAGCTTAAGCCTCGGGATATTGCTGTCTATTGTTTTCTTTGTCGACGTTTGAATCGAGAGAGTAATGTGGCGTTTCCTTCGCGAAAGGATATTGCCCATGGCTGTGGCATCAAGAAGGAAGAAACGGTGGACAAGGCTTTGAAGGTGCTGGTAGAGAAGGGGCTCATCAAAAAACACCACCGACACACAAACGCCGGTGATTACGGATCAAACGTATATAAGCTTATTTTGTGATTAGGTGGTTACGAAAAAGGCAGTGCTAACCATAAGGTCTTTACAAAACATATAAACTGAAGAAGTATTCTATAGGATTACTGACGGCGGTGATAGGTGCGAGGTAAGTATGCTTTTAGCTGTAACGGAGGACAGGGCAACGCTGAGGAGCGACCTGAGCGCCGTATACGGGGTTTAGCGG
>CALWTY010000029.1 GCA_944384585.1 uncultured Clostridia bacterium | reverse complement strand
TCTGGGCGCGGCCCTCGAAGGTGAGGGTGACGCGACAGTGCAGGTCCTCTCCCCTCTGCGGCCCGCTGCGGCGCTGACTGCCGCCTCCGCCGAAGAAGCTGCTGAAGATGTCCCCGAAGTCAAAGCCCCCGAAATCACCGAAGCCTCCCCCGCCTCCGCCCATGGCGGGATCGAAGGCGGCGTGACCGAATTGATCGTACTTGGCCTTCTTGTCGGGGTCGGAAAGCACCGCATAGGCCTCGTTGACCTCCTTGAATTTCTCCTCGGCGGCCTTGTCGCCGGGGTTCATGTCGGGGTGGTACTGCTTCGCCAGCTTCCGATATGATTTTTTGATATCCGCGTCGCTTGCGCCCTTGCTGAGCCCAAGCACTTCATAATAGTCTCTTTTGTCCGCCATAATTCATAACCATGCCTTATTTTGTTCAAGCCGACGACCCGGGCGCGGTGGCGCGGGATGCCGACATAACACCGAACGGGGATGGCGGAACTGCACCATCCCCTTCGGGAAAGATCACTCAGTTGTTGGTTTTGTCCTCGTAATCGGCGTTGTAGTAGCCCTCGCTGTCGGGGCCGCTACTGCCGCCCGCTGCGCCGGCATTGCCGCCGGGATTGCTGCCGGCCGCGTCGCCCTGCTGACGGTAGAGCTTTTCGGAGAGCTTGTAGAAGGCCTGCTCCAGCGCCTCACTGTCGGCCTTGATGGCGTCGCTGTTGTCGGTCTTGACGGTCTCCTTGAGCTTTTCGACGGCGTTCTTCACGTCGGTCTTGTCGCTTTCGGGGAGCTTGTCGCCGATCTCGCCGAGGGTCTTTTCGCTCTGGAAGATGAGGGTTTCCGCGCGGTTCTTGATCTCAACCGCTTCCTTGAGCTTCTTGTCCTCGTCGGCAAACTTTTCCGCCTCCTTGACGGCGCGGTCAATGTCTTCCTTGCTCATGTTGGAGGAGGAGGTGATGGTGATGTGCTGCTCCTTGCCGGTCCCCTTATCAAGCGCCGAGACGTTGACGATGCCGTTGGCGTCGATATCGAAGGTGACCTCGATCTGCGGCACGCCGCGGGGAGCAGGGGCGATCCCGTCAAGCGAGAAGCGTCCCAGCGTGGTATTGCCGGTCGCCATTTCACGCTCTCCCTGCAGAACATGGATCTCGACGGCGGTCTGACCGTCGGCCGCGGTCGAGAAGATCTGGCTCTTTTTCACCGGGATGGTGGTGTTTCTGTCGATGATCTTGGTGCAGACGCCGCCCAGCGTCTCGATGCCGAGGGAAAGGGGCGTTACGTCGAGCAGCAGCAGATCCTTGACATCGCCGCCGAGCACGCCTGCCTGGATGGCGGCGCCGATGGCAACGCACTCATCGGGATTGATGCCCTTGAAGGGATCCTTGCCGATGAACTTTTTGACGCTTTCCTGAACGGCGGGAATTCTCGTCGAGCCGCCGACCAGAAGGACCTTGTCGATCTGATTGACGCTGACGCCGGCGTCGGACAGCGCTTTTTTGGTCGGGCCCATGCAGCGGTCGACGAGATCGGCGGTGATGCGATCGAATTCCGCCCTTGTGAGGGTGGCGTCGAAGTGGAGAGGACCGGAGGCCGTAGCGGTGATGAAGGGCAGATTGATGTTGGTGCTGGACATTCCGGAAAGCTCGATCTTGGCCTTCTCGGCGGCGTCCTTCAGACGCTGAAGCACCATCATGTCGTTTCTGAGATCGATGCCGTTTTCGGCTCTGAATTTATCGGCCATCCAGTCGATGACTCTCTGGTCGAAGTCGTCGCCGCCGAGGTGAGTATCGCCGTTGGTGGCAAGCACCTCGAAGACGCCGTCGGAAATTTCAAGGATCGACACATCGAAGGTACCGCCTCCCAGGTCGAAGACCATGATCCGCTGATCGTTTTCCTTGTCCATGCCGTAGGCAAGAGCGGCGGCAGTCGGCTCGTTGATGATGCGCATGACCTCAAGTCCTGCGATCTTGCCGGCATCCTTGGTCGCCTGACGCTGGGCATCGGAGAAGTAAGCGGGAACGGTGATGACGGCCTTGGAGACCTTGCTGCCGAGATATGCCTCGGCATCGGCCTTCAGCTTCTGCAGGATCATCGCAGAGATCTCCTGCGGGGTGTAGCTCTTTCCGTCGATGTTGACCTTGTAGTCGGAGCCCATATGACGCTTGATGGACATGACGGTTTTGTCGGGGTTGGTGATCGCCTGACGCTTTGCCACCTGCCCGATGACACGTTCGCCGGCCTTATTGAAGCCGACAACGGAGGGAGTGGTTCTCGCTCCTTCGGGATTGGGGATGACAACGGGCTCGCCGCCCTCGTATACGGCCACGCACGAATTGGTGGTGCCGAGATCGATACCGATAATCTTTTCCATAATAATATCCTCCGGACAATGTTATCTTATTTCATCAGTTCGCAACCTTAACCATTGCGTATCTTATGATTTTGTCGCCTTTTCTATAACCCTTCATCATGATTTCCGCAATCACGTTTTCTCCGAGGGAAGGGTCCTCGGTGTGGAAAACGGCGTTATGCAGATTGGGATCGAAGGGCTCGCCTGCTTTTCCGAATTCCTCGACGCCGAGCTTTCCGAGGATTTCCCCGAACTTGGTCAGCGTCATCGAAACGCCCTTGGCGAAGTCGTCGTCTCCCGCGAATTTCATCGCCATTTCGAGATGATCCTTCACCGTCAGAACCTCCTTCAGCACATCGGCGCAGGCGTCGCCGTAGATGCCGTCGCGCTCCTTGGCGGCGCGCTTGCGGAAGTTGTCGTATTCCGCGAGCATACGGGTGTATTTGTCGGTCAGCTCTGAAAGGGAGGCGGAAAGGCGTTGGTTTTCCTCCCGCAGCTTCTTTTCCTCTTTTCCCGCTTCCTTCCGATCCTTTTTACCGCCCTTGCCGCAGTCCTTATCGCAGCCTTTTCCGCAGGCAGCTCCGGCGTTCGGCTGTTCCGCCGTGTTCGACTCCGGCTTTTTGTCGTCGGGGCGTGCGGTTTGCTCCGCCTCCCCGTCCCGATTCAGCACGTCGTCGGTTTTGTTTTCTTTCATATCGACCACTTTTGCAGTTCCTTTCGCTAAGTTTTATGCTCATCGTCGTCCTGCCCGCCCGGCGGAAGCCCCGGGGAGGCTCTGAGCAGCTCCGAGATATTGTCTGTGATATATTCGACGGTGGAAATCACCTTCGAATAGTCCATTCTGCGCGGGCCGAGGATGCCGATTGCGCCGATCACCTTTCCGCCCGATCGGATTTTCTGGAAGACCAGGGTGGAATCCTGCATCTCCTCCACGCTGTTTTCGCTGCCGATGATGACCTGTGGCCGATCGTCGCTTTCGTCGGTCTCCGACACCAGACGCAGCAGATCGCGTTTCTCCTCCAGCACGCCGAGCAGCTCCTTGAACTTGTGCGCGTCGGCGTATTCGGGATATTCCAGCAGATGGTTGACGCCCGACAGCTTGACATCGCCGCCGGTGTTTTCGGCAAGCACCTCGCAGATATATTTGATGACCGGCCCGACCAGGCTGTCGCCCTCACCGAAGAGCCTCTCGATCTCCATCACCAGGGGCATTGAGATCTCCTCGGCCCGCTTGCCGGCAATCTGCGTGTTGAGGATCATCTCCAGCCGCTCCAGAAGTCCGGGGCTGAGCTGAAGATCGGCGTGGATCTGTCCGGTTCTGACCGATCCGTCAGCCATCAGCATGACCAGCATCAGGACCTCGTCGGTGATGAAGACCAGCCTGAATTTGGTGATGGCGGTTGCACTCCGCCCGGGCTTGATGGCGATGGAGGTGTAATTGGTCAGCGCCGCCGCAAGCTGCGTCGCGGTCTCAAGAAGCTTGTCGACCTCCGCCAGGCGGCTTTTCACCAGCGCGTTCATCCGCGCCAGCTCGTTCTGGGACATCCGGTATTTCTGCATCAGACTGTTGACATAGAACCGATATCCGTATTCCGACGGGACGCGGCCTGCCGAGGTATGGGGCTGTTCGAGATAGCCCATCTCCTCCAGCTCCGACATTTCGTTGCGGATGGTAGCAGAGGACAGGGAGAACTGCTTATTCTGAGTAAGATATTTCGAGCCGACCGGCTCTCCGTCCCGTACATGCGCTTCGATAATGGCTTTCAAAATCAGTTTCTTGCGTTCGTTCAGCTCGTTTCCGTCGCCGCGCATCCTGCACTGCTCCTTTCCGTTCCTCGTGCGTTTAGCACTCGTATGATCCAAGTGCTAATCGTTGATATAAATGTACCATTATTCTTCTTCTTTGTCAAGAAGATTTTTGATATAAAATGTTAATAATTTGTAAATCAGCGGAGCGCTTCTGAAAAGAGACAAAAAAACAGACTGCCGCGGATCAATACGGCAGTCATGCTGTGAGAGGCGGAATTATACGGGTCATCTGAAACCTCCCGTCCGTGGGAAATCGGGTCAGCGCTTCATCGCCATTTTCTTTTTCTTGAGATTGTATTCCGAGCGGGGATTGACGATTTCTCTCCAATCGAGGTCGCCTCTGTCCAGCGCGCGAACCAGGATTTCCGCGGTTGCGATGTTGGTGGCGATCGGGATATTGTGGATATCGCAGAGCTTCAGCAGATCGAGATCGTTCTTTTCCGCATTGGGCTCTCCCTCGTTTTCATATGCGTCGCGGAAAAACAGGACGAGGTCGATCTCGTCATAGGCGACGCGGGAGGAAATCTGCTGTACGCCTCCATGCTCTCCGGAGAGGAGCTTTTCGATATGAAGGCCGGTGGCTTCCGTTATATATTTACAGGTTGTACCGGTAGCGCAGAGATTGTGATTGGCAAGAATGCCGCAGTACGCAATGCAGAACTGTGTCATAAGCTCCTTTTTTCTGTCTCCGGCGATAATGGCGATTTCCATGTTATTATAATCCTTTCTATGGTTATTGTGATATCGGGAATAATTATTGTATCCTTTTGATCAGCGCGGTGCGTTTGATCCTCTTAAAGCCGGTGAAGAGCGGCACGCTCTTACCGGTGATGCGCTTGGCAATATTGATAAAGGCAGCGGCGGCATTGGAGGACTTCAGCGTAAAAACGTCCTCTCCCCGCGCCTGCTTCTCGCCGAGCTCCGCGTCATAGGGGATGATCCCGATGAGCTGAAGGCAGGTCTTGTCGATCACCTCAAGAAGGCTTGGCTGTACGCCGAACTCGATGCTGTCGGCGTTGAAGCAATTGATGATGAGAAACTTGGAGTTGACGCCGGTCTCATTCAGCAGAATTCCGGTTCGTTCCGCTGCCCGGATGGAAGCGGGCTGATAGGTCGTAACGACAAGCGCGGTGTCGGCGGCGGAGGCGGCCAGACGGAAGGGGCTTCCTGTATCGCCGGGGGTATCGATGATGATGTAGTCCAGCTCCATCTCGCTCCCGATCCTGCGGACAGCGTCGCGGAAGGCCTCCGGCTCAAGCTCGTTGTCGTAGCTGTAGGGCGCGGAGCAGAAGAACAGGTTTTCCGAGCGGCTGTCGGCGATCAGCGCCTTGCGGGGCGCGATTCCGTGGAGGATCACGTCGGTGATGTCGAATACGACCTCGTTTTCCAGCCCCATGATCAGATCAAGGGAACGGACGCCGAAGTCACAGTCGATGATGAGGGTGCGCCATCCGTCCATCGCGAGCCGTATGCCGAGATTGGCGGAAACCGTCGATTTCCCCACCCCTCCTTTGCAGGAGGTGACCATAATGATCTTGCAGTTGTTCATACTCATCCCCGGTATCGAATTCTGCTGAAAAACAGTGATAGTACACTATATATCTTAACACGCAGAAAGGATAATGTCAATACTTACTTTGGCTATTTTAGATAATTTTCTTTAAGTGACGATGGGAGTTCCCATGATTTTGAAGAATATTTCCGTCAATTTAACATTATAACACAGATGTCGGACTCTGTCAAGCGGGAAAGCGGCGGGGCAGAGGGGACGCGGCGGGGGAGGAAGCCTCCGTTCAGCCCATCAGGGCGCGTACCGCCGCGGCGGGATCGGCAGCCTTGAAGATTGCAGAGCCGGCGACCAGAACGTTCGCGCCGGCGGCGATGATCCCGGCGCTGTTGGCGGCGGTCACCCCGCCGTCCACCTCCAGATCGATGTCGAGGCCGGAGCGGTCGATCATCCTGCGCGCCTCTTTCAGCTTGTCAAGGGAGGCGGGGAGGAAGGACTGTCCTCCGAAGCCCGGCTCAACCGACATGATGAGGATCATATCGATCAGGGGAAGGTATTCGGCAAGGGCGGAAACCGGCGTGGCGGGCTTGATGACGGCGCCGGCCTTCCGTCCGAGGGCACGGATACGGGAAAGGACCGCGGCGAAGTCGGCGCAGCTTTCGATATGGACGGTGATGATGTCGGAGCCGGCGGAGGCAAAGGCGTCGATATAACGGATCGGCTCGTTGATCATCAGATGGGTATCGAAGACGGCGGAGGAGCAGGGACGGAGGGCGCGGATAAAATCCGGGCCGAAGGAGATATTCGGCACAAAAGCTCCGTCCATCACGTCCAGATGCAGATAGGCGGCGCCCGCCTCCTCCACACGTCTGACCTCATCGGCGGCGTGGGCAAAGTCGCAGGCAAGAACCGAGGGGGATACGATAATATTTTTTTTCATGACAAACCTCAACATTTGATCGGGATCGGAAGCCGCTTCGCCTCCGTCCGTCTGAAAACGACGGGAATCCGTCCTCCACGCGTGACCGGAGGCGTGTCATTCCGGGCGGGAGGGCATATGATAATAGCAGGCGGGGAAACCCGCCGGGGTGAAAATTCGCAACCGGCCGATATCGCGGGGAAGGGGAAAGCAAAGGACGTGAAGAGGCACAGCGATTCCGGCGTTGCTGTAAGGGTATGCGGGGAAGGGGCGCCTTTCCCGCATACTTCGGCGTTTATCCGCCGTCGGGCAGTCGGACAAGCAGGCAGACGGCGTGCGCGGCGATGCCCTCTCCGCTCCCGGTGAAGCCCAGCTTTTCCTCGGTGGTGGCCTTGAGGTTGATGCGGTCGGATCCGATCCCGAAGACCCTTGACAGATTTTCCGTCATTTGCGGAAGATAGGGGGCGAGCTTCGGGCGCTGCGCGACGACGGTGACGTCGATATTGGAGATGCGGAAGAGCCGCTCGTCGAGCAGAGCCTTCACCCGTTCCGCAAGCAGCAGGCTGGAGATGCCCGAGTAGGCAGGATCGGAATCGGGGAAGTGCCGTCCGATATCCCCCAGCGCGGCGGCGCCGAGCAGCGCGTCGAGAACGGCGTGGATCAGGACATCGGCGTCGGAATGGCCGAGCAAGCCCCGCTCGAAGGGGACGGAGACGCCGCCGAGGATGAGCGGGCGGTCGGGGACGAGGCGGTGGACATCGTAGCCGTGCCCGACGCGGAAATCAGGGAGCGGCATGAGCGTCTCCTTCCCCGCGGAAGCGGAGGATCGCCTCCGCCACGGCGAAATCATAGGGGGCGGTGATCTTCATATTCTCTCCGCCGCAGTCGACGGGGACAGCCTCAAATCCCGCCGCCTCGACCAGCATGACGTCGTCGGTGGCGGAGAGCCCCTGCTTCAGCGCGGAGTAAGCGGCGGCGCGGTAAAGCTCGGTCAGGAAAACCTGCGGCGTCTGGGCGAGCCAGACCCGATCGCGGTCGACGGTGAGGGATTTCTTCCCCTCCACAGACCGGACGGTGTCCCGCGGACGTGCGGCGGCATAAGCGGCGTCGCGGAAGCAGGCGGCGTGTCCGACGTCTGCGATGTTCCGCTCGGTGACAAGACAGCGCGCCGCATCATGGATATAGACGAATTCCGACCGATCGGAGATTTTTTTGAAGCCCTCCAGCACCGACATCTGTCGGGTCTCGCCTCCCGGCACGACCGCCGCGAGCTTCTTCCAGCCGTATTCCGAGCGGAAACGCTCGTAGGCGGGAAGTTCTTCCCGCCTGCCTACGATGATGATTTCGCGGATGAAGGGGCATTGCTCGAAGACCGAAACCGTCCTTGCGACGACCGGAATGCCGAGGAGAGGGATCATCTGCTTGGTCGCACCCCCGGTGGAGGCGCGGCTGCCGCTTCCGGCGGCGACGATGATCGCGGAATTGAATTTGGTGTGGATCCCCGCCGCACGGTCGGTGAGGGTTCGGAGAAGCTCCGAGAGCTTATTCATGCAGATACCGCCTTTCGTCAGGGCGCGGCGGGATCGGGAAGGCCGACAGCGGCAGCCCCTGCTCCGACGCGTAAAATAGAATTATGCTCATTATACCATATTATTTGGCGGATTTTGTGAAGAACCTGCAAATATTATTGTACTTTAAAGGAATTTTACAAAAAAATTCCTCGCGCCAGATCTTCAAACGACAGGGTCGCAGCACCGAGGAGCGACGCGTCGGTGCGGTCGTGCGTGATCACCAGCAGATTTTTACCGACAAGCCGCTCCAGCACCAGCTCGGCGGCAGCTTGCCTGGATATCTCGTCCAGCCCCTTGAAGGGCTCGTCGAGGAGAACGGTGTTGCCGCCGCAGGCGGAGGCGAAGAGCAGGAGCCTTGCGATGGCAACCCGCTGATTCATGCCGCCCGACAGCGCGGCGGGGCGCTTGTCCATGTCCTCATCTGTCAGCAGAAGCCGGCGCAGTAGCGTTCTCGCCTCCCCTTCCGCCTCCCGTTCGGGGGCGCTGCCGCTTCCCGAAGGGGCTATGCTCCCCGGTCCCCCGCCGCCGGAAGAGAGGCGGCGTCCGCTCCTCCCGAAGCGCAGACGCGGCTGTGACGCGCCGGAGCTGCGCACGCGCCCGACGCAGCTGACGTTTTCAAGGGCGGAAAAGGCGGGGAAGAGCCTCGGCTCCTGAAAGAGAAAGGCGACCGGTCCCGTTATCCCCTCGAAGAATCCGCAGTCCGGTTTTTCCAACCCCGCGAGAATGCGGGCGAGGGTGGTCTTCCCGCAGCCGGAGCTGCCGCTCAGACAGAGAATGCCCGACGGGAGATCGGCGGTGATATGATTAAGCACGAGCTTGCTGCCGTAGCTTTTGGTAAGATCGCGCAGTCGGATGCCGCTCATGACGGATTCCTCCCTTCGGTGAGCTTCTTCAGCAGGAGGCCGAAGCATTTCTCCATCGCCACGCTGAGCAGAATGACGGTTGCCGTCCAGGCGAAGAGATCGGCGGTTTCGAGATAGATCTGCGATTCGTGCAGCATCGTCCCGATGCCGAGCCGCGGGTGGCACAGCACCTCGGCGGCGACGCCCGACTTCCATGCCAGTCCCAGCGAGGTGATCATGGCGGCGGCGTACTGCGGCAGCACGGCGGGGAGATAAACCATCCGCAGGGTGCGCAGTCTGCCGAGGCGATAGGCGGAGGCAGCCTCCAGCAGCGCGGGGTCGGTGTTGAGGATCGCGGTTCTGAGGCTGCTCCAGACGATCGGCGTGACCATCAGGAAGGAGATGAAGGAGGGGACGTTTGAGGCCTTGATCCAGACCAGCGCCAGAATGATGAAGGAGGCGACGGGCGTGGCGCGAATGATCGTGCCGAGGGGGGAGAAGAGGGTGTTCAGAGGACGGCTTGCCGCCGTGAGCACCGCGAGGAGCGTCCCTGCGAGAATCCCCGAAAGATAGCCGACCAGAACGCGGAGCAGGGTCATGCCCGCCGCGCTGCGGAATTCCGACGTTCCCGCCAGCACGATGAGCCGCTTCAGGGTGGCGGCGGGGGAGGGGAGCAGCAGCTCCTGATCGACAAGATACGCGAGAAAAGCCCAAAGCGCCGTCCAGAAAACGGCGCTTATCAGAATATTCAGAAAGGGCGGGAGTTTATTTTTTGTAGTAGAGCGTTTCATCCGGCAGCTTTTCTCCTATGGATGAGGGAGAGGCATCGTAGAGGACCCGGTAGAAGGCGGACAGACTCCGGATCATCTCATCTCCGTCGATATAGACGATATTGCAGTTGGGGATGGCTTTTTCTGCGACGGCGGCGGCCGGGACGATCTCAAGTTCCGCGATCATGGCGGCGGCCTCCTTGACGTTTTGGTTCACGAAATCCACCGAGGCCTTGTATTCGTCGAGGAAGCGGTCGACCAGCGCTTTATGATCCCGGATCGCGTCGCGGGAGACGACGATGCAGCCCTGGACAGCCTCCCCCTCGCTGACCTTCTTCCACTCCTCCGTCAGATTGAGCGCGATGCGGAGCTTGTCGTTTTTGGAGAGAACGGTGGTGACATTCGGCTCGGGGAGCATTCCGAGGACGACCTCGCCGCTTGCCATCAGCGTGGCAAGCTCGCTGTGCTCGGTCTTGTACTCGACGGTGACGGTGTCAAGGTTATTTTTCTTCAGAATATAGTTCAGCATATACTCCGGCGTGGAGGCCTGTCCCGTCGCGTAGAGGGTCTTGCCGGCAAGATCGGCAATCGACTGAACCGAGCTGCCGTTTTCGAGAATATACAGCACCCCGAGGGTGTTGATGGCGGCAACGAGGTATTTCCCCTCGGTTTTGGCGTTGATGACGGCGGCAAGGTTCACGGGAACGGCGGCGATGTCAAGAGAACCGGAGATCAGAGCGGCGCTGATGTCGGTGGGAGCGCTGCTGAGGGTGAATTCGTACTTCTTTTCGGTCTCGTTGTCGGTGATCATTTTGGCCATGCCCATCCCGGTCGGGCCCTTCAGCGTGCCGACGCGGAGGACGTAGTGATCGGGGGCGTCGGTGGAAGCGGTGCTGCCGGAGACCGCAGGGAGGCTGTCCGAGACACCGGCGGAGGGATTGTCTCCGCCCGTGCAGCCGGCCAGCAGGGAGAGCAGCATGACAAAAGTCAGCAGAAGTGCGGAAAATTTGAGTTTCATATCCGTGTCCGTTCCTTTGCGCAGGCAAAGGATTCCTTTCCTTTCGATGGACGGCGTGTCAGCGCGCGTCATATCAGTTTTTTGAGTCCCTCGGGATCCTTGATGACCAGAACCTTGCCGTTTTTTTCTATCAGGCCGCTTTCGGTGAAGCTGTCGATGATGCGGTAGAGCGAAGCCCGTCCGATTCCGAGAAAGGAAGCGAGCTGCTTCATGTTCGGGGAGGGATTTTCACCGCATTCCGAGAGATATTTGGCAAACCGCCGCTCTGCGCCGGAGGCCGACAGCTCCGCGATCCGCCGGTTCAGAAACCGGATCCTGTCCGACAGAAAACGGATATAGGAAACGGCGAAATCGCCGTTTGAGGAGATCAGCTCCTCGCAGAGCCGGTCGGGCAGAAAGACGATCTCGGCTTCGGCTTCGGCGGTGATCTCGGTGACATATTCGTCGGAGGCGCCGAAGAGGGAGGCGGCGCCGAAGAGCCCGCCCTCCCCGAGCCGGTTGAGCAGAACGCGGCTGCCGTTTCCGGCGCGGCAGATGGCGACGCGGCCGGACAGGACCGCGCCGAGCGCGTTCCGGAAGCATTGCACGTTGTAGACGGACTCACCGACATGATAGCGGGCGACGGAAACGCGCGGGTCGGAGGCGACCCGCTCCAGCTCCCGTTCGGGAAGCGCGGGAAAGAGCGCGGTTCTGCGCAGCAGGGCGACGATACGGTTCTGATCGATCATGGTACACTCCGAGTGTCTCATTTGAGACACTTATATTATATCACATCCGAAAGAAAAGTCAAGACGGAAGAGATGACGGATTTTACGAAATTGGGGCAGCGATCCGCCGCCTGTTTACGGCATTCTCACGGAAGCGGGGCAGAGGGGGTTCAGAAAACACGGTTGACTCCCGCGCCGGTGGCGAGAAAGCTGCGGATATTGAGGGCGAGGGAATCGAGCAGACGCAGGCGCGACTCCTTGGTGGTCCAGGCGCAGTGAGGGGTGATGATGCAGTTGGGGGCGCGGAGCAGAGGATTGTCGGGGGCGGGGGGCTCCGAGCACATCACGTCAAGAGCGGCGCCGGCGAGTCTGCCGCTTTCCAGCGCTTCCGCCAGCGCCTCCTCGTTGACGACGGCGCCCCGCGAGGTGTTGATCAGGAACGCGCCGGGTTTGAGACGGGAGAGGAAGTCCCGATCGACCAGCCTGCGGGTCTGCTCGGTGAGAGGGCAGTGAAGGGAGAGGATATCCGACTCGGAAAGGAGCTGCTCCTCCCCGACATAGTCGATCCCCTCCTTGGTCACGCCGATCAGGGAGCGCCGATATCCCAGCACCCGCATCGCGAAGGCAAGGCAGAGCGCGCCGAAGCGCCGTCCGATCGCGCCGCAGCCGTAGATTCCGACGGTCTTTCCCGCCAGCTCGGTATAACGGACGTTTTGGTAGGCCAGACCGGGCATTCCCGTCCAGGTTCCCGCTTTGACGATTCCGCGAAAGCCCTGCAGATCGGTCGTCAGGGCAAGCAGCAGCGTAAAAGCAAACTGCGCGACAGAAACCGTCGAGTAGCCCGGGACGTTACAGACCTCCACGCCGCGCCGACGGCAGGCGGCGACGTCGATCATGTCGTAGCCGGTTCCGAGCGCCGTGACGTAGCGGATATTCGGGCACTGCGCCAGCACCTCCTCGGTAATCAGGGTGCGGTTGGTCAGCACGATCGAGGCGTCTCCGATCCGCTCAGCGGTATCGCAGGCCGCGGTTTTGTCATATACACGATAGCATCCGAACTCCGAGAGAAAATCCCAGCTTAAATCCCCGGGATTTACGGCAAAGCCGTCAAGGACAACAGATTTCATATTCGATTCCTTTCTGAAATACAATGGATTCCGACAGCCGGCTCTCCCGAAAGCCCTGCACGGTGACCGCTGTAAGAATTCATAGTTTATAAATAGATATGTTGCATCATTCACTTGATTTGTCACGCGAAACGTGATATGATATAACGGTCATGATGATGGGCGCGCAGTCGCCCGAATGCCGCTGAAAAATGAGGAAAACAAAGAATGAACGCATTCCGAGAGGATCCGGATAACAGACCGGAAGAGCCCGGTCAGGGGGGAGACGGCAGAAGAGACAGGAAGATCAGGATATGGCTGCTGTCGATTCTGCTGATTCTGCTGCTTCTGGTCAGCGCGTCGGTGGCGGTGCTGCTTCCGCTCTATCAGTCCTATATGGACAGCTATACCGACATCGATATCATTACACGGGACGAGGAATATTCCCGCCCGTCGCTCCCGACCGATCTTGTGATGGGAACCGCGGAGGGGACCGAGCCTCCGTTTGATTCCGGGGACGTCACGGAGCCGCCGCTGCCGCCTGTGACGGGAGGGGAGGAAGACGATCCGCCCCAGGCCGATCAGAACGGCATCTATTATGTCAAGCAGAAAGATCCCGATATCGAAAACATCCTGGTGCTCGGCACGGATTCCCGCAATCTTTCGACGGATCGGGGACGGACTGACTCGATGATCGTGGTTTCCTTCAATAAAAGGAGCGGCGAGATCAAGCTGATCTCTCTTCTTCGCGATATCTATGCGCCGATCGAGGGGCATGACTGGAATCGCTTGAATACCGCCTACGCCTACGGCGGCGCGGCGCTCTGCATCAATACGATCAACGACCTGTTCGGGCTGGATATCCAGCGGTTTGTCGTCGTGAATCTGGCGGGGACGAAGGATTTCATCGATTCCTGCGGCGGCGTCGATATCGCGCTGACCGCGAAGGAGCTTGATTATCTGACCAATTACGAGACCCACCGGCTGACGCAGAATCCCGACGGGACCTATCACCTTGACGGCTCGGCGGCGCTGGCGTATATGCGGATCCGAAAGATCGATTCCGATTTCAAGCGAACCGAGCGTCAGAGAAAAACCATCATGGCGCTCTATGCGCAGGTGACGCAGAAGAAGAACATCGCGGAGATCTACAACCTCGTCCGAGAAGGCTTCAAGCTGATCAAAACCAACATCAAGCTCTCCGAGACGCTTGATCTGGCAAAGGAGGTTCTGTCGCTGGGAAGCAGTCTGAAGCTCGGCTCCGATAAGCTGCCCTACGGATCGCACGGCGACTCCTGGAATTATGCCACGACGCCGGGGGGCGCATCGGTGATTGCCGTTGATTTCGACAAAAGCCGCGCCTATCTCGAGGAGCTGATCTACGGCTGAGCGCCGATCCCTCCCATTATATCATATTCCGCGCTTCATTGCAAGCGCGGGGACAGGAAAAGCACCGTATTCCCTCCGAGGGGGGGATGCGGTGCCCTTTGTTTTTCCCGTCAGGTATTATAGGTGTCGTCAAGTTTTTTCAGCTCGCGGAAGGTGTCGATCTCGACGATATCGAGGAAGCTGCATTCCCGGATGGTGATGCGGTATTCCGACGGGAAATAGTCGAAGACCACCTGATCCCAGTAGCGCTCCTTTCCGCCGGGCGAACCGTAGACCTGTTCGATGTGTCCCGCCAGTCTTGCGCCGTCCTCGGCGCTCCAGTAGGAGATGCCGAACATATGGTGGCAGTCCGTCCCGCCGACCTGCAGACCCGTGATGACGCCGTTCTTTGAGGTGAAGCACCAATCGTCGGTGACCTTGACCGGCACGCCGAGATAGTTGCTTGAATACTGATATTTCGTGATCAGGGCGGGGTTGTAGAGCAGAAGATCGGCCTCAAAGACGTAGGCGTTCTGAAGCAGATAGCGGGCGCACATGACCGAGGAGATATTGTTGGCTTCGTTGTAGGCGGGATTCTCGATAAAGCGGATGTCGGGGTACTTGTAGAGCAGCTGATCGAACTGCTCCGAGAGATAGCCGCGCACGATGCAGATCTCGCTGATCCCGACGGCGGTGACGGCATCGAGGAGACTGTCGATGATCCGCTTGCCCTTGACGCGGACAAGAGGCTTCGGGGTATTGAGGGTGATCGGGACAAGGCGGGAGCCGAAGCCGGCGGCAATGAAGACCGCCCGCTTCACCCGATAGGGCTCAAGCGCGTCGAGCCCTGCCGGGGTGACCGCCCCGTCCTGCAGGAAGCCGGCCTCATTGAGCTGGGCGAGGGTTTTGTTGACGGCACCGAGAGAGATGCCGGTCTCGGAGGCGAGGCTTCTTTGCGATCTGCCGCCGCAGCGTTCGAGGGCGGCCAGCAGATCAAACTGCTTTTTGGTGAGCATGGGAGGATTCCTTTCAATCGGTAGTCGGCGCGGCCGACGGTTTTTTCCTTGACAGGAGGGATCGGATCAGCCTGACGATCCCCTTCATGGCGAGATTGGCGGCCAGGATCAGAAGGGAGACGAAGGCGGAGGCCTCAAGGAGCATCTGCGCTTCGAACTGCGGGATCATGAGGGAGATCGGTTTGGTCGTGATGTTGGACAGAAAGGCGACTGCCGAGATCGTCATCATGGAATTGATGAAGAAATAGGAGAACATCTCGACCAGAGTAGTCGCCGTCTGGGGAAGGATCACGTCCCGGACGAGGCGGAAGCGCCCGATGCCGAGCGTTGCCGCCACCCCCTCCAGATTGGGATTGAGCTTTCCGATGCTGTTGTAGATCATCAGGTAGGGGGAGGAGAAGAAATGGACGGTGTTGGCCAGCACCAGAATGGCGAGTGTGCCGTAGAGAAAGCTCCCGCTGTAGAAAAGAACGTAAGACAGACCCAGCACGATGCCGGGAACCGCCAGCGAGAGGATCGACATCAGGTGCAAAAAGGCCGTGCTGCGGCTGCGGGAGCGCGCGGTGAAGCAGGCGCAGAGAAAGGAGACGGCCGTCCCGACCGAGGCGGTGAGGAGGGCGATCGTCAGCGAGTTGAGAAGATACCGCCCTGCCCCCTTGCGGAAGGTGTTGAGAACGTGATGCAGCGACAGGCTCATGTCGGTGGGATAGCTCTTGGTGAAGGTGAGGGTGATGAAGGCGACGATGGGAAAGACGACGCAAACCGACAGCAGGATCAGGACAAGCAGCGCAGCGGTGTCGCGGGGCTGCTTCCGGGTGGGGCAGAAGGGGCGGCAGACGCTTCCGCTCCGCCGATCTCCCTTGCAGAAGAGATCGATGAGGAAGGCGGCGACCGCCGGCAGCAGCAGGATCAGCCCGAAAAAGCTGCCCTTGGCGAAATTCTGCCGCCCGATGACCTCCTCGTACATCAGAACGGGAAGGGTCTTGTACATCCCGCCGATCATCAGCGGAACGCCGTAATCGGTGACGATGAGGGTGAAGACGGTAAAGACGACGCTGATCATCGGCTTCTTCAGATAAGGCGCGGTGATGGCGGTGAAGCGCCGGTGCTTCGGAATGCCGAGGACGGCGGCGGCCTCGTAGGGGGTGCTGTCTTCGTAGCGGAGGATGTCGGAGATCATGATATAAGCGACGGGGAAGGCATACAGCACCGATCCGACCACGATGCCGGGGAAGCCGTAGATGCCCTTCTCCATGCCGAAAAGCCGGGTCAGGATGCCGTTTGAGCCGAACAGGATGATCAGCCCCATGCCGTGGGAGATCGAGGGGATCAGCATCGGTGTCAGGAGGCAGACATGAAAAAAGCCCTTGAAGCGCACCGAAGTCCGGGTCATGCACCTGGCGGCGCAGAAGGCAAGCAGAATGGCGATGACGGCGGCGGTAAGCGAGACGGCGAGGGAATGAAGCGTCGCCGTCCGGATGCCTTCGTCTGAGAGTAGCGCCGGAAGGTCGGCGTCTCCGAGATGGATCAGCATCGAGATCAGCGGGCAGATCACCGCTGCCGCGAAGAAGCCGCAGAGCAGCAGGATTGTCGTCCTGCCGAACACGGAATGCCTGGAGGATGTCATGGCGCGCCTCCCGTCAGTTCATATAGGCAGCGAGAGAATCGATCTTCGCTTTCAGATTGTCGAGGACGAAGGAGCGGACATAGTCGTCTGCGGGGCGGTCGAGCAGTCCGCGGGGGGTATCGAGCTGATGGATTCTTGCCTCTCCCATGACCATGATGCGGTCGGACAGGGCAAAGGCCTCCTCCTGATCGTGGGTGATGTAGATCATCGTCGTTCCGAAGCGGCGCTGCAGCTCCTTCAGTTCGCGGCGGAGCGACAGCCGCGTCGCTACGTCAAGGGCGCTCATCGGCTCGTCAAACAGCACGATTTCGGGGTTGAGCGCCAGCGTGCGCGCGATCGCGACCCGCTGCTGCTGTCCTCCCGAAAGCTCAGACGGATATTTTCCCGCATGCTCCGTCAGTCCCATCTGGCGGAGCAGCTCGTCGGCGCGCGCCCCCGCCTCCCCGCGGAGGGAGGGGCGGAAGCGCATGGCGTATTCGACGTTCTTTCTGACGGTCATGTTTTCAAACAGGGCGTAATTCTGAAAGACGATGCCCATTTTCCGACGGTCGGGAGGGAGATGGGTGATCTCCTTCCCTTCCAGCAGAACGGAGCCGCCGTCGGGCGGCAGAAGTCCGATCAGGATGCGGAGCAGGGTGGTCTTACCGCATCCCGACGGGCCGAGGATCGAGAGGAATTCCCCCCGCTCGGCGGAAAAGCTCACATCCTCCAGCGCGGCGCGGCCGTCGAAGCGCTTGGAGAGCGAGACGGTTCTCAGTATTTCCATTTGTCAAGCAGGCTTTCCTTTACGGTGATATCGCTCACGCCCTTCATGCCGGCGTAAGGGATGTTTTCGGGGAAGTTTTCGGTTTTGAAGTCGCGATCCTTGTAGATCTTTTCGGGGGCGAACAGCTCCTTGTCCTTCGGCGCAACGTCGGAGAGCAGGTAGGCAAAGACCTTCATGACGTCGGGATCGTTCTGCTTGCCCTCGATCACGGCGCTGCTGTAGGTGTTGAAGGGACATCCCTCGTCAAAATAGAGCAGCTCGAACTCGGCGCCGTTGTTGATCTCGGTCACCGCCTGGAAGATCATGCCGAAGCCGATGGCAGCCTCTCCCATCTTCAGCGCCTGGATGGGGCCGGAGCCGGAGGAGGTAAAGCCTGCGCCCGACAGATTCTTCGACAGATCGTCAAAATAGGTAAGCGCCTTTTCCTCGCCCCATGCGTTGACGAGGTTGAGGTAGAAGATGTAGCCGGTGCCGGAGGCCTTGGGATTGGACATTGAGATCAGTCCCTTGTATTCCGGCTTGGTCAGATCCTCGTAGCAGGTGGGAACGGGGACGTTCTTTTCCTCAAGGAGCTTGCGGTTGATGATGACGGTGGCGGAGGTGCGGATGAGCGGCGCATATTTGCGGCTTTCGGGGACCAGCTCGTCGAGGTAGACGCCGAAATCGACGTCGGACAGGGTCGCAAGGCTGTCGGAGATCTTCTCAAGATAAGCGTTCTCCAGCTCCATGATGATGTCGCAGTCGGTGTTCTTGCCCTCCGCAATGAGTTTGGCGGAGAGATCGCCCGTCGATTTGTATTCGATTCGGATGTCGTATTCCGGGAATTTCTCGTCAAACATTTTCTGCGCGTTTTCGATCCGGAAATCCTCGGAGGTGGCGTAGATGGTGATCACCTTTTTCTTCTCGCCGCAGGCGGAGAAGCTCAGCGTGAGCAGCAGAAGCGCCAGAAGTGCAGCGACGGTCTTTTGAAAAGTGTGTTTCATAACGGTTCCTCTTTCTTTTTAGCATAATTTTCTGAGATGCGGAGGCGTTCGCGTTACGGGTATTATACTCCGAAAATGAACATAATTCAAGAATAAATTGTGAATATTTCTTGTAAAATTTGTAAAATGCCGGTCAAAGACGCAATTTGTGAACAATATACAAAAAAACAAAGCCGGAATCGCGCGGGAAAAACGGAATCAGGAAACGAAAATTTAACATTCCGCACTTTACAAGTACCGACATCGGTGCTATAATGTAGTGACAGTCGAAAAGCCGGGACTCCCTCCGCGGGAGAGAGTCGGTTTTTTCGCGCCTTCACGGAACTTCTGATGAAAAGCTCCGTCTGAACGAATTGCGCGGGAGACGCCGTCGGGCGCTCGCCCGCAGCCGCAAACCTGATGAATCGCGAAAGGATCCGAGTGATTTGAAAGAACACAGCACAGAAACGCAGGCGACCGGGAAGGCCGCCGCGGCAGTACATAACGAGACGGGCGCATCGCCCGCAGAGGAGAACAAAGCCCCGGAAAGAGAGGAGGGCGGCAACGCAGCCGCGGGAGAGACCGCGGCCGGAACCGACCCTGCAGGGGAGAATAAGCCGGAGAAGAAGCGCCGCCGAATGAGTGTCGGGGAGAAGATGACGCTGCTCTGGGAGGACAAGCGGAAAACCTCCGCCCGGCTGTTCACGGCGCTGGCGGCAGCGTCTGCCTTCGTCTTTACCTTTTTCATCTTCGGGCCGTTTGAACTTTACCTCTCGAACAATTCCTTCTTTGCCTTTTCCTTCAAATATCTTGTCATACCGGCCGTTCCGGCGGGAATCCTGCTTGCGGCGGCACTGACGGCGGTGCTGACCCTGCTGCGGGGCAAGATCTACAATTACGCCGTGTCGGCGGTCTTTGCCTTCACTGTCGCGGGCTATCTTCAGGGCAATCTTCTGAATATTGACCATGGTGCGCTCGACGGGAGCGAGGTGGTGTGGCAGAACTATAAGGGAGCGGCGCTTCTCAACCTGATGGTCTGGGGAATCCTTCTCCTGATCCCGCTTGCGCTGCAGTATTTCAGCCGCAGGACATGGAAGGAGGTCGTGCGGGTCGTATCGCTGGTTCTGGTCGGCGCGCAGGCCGTCGCGCTGGTCTCGCTTCTGATCAAAATGCCGAAAGGGGATGTTTCGGACGAGGGCTTCTTCACCAAGGAGAGCATCTACGAGGTGTCGGAGGAGAAAAACGTCGTCTTCTTCCTGCTCGACCGCTTCGACAAGCGGTATGCCGATATTCAGTTTGAGAAATACCCGGAGCTGAAGGAGGAATTCAAGGGCTTTACCTATTACGAGAACCTGACGGGGAGCTATTCCCGTACCTGTCCCTCCGTCGCCTACCTTCTGACCGGTGTGAAATGTGACTACAGCATCCCGATGCCGGATTATTTCAAAAAGGCGTGGAGCGAGGGAACCTTCCTCCGCGATATCCGTAACGCCGGCTATGACACCAAGGTCTACTCCGAAATCACCTATATCATGCAGAATTCCGAGTACGGGCGGGAGGAGATCACCAACATCGGCTCTCCGACCCACACGGCTGATCCGATGAAGATTCTCTCCGCCATGTACGGCCTGTCTGCCTACCGCTATTTCCCCGAAATGATGAAGCCCTATTACCGCATCTATACCGGGGATATCTCCTACGGCTTTATTTACGGCGGGGAGGGGACGCGCAACAATATCTACGCCACCGACGATATCCTCTTCCGCAAAGAGTTTGACGAAAAGGGACTCAGCCTCTCGGACAATCCCCGCGGCTCCTTCCTCTTCTACCATCTGCAGGGGGCGCACGATCCCTTCCGCATGGACGAGAACTGCAAGCCGATGGAGGGCTTGGAGTACAGCGAAACGGGGCGGCACAAGCAGATCCGAGGCAACCTTGACACCATCTTCCAATATATCAAGCAGCTCAAGAAGCTGGGCGTCTACGATAACACCACCATCATCATCTCGGCCGATCACGCCAGAACCGGCTATATGACCGAGCTGGACGGGGAGCGGGTGCTGGCACTCTTCATCAAGCCGGCGGGCGCGGATCCCGACGCGCCGATGAAGCGCTCCCATAAACAGATCACGCAGGATAACCTCCGCGCCAGCATCATCTCGTACTTCGGCCTTGACCCCGCCCCCTACGGCCGTACCATCGAGTCGATCGGAGAGGAGGAGGAGATGGTCCGCTACTTCTGGATGAACGGCGGAAACGCCGAAAAGACCAAGCGGGACGTGAATCTGATCACCTATCGGATCACCGGCGACGCCAACGACTTCTCCAATTGGGAGAAGGTCTCGGTCGACCCGATCCGCTATCCCTACTATGACGCAAACCGCTGACGGAACGAAGCGGATAAGACTCATAACAATACAGAATGGAGATACTCTCATGAAAAAACTGCTTGCTTTTCTCGCCTTTTTCGCCCTTGCGATGGTGATGTTCCTGCAGACCGCCTTCGCGTATATCGATCCCTCCGCCGCGACCTTCATTTTCCAGATTCTCGTCGGCGTCGTGATCGCGGCAGGCGCTGCCGTCGGCTTCTATTGGCGGCGGCTGAAGCGCGCCGTCTCCCGGAAAAAGAGACGCGAGGAGGAAGAGGATGAGGATGAGGATGAAGACGAGGACGACGGGGAATAACCGATCCGTCGGAGACACCGTGCCTCCCCTGTCAGCCCTATGAAGCGGGAGACTGCGCGGGGACTTCGCTGGCTTCTGATCCCGGCGGGGGCTGTCCTGCTTGCCTTTCTTCTCAATTCCTTCCTGATCCTGAATGTCCGCGTCCCCTCCGGCTCGATGGAACCGACCGTGCCGTCGGGGGCGCTGGTGCTGGGCTTCCGTCCCGCCTATCGTACTTCCTCTCCCGCTCCGGGGGATATCGTGCTGTTCCGACACCGCGAGATCCCGGGCAGGCTGCTGCTGAAGCGGGTGATCGCCGTCGGCGGACAGCGCTTCATGATGCAGAAGGGGGTCGTTTATATCGACGGGCAGCCGCTGTCGGAGGACTATATCCTGCCGGACGGCGGCGATTATCCCGAGACCCTTGTGCCGGAGGGAATGCTCTTCCTCCTCGGTGATCACCGAGGCGCTTCCCGCGATTCGCGGTTCTGGGAGGATCCCTTTGTTCCGGTCGGAGCGGTGGAGGCCAAGGCGGTGTTCTGCTATTATCCCGTGTTCCGTTCCCTCCGCCGGTGTCCCTCCTCCGCGGAAGCAACCTCCGTCTCTGACGGAGGATCTGCATTCGGCACGGAAGTGCCCGCCGCCTCTGTCGGAGGATCGACCCTCCGTCGGTCGTTGAGGGAGGGGATGGGGCATGGTCTTCCCGGCCGTGAGCCTGTCCGCTGACCTGCGATCCGGTTCGGAGAATACAATACTGTTCGGAGAATACAATGGAAATCATCAATACGATCATCGGCGTACCGCTCGGCTATCTGATGCGGCTTTGCTGGCTTCTGGTCCGCGATTACGGCGTGGCCATCATGATCTTCACCCTGCTGACCAAGGTGATCATGTTCCCGATCTCGCTTCTTGTTCAGAAGAACTCCATCAAAATGGTGAAGATGAAGCCGCAGCTCGAGGCGCTGCGCTATCAGTACATCGACGACAAGGACGCCTATTTCGACGCGCAGAACGCCTTGTATAAAAAGGAAAAATACAGCCCGATGGCGGGGATCTGGCCGCTTTTGCTCCAGCTCCCGATCATTCTCGGTCTGATCGACGTCGTCTATAAGCCCCTGAAGCATCTGCTCCATATCCCCGCCGACACCGTCGCCGCATTGGTAGAGCGGGCGGCGGAGCTGAGCGGTACGACGGTGGAGGCGCTCGGCTCAACGGCACAGCTCAAGGTGGTTGAGCTGCTTTCCGATCCCGCCTTCGCGGGAAGCTTTTCCTCCTTTGACAGCGGCGTGATCAACGCCGTGCAGGGGCTGCGGATGGATTTCCTCGGCATCAATCTTGCCGCCGTTCCCAATGTCGCCCGCCTCGATCTGCTCTTTCTCGTGCCGGTGCTGGCGGGGCTGACGGCGCTGCTGCTCTGCTGGATCCAGAATCGGATCAACGTTCTGCAGATCGAACAGAGCAAGCTCTCCCGGTGGGGAATGACGATCTTCATGATCGCCTTTTCCACCTATTTCGCTTTCATCGTTCCGGCGGGGGTCGGGCTTTACTGGGCATGGGGCAACCTCTTCGCCATCGCCGTCATGTATCTGGTGAACCTGATCTACGATCCCAAGAAGTACATCGATTATAAGGCGCTGGAGGAGATGAAGCGGGAGGTCGCCGCGGAGCGGGTGGTCAGAAGACTCAACCGCAAGCTGGCAAGGAAGGATTACCGCAGGTTCTGCCGCTCCGACAATCCGGAGCATATGAAGCTGATGTTCTATTCCGAGGGCAGCGGCTATTACAAGTATTTTCAGAATATCATCGAGGCGATCCTCCGCGGCTCCCGCCTGACCATTCACTATGTGACGAGCGATCCCAACGACGCGATCTTTTCGATGAACGAGCCGCGGATCATCCCCTATTACGTCGACGAGACCCGCCTGATTTCGCTGATGATGAAGGTGGAGGCCGATATCGTCGTGATGACGACTCCCGATCTTGAAAAGTATCATATCAAGCGCTCCAAGGTGCGGAAGGATGTGGAATATATCTACGTCGACCACGGCTGCACCAGCCTCAATCTCACCTATCGGACGGGGGCGCTGGATTATTTCGACACCATCTTCGCCGTCAGCCCGGCGCAGGCAGAGGAGGTCAGAGCGCTGGAGGAGCTGCGCGGGACGAAAAAAAAGAAGATTGTGGAGTGCGGCTACGGGCTGATCGACAACATGATCGCCGCCTATGAAGCCTCCGACAAGACCCCGAACGAGAAGCCCACCATCCTGATCGCCCCCTCCTGGCAGTACGATAACCTGATGGATTCCTGCCTGGACGGCCTGGTGGAGGGATTGTACGGCAAGGGCTTCCGCATCGTGATCCGCCCCCATCCGCAGTATGTCCGCCGCTTCCCGGTGCGGATCAAGGAGATCCTCGGCAAGTATGAGGACCGCTTCAGTGAGGATTTCGCCATCGAGACCGATTTTTCCTCCAACGTCACCGTCTATACCGCCGATCTGCTCATTACCGATTGGTCTGCCATCGCCTTTGAATTCAGCTTCGCCACCGATAAGCCCACCCTCTTCATCAATACGCAGATGAAGGTGGTCAATAAGGCGTATAAGAAGATCAGAATCAAGCCCTTCGATATCACCGCGCGCAGCCGCATCGGGCTGGCGATCGAAAAGGAGGACGTCGGTCGCATCGACGCCGTCGTGCGGGATCTTCTCTCCCGGCAGGAGGAATACAAGGGGGAGATCAGCAGCCTCAAGCGGGAGTATTTCTACAATCTCGGCTCAAGCGGAGAGGTCGGCGCGCAGTATATCATCGACCGTCTGACCAAAAAGAAAAAGAAGAAGAAGGCTGCCGTCGCAGCGGCGGCAAGCGAGGAAGGCGAACGGAAGACCGATGCGGTCTGCTCCTCCGCCGGAAGCGCGGACGGGAACGCTTCCCGATAGACCGATACCTCCGGCAAACACGCGGCGGGAAGGAGCGCATGACAGCCCTTCCGGCCGGGTACATCCGACGGGATTTCCGAAAGGAAATCCCGTTTTCTCTTGCAAAAGCGCCGCCGATATGATACAATGTGAGCAATGAGTACAAGAAAAGGAGGGCTTTTGCCCCGCAAGAGCGTCCGGATGATATGGGAATGCTTGAATACGCCTTGGGCGCCGGCTATCGGCGCTTTTACGACAATCTCGGCCGGGTGGCGGCGCAGACCGGAAAAAAGCGCCTGCCGATGATGATCGACGCAGCCTGCTGCGCCGTGATTTACGGGAGCGGACTGACCGATTACCTCAACTACGAGTTCTATCGCAGGTCGGGCAGGGAGCGGCGGCGCTACGTCACCATCCGCACGCAGGATCGCTTCTACCGTAAGGTCAGCCCCCCGCAGTTCAAGACCGTCTTCACCGTCAAGCCGAATTTCCTGCGGGCTTTCTCGGCCTATACCCGCCGCAGCTTCTTCGATCCCGCAGAGGGAGATGTCGAGGCGCTCTCCCGCTTTCTTGCCGAGAATGAGGTCTTTATGGAGAAGCCGATCGACGGGCTGGGCGGCCACGGCGTGAGAAAGGTCTCGGCAGCGGAGGTCGGGGATGCCGCAGAATACCGCCGCCGCCTGGAGGAGAACCGCCTCTTCGTCGAGCAATATATCCGACAGCATGAGAGCCTCGCGGCGCTTTGCCTGCGGAGCGTCAATACCCTCCGCATCGTCACCTCCTCCGCTGACGGCACGCCGAACATCGTCTTTGCCGGTCTGCGGGTCGGGAACGGCAACGCCGACGTCGACAATTTTCACGGAGGCGGCATGGTGGTGTCGGTGGATCCCGAAAGCGGACGGCTCTGCGGCGAGGGCGTTGATAAGGCGCTGAACCGCTTCCGGGCGCATCCCGTTTCCGGCGTCGTCTTCGACGGATATCCTCTTCCGTATTGGGAGGAGGTGCGCCGGATGGTCTGCGACGCGTCCCGGATCGAGCCGCGGATCACCGTCATCGGATGGGATGTCGCGCTGACCCCCGACGGTCCGGTTCTGGTGGAGGGCAACCGCCGTCCCGGCTTCGATATCATTCAGGTCGCCTGCGGCAGGGGACGGCGGGATATTGTCGATCGGGTGCTTTCCGACCGAAAGCGCCGCCTGAAGGCGGAAGCAGGCCGCCGGGACGGCGATGCTGACAGAAAATGACGGAAATTGGCGGAAATCGGAATTTGCTGTTGAAAAAAACGAAGGTTTATGCTATAATAATTTTGTCGGCATCGCGCCGGCAGACATATCCTGACAGACATATCATACAATATCACGGGTATTGAAAAAAGGAAAGGAAATCACAACTATGGGACTTATCAAAGCCGGTATCGGTGCGCTCGGCGGTACACTTGCCGATCAGTGGAAGGAGTTCTTCTACTGCGATTCAATGGATAAAAGCACCCTTGTAACCAAGGGACAGAAGAGAATCAGCGGACGTTCCTCCAATACGAAGGGCAACGACAACATCATCTCAAACGGCTCCGGTATCGCGGTTGCCGACGGTCAGTGCATGATCATCGTGGAGCAGGGCAAGATCGTGGAGGTCTGCGCCGAGCCCGGCGAATTCACCTATAACAGCTCGACTGAGCCCAGCATCTTCGCGGGAAACCTCGGACAGAGCATCCTCGATACCTTCAAGACCATCGGGAAGCGCTTTACCTACGGCGGCGATACCGGAAAGGATCAGCGGATCTATTATTTCAATACCAAGGAGCTGGTCGATAACAAATTCGGCACGCCCAATCCGATCCCCTTCCGCGTGGTCGACCGCAATATCAACCTTGATATCGACGTTTCGGTCCGCTGCTCCGGACTGTATTCCTATAAGATCTCAAACCCGCTGCTGTTCTATACCAATGTCTGCGGCAACGTCGAGGCCGACTATACCCGCGACGAGCTTGACGCGCAGCTCAAGACCGAGTTTATCAGCGCGCTCCAGCCGGCGTTTGCGCAGTTGTCCCGTCTTGAGCTTCGTCCCAACGCCATCCCCGGTCATGCCGAGGAGCTGGCGCAGGCAATGAACGAGGCGCTGACCCAGAAGTGGAGCGAGCTGCGCGGACTCAGCGTCGTCTCGATCGCCCTCAATCCGATCACCCTGCCGGAGGAGGACGCCGAGCTGATCAAGAACGCACAGCATGCGGCGATTATGCGCGATCCCACAATGGCGGCGGCGACGCTGGTCGGCGCGCAGGCCGAGGCGATGAAGGCGGCGGCCTCCAATGAAAACGGCGCGATGGCCGGCTTTATGGGGCTGGGCATGGCGATGAACGCAGGCGGCACCAATCCGCAGAATCTCTTTGCCATGGGACAACAGCAGAGCGCGCCGGCGGCGGCTCCCGCGCAGGGAGGCTGGAAATGCTCCTGCGGCAATACCGTCAGCGGCAACTTCTGTCCCAACTGCGGCGCGAAGAAGCCGGAGCCCAAGCCGGAGGGCGGCTGGGTCTGCAAGTGCGGCGCACGGGTCAGCGGCAATTTCTGCCCGGAATGCGGAAGCCCCAAGCCTTCCGAGGACGGCTGGACCTGCTCCTGCGGCGCGGTCAACAAGGGCAAATTCTGCCCCAACTGCGGCGCGAAAAAGCCGGCAGGCGCTCCCCTCTATCGCTGCGACAAGTGCGGCTGGGAGCCTGCCGATCCCAAGAATCCGCCGAAATTCTGCCCGGAGTGCGGCGATCGGTTCGACGAGGGCGATATCAAATAACGACGACGCGCGTATTCTGAAAGGACGAAACGATGGATACACTGCTTGAGTATAAATGCCCGTGCTGCGGCGGGAGCATAGCTTTTGACAGCGGATCTCAGAAGATGAAATGCCCCTACTGCGATACCGAGTTCGACCTTGAAACCCTGAAAAGCTACGACGAGGCGCTGAATAACCAAAAGCCCGACAGCATGGAGTGGGAGAACGCGGAGGGGCAGACCTGGAACGGCGAGGAGGCCGACGGGATGTCGGTCTATGTCTGCAAATCCTGCGGAGGCGAGATCGTCTGCGACAGCACGACGGCGGCGTCCTCCTGCCCCTACTGCGGCAATCCCGTTGTGATGACGGGAAGGCTTTCGGGCGACCTTCGTCCCGATTTCGTCATTCCCTTCAAGCTCGGGAAGGAGGATGCGAAGGCAGGACTGCAGCGCCATGTCAAGGGGAAGCGCCTTCTTCCGAAAATCTTTAAGGATCAGAATCATATCGACGAGATCAAGGGCGTGTACGTCCCCTTCTGGCTCTTCGATACCGAAGTCGATGCCACGATCCGCTATAAGGCGACCAAGGTCCGTACCTGGCATGACAACGATTACCGATATACCGAGACCTCGCATTTTTCGGTGCTGCGGGACGGCTCCGTCACCTTTGATCATGTGCCGGTCGACGGCTCCACCAAGATGGAAAACGCGCTGATGGAATCGATCGAGCCCTTTGATTTCTCGCAGGCGACGGACTTTCAGACCGCGTATCTGTCAGGCTATCTGGCCGACCGATACGACGTCAGCGCGGAGGAGAGCCGCCAGCGTGCCAACCAGCGGATCAAAACCAGCACGGAAACCCTGTTTTCCACCACCGTCAACGGCTACTCCACGGTGATCCCGGAGAACAGCAGCCTCCGCTATGCGGGCGGGAAAGTGCGGTATGTGCTGTATCCCGTCTGGCTGCTGACCACCACCTGGAAGGAAAAACGCTACTATTTCGCCATGAACGGACAGACCGGAAAGTTCGTCGGGGATCTTCCCCTTGACAAGGCCGCATACTGGAAATGGTTCGGTGTCATCGGCGGAATCGCCGCGGGCGCTTCCTTCCTGATTCAGCTGATTTCGGCGTTCCTTTGAGAGGTGATGACGATGAAAATCCGGAACAATGTGATCATATTGGCGTTGACCGTACTTCTGGCGCTGCCGCTGACGTCGGCGGTCGCAGCGGCACAGATCCCGGCGGAGCGGCAGCTTCCGCTGGTGGTCGACCGGGCGGAGCTGCTCGGGGAGGAGGAGGAATCAAGGCTTCTTGACAAGCTGTCCCGCCTGAGCAGCTCGATGAAGTGCGAGGTGGCGGTCGTGACCGTCAATTCTCTTGAGGGGAAATACCCGCAGGCGTATGCCGACGATTTCTTTGACTACAACGGCTACGGCTACGGGGAAAACGACGACGGCGTGCTGCTTTTGCTGTCGATGGAGCATCGCGATTGGGCGATCACGACCCACGGCCTGGCTTTGAAGAAGCTCTCGGAGTCGGATCTTGACAATATCGAGGAGAAAATGCTCCCGTATCTCAGCGCCGGGCAATACAGCGATGCGTTTAATGCCTTTGCCGACGCTTGCCGGGCCGGGATTATGCCGAATTACGCCAGGATGATCATCATCTCGCTCGGTCTCGGCGTCATCGTCGGCTTCATCGGCGTGAGCATCATGAAGAGAAATCTGAAATCGGTCGCGCCCCGCAACGAGGCCTCCGATTATGTCAGAAAAGACAGCTTCAGGATCAATAACCGTAACGACATCTTCCTTTACCGGACGGTGACGAAGACGGCGCGCCCGAAGGATACCGGCTCCTCCTCCGGAGGCGGCGGAGGCGGCTCGCATTACAGCTCCTCCGGTCGGTCTCACGGCGGACGAAGCGGAAAATTCTGAATAAAAACAGTCCCGGTCAGACGGGTGCTCGTAAGACGGTAATTCTAAAAAGTTACTATTTAACGGCATCGGCGTACATATTGGCCGGACACGCAGCACAGCGGGGCGGCATATCCAGCTTGCCTTGCAGCGGTTACGGCGGCTCATGGAAGAAAAAGGCCATGAGTAAACTTCTTCCCTATGAAACAATCGTTAAAGCCCATGAGGGCGACCCGGACGCAATCGACA